>JAAEMV010000144.1 GCA_024225195.1 Planctomycetaceae bacterium | reverse complement strand
GAGAGCCATGGTGGCCTTGCTCACCACATCCACCTGATTGTCGGTGAAATTCACCAATTCCTGATAGGCGTCCACCACACCATAACCAAAAGGGTTCATGCGCAGATGTGCGGGGCCAATGGCCGATTCGTTGATATGGGTTTCCTGATTTAGTCGGGGCTTCGCCAACAAATCGCCAGCCAAATGCTCGATCATCAACCGGTCGTAAGGCACATCCTGTTCCAGCGCCCGTATCAAGTAATCACGGTACTGCCGGGCAAAGGCGATACGGGGATCGCCCTCGCTGCCATGACTTTCGCTGTAGCGGTACCAGTCCATCCAGTGTCGAGCCCAACGTTCCGCATAAGCCTTGCTGGCCAACAATGTGTCGACGTACTTTTCATAGCGATTCGGATCTTTGCTTGACATAAACGTTGTCACGTCGTCAGGTGAGGGAGGTAGCCCCGTCAGCACCAGCGACACTCGGCGCAATAAAGTGTGTGGATCGGCGACGTTACTGGGAGTCAGTTGCTGCTGTTTCAGACTGTCATACACAAAAGCATCAATGGGATGGTGGCGCCAATCGGCGTTATTCACCTGCGGCGGCTCAGGGTTTGTTATCGGCTGGAAGGACCACCACTTTTTACGGTCGTCCCGCACATCGTTCCAGCTACGCATCCCTTTCTTCAAACTCGCGGCCGTCGGTTGCGTGCGACGCGGATCCGGAGCCCCCATGCGTACCCACTTTGTGAAGTCAGCGATGACACTGTCGACCAACTTGGGCGCTTCGGGGGGCATATCCTCTACCTCCGCCTGATGACGGATGGCCTGAATCAATAAACTTTTATCGGGATCACCGGGTATGATTACCTTTCCCGAATCTCCTCCTTGTCTTAAAGGCTGAATCCAGTCGAGGGCCAAGCCGCCGCTCTTTTCATTGATCGAGTTGTGGCAGTCGAGGCATTGCTCCGCCAGCACAGGGCGGATCTTCTTTTCAAAAAACTCTCGCTGAGATTCAGTGATCGTCGGATTCTGTGCCAACAACATAGGGCTAGAAAGACCTCCCCACAGGCACAGCAGTATCACACAACTGATGGATCTTCTCAGGTTTAAATTTCCCTGCGGCCAGATCGTCTCGGAGGTATCCTTATTGTGTCGCATGAATTGAGTTTGATTACTCATCTGTAAGGCTACTCCCAATGCTGTGAAACGACCCACTGCGCAGACGGCTCAGATCGGTTTCCGTGGTGTTCTCCGGATTAACACTCGGTGACCTGCTGTAGAAGTCCTTATGATACCAGTCGAGGGAAATCATGGCAGGGTTCTTTTTCGCTGAACGATTATTCACTTTGTAAACACTCCCGGCGATGCAGAATCTGGACAAAGGAATTTACTGAAAGTAATTTGTGTTATCGATCAAGTTATCAGTTTGGCCATTTGAATAAAACTTTGCCCGAATCATCGGTCAGGCGGAGTTGGCGAATGGATGCTTCTCCAGAACCTTCGCTGACATCGAGTCTCAATTGTTGAATCGCTTTGTCAGTTTTTAGTTCGATATCAACTTTCTGCCAGTCTCCGTCGGCGACAACCTCAAATGGAATTCGGTTTCCTTTGGGGAGGACAGTTTTTAGATCGGTGGTAAAGAAGAGCTCACCCCCGCCTTGGCTTCCCCCCTTTAGGTCAAAGGCAAGACGATAGGGCCCGGGCGTTAATGATTTTTTGCGAAGATCCATTGCGATCCCCGGATCATCTCCCGAAAATACGAGACGAAGGGTGCCATCGGTGATGTTCAGTTTAGTGTTTTTTCGAGCTCGAATGGATTGCTTTGCTCCGGCTCTCTTTCGTTTTTTTGTATTCCCAGTGGGAGCTTCTTTGTCAAATTTTGTCTACTCGCGTTTGGTGTGTACGGGATGGGCCGCCGTTGCCGCAGCGCAAAAATTCGCTGGAGCATGAAGTTCATCCCGTTCGTTCTTCAATTCGTAGTTCAACGCGACGGTGAATTGGTGGGTTGCCCACGGGTGCGGCCTGGAGCGAGAGTTTTAATTGCTACCTAATAATATCCGAAACCTGATTTGAAACTTGTTGGGCATGCCTGCCGTCGCTTTGCCGGCACCGCTATGGATTAAATGCTGTGCTTCCATTGCCGCACCTGACTTACTGATTAGGGAATCTCATTTCTTCCTTGTCTGGACACCAACGGATTCAATCATCAATTGGCCACGGCCGTCATGGATGGTTATTTTCCATTCCATCTTGTCTTGGCCGGAAAACTGGAAACGCATCTTGCCGTGGTGGTCGTTGCCAACTTTAAATTCCCAGTCCATACGTTCAAATTTTGGGTTCCAGCGTCCGATCGTATCTCCCCCAGGAAAACTGTTGTTGCCAAAGAACCAACTGCGATAAACCTTGGCGTCGGCATCGTACTTTATAAACCAGCGGCCTTTCGCACCGTCCTCCATCACCATGTCACCCTGAATAAAATTCTTGTCCAGTACCCATTGGATCTTTTCTTCCCCCGCAATGGTTCGCTCTACCGGGTTCCAGGCAGCCTTTTTCTCGACCACCTTGTTGATCCAGCTGCCGACGCGACGATTCAAGGGCTCCAGAGGATCATTTCCAACCGGGTCATCTCCAACAGGGGTGGCAGATCCGATCACGATCAGGGACAAACAACAGAAGCAAAAACTCTTGGCAAACAACACGTTAAGTCTCCTTGCACTCCAAAGGTTAATCAAACATTGCCCGCTGCAGCTGATTGAGCGAATTGTACATCGAGACGTGCACCCAAGCAATTAAAAGACAGGTCGCACCGGGTTCCGTTGGACCTGCCGCCTGACGATCAATCAAGGGTTGTCAGATTGTTTTGGGAACGACTTGAATCGTCCTTGCCAGACGTGGCCCGCTGAATCGTAAAGACGATGATATCGGCGAACATGTGCAGTCGTCAGCCACGGCATCTACTTGCTAAGGTCACCATCGTTCTCCGGCCACAACACAAGATGGAAATGGCTTGGCAGAAGGCAACAAGAAGGCAATCTCATAGGAATTCGCACGCTTGCCTGTTTCATCAATTTTAATAACGCCGCATAGTCACCATCTTGATGAAAGACTGAAGCGCGATCGTTGCCACGGCTCAGGATATGGCAACAAATGGCTCCCAACGATACCCGCGGTTTTCCAGACATTCATTAAGTCAAAAAAAAACGTAATGGCAATCATCAATAAAGTAGCCTGCCCCCCCCCTTTATTTCTTTGAGGCGTGTCACGGTGCGCTCGGTCTGCGGACATCAGTCGTGCAGCCGTAAGGAAGCGGCTGGCAGCGAACGTACTCGCCCAAGTTGAAGCGGTAGATTGAATTATGATTTCCGGTCCCGGCGTATACCGGAACTCCCCAGATGCTGGACAACTGTAGCAGCAGCGGTTGGTTGTTGCCGATCGCGCAGTGTTGCAGATGGACAAACCCGTTCGATCTGAACTGGCCGTTCAATCGAACGAGTTGGGAGCGATAGGTAGCGAGGTTGCCAAGGCTTATATGATCGCTCCCAATCTGAAAACTGACAGCGTTGCCGTGATCCACAATATTGAGGCGACTGATTGGCGTACCGGCGGCTTTCGTTATTACATTTTGAACCATACTCGCGACGTTCGTCATATAGATTTCGCCAATGCGAGTCGCCGCCGCTGTCCATCCGACTATTTCTCTGTCATCGATTACGGTGATTTCCATCGTGCCTTCACTGAAAGGAATTATGTTCCGCGACGGCGTTGTATCTTGGCCCTGTTTTAAACGGCCGCCAAACATTTGGCCTAAAATTTCGCCGCCTTATTTATCCTATGCATCCGTGCGGCTCGAGTGGTCCACTGACGGAAACCGGTACACCCTATCGCCAACCTTCTCACTCAAAGCTGCCAGCTGATTCCATGAGCATTTTTGCTTCCCCGTCTGAAACCCTCAGCACGTTGCCCCACTGTCCGAAATCGATCAGTTCGCCATCACTTGAGTGAATATCCCAAACTCCGTAGGCAGCGAACAGTGTGTCGCTGATCTTTCGAATTCCAAGGACCTTGGCATCAAGGACGGTTTTTTCGTAGGGGCTACCGTCACCCACGCCGGACGAGAAGGCTTTTTTAATTTCCTGATAGCCCCGACTTGCACCGGCCACATTCCCAACCAGCTGAAACCCATCGTTGGTAAACTCACAAGCCAGTCCGTTAAAGTCAGATGTGCGCATGCCGTTGGCATATCGAGCGATGCTCCGCTCGATCAAGGGGACCACCGGATCATCTTCAGCCGTCAATGCATTAGGCACTGGCAAACGACTCTCGCTTTTATCTGCACCCACTTCATCATGCGTGATTTCGGCATGGGCGGATTCCATCAACAGCTTCCACTGCCCGTCCTCGATCTGCAGCACGTTCCCCCATTTCCCGTGTCGCAAAACCACCCCTGTCGGATCAACGATCTCCCAAGTCCCATCGGCGAGAATCACGTCATCGCTGAGGTACCGCGCGCCCTTGACGACCCCATCCAACATCGCAACTTCCGCGTCTCCCTCGTCGGCAAATCGCTCATTGAATGAGGCTGCAATCGCATCTCGCCCCTCCAGCGGCAGTTGATACAGGCTGATCACCCGCGCGCTGTCTTTCACGAATTCATTTGCCAGACCGGTGACATTGCGGCTGTTGAAGTTGCGCAGGAACCGCCGCACGCTGCCAGCAGCGTGCACTTTGGCATCCGTCGATTTAGAAATCCGCACCATGCGACTGCTCAACTTTATATCGTCGGCGTCCTTCACATTGATTTCCCCCCCGCCTTCCATCACCTTTCCGTTGGGCGTGAATGTCCAGGTTCCTTTGCCATTCACCATGTCACCTGCTGGAAAGCTGGCGTTCGCCAATTCCCAATTCCACCGCCCTTTGTTTTTGTTATCCTTGTTGATGACCATCTCCCAATGCCCACCATCGGGCGCCGTATGAAAACTCCGAATTTGGTTACCACCGCGATCCACCGAGATCATGCCACGTGTAATTTCTGACCCGACCAAGGTGTTCCATTGGAGAACCGTTCCTGACTGACTTACTTCGATCGTGGCGTACGAATCGAGCTGCTGTCCCTTGGAAATTCCGCGTTGGGGCATGTCAAGGACAGCAGTGTTTTTCACCTGCCACGATCCTCGAAGTGACTCTACCAACTCAGCAAAATCCTTTTCCGCTGAGGTAGCTTCCTGAGCGTTTGCTAAACCATTGAACCAGAAGATAATCAATGTAAGCACCGCCAACGGGGTGGTTAAACGAGCGTACGGAATAGCAGAAACAAGCGTTTTCATCGGGTTTTCCCTCATCATGAAGTAAAGTATCCAAGTTTCGTATCGCATCCGTTGATTCACCCAGTCTCCGACTGAGAGGGATGTTAATCCAATACGAACCTCTATTTTGGCCGTATTTTGGGCGCTTGTCAAATATTCGGCCACAATTTGGCCAGTTGGTTTGTCCCGAGACACTCTCGCAGTTTCACTTACAGTGCCGCGGTTCAACTGGACTTCTTCCCTTGGCAGGGCTCGGCATGATGTGCTCGTAAGAGTTCGTCAGGGCGTTTCAGCAGAATATTCATATGATGTGAATCAGGATGCCATCGGTGATGCGACCTTGAGTGCGACTGAAAGTACTTCGAAGTGTGAGATATTTTTGAGCATAACGGTGCCATCTGTATCAACCAGCAGGGTTACAGAATCACCATTCGCTGTTTCGTCTCATATTGCATAGATGTCGCCGTCGAAATTGACGGTATCGGAGAACGTATCACCATCGATTTGACGTTCAATCCAATTTCCACCACGAAGATTGAGATTTGAAGATCATCCTGTTCCTACGCACTCACTAATGACCAATGAATTCGTATCAGCCATTTCAAAAACGGTGTGAACAGTCAAATCGACACTCTGATTTCTTGAGAGGTAAAATTCAAACGTTTCAACGCCAGGTAAATAGGTTGCACAATGTGCTTACCATGTTTCTGGTTTCGCGGCATTCCGTATTTGAGTGGAGCGGGCGAAGAGGAGTGGAGCGGGGTGTTTCGTAATAAGATTTGCTTGCGGCGGTGCATAAGCCGACAAGTCTCAGTGCCTGTTCACATCGCTTCGTGGCAAGCACTGAATTGCCAATCGACTTTACATTCAAATGGCCAAAGTTAGCTGTGGTTTGCTTCAACCGTGGACGGGTTACGGAAACACACAACGCATGATCCTAAAGTGATAACGATTGCCGTGTAGAGGAGCATTCGGATGAGATTGAGTCTATTCATCAGGGATGCCTGGTAGCTGGCAATCATGTTGCTCGTTGTTTTCGCAGTGACCACAAAGCTATCAAGGATGAGTTTTTGTTCTTGAAGTCGTTGGTCGATTTGTGATTTTGTGGCGGGGATGGCTACGGAAAGACCTTCAAGCGTGACGACTGTTTGCCCGAGAGCCGCATCGTATTTCTCTCGATTGTTAATGACATGGTTAAGTTGTTGTTGTGAATTCGAAAGCAATCTCGCTCCCCGAGAGATAGCGGATCGTATTTTCGGAAGTTCTTCGGCTGCCTTTCTTGTACGCATCGAAGTTTCTCGCAAAATGGCTGCGGCCTGATTTATCTTGGACGTCTCTCGCATCAGGGAAGTGAAATTCAACGCCAGCTTTGGAAATTCTTCTGACAAGAATACGAATTGCTCGGGGAGTTCACTTAAGATTGGGGCAATCGTCTCGCGTTGTTTAAGTGCATTATCCAGCATCATTTTCGCGGCATCTACGGTTTTCTTGCTGTCGCTGACTGCAGCTCTTATTTTGGGCAGTTGCCTACCCAGTTGCTCTGTTTTTTCTGCGATAGTGGCAAGAGATTTCGCTGCGTTGAGTGCTGCTTTTTGTGCGTCGCCACGAACTACATCGATCCCCCCCCAATTAAATGGGAGTTTTGCAACTTGAAACGTCCCATAGTAGTGAATTTGGTTCGAAACTAATTTAAGCGACTTCGCGATTCCATTAAAATCAGCAGTAGAGAGTTGGTACTGGTTGATGCTGTCTATTGCTTTGCTGTATGAATTCAGTGTGTCTCGAAGTTGTTCGATTGCATTTAAGTTAAACGGCTTGGTCTCAAGGAATTGATTCAGTCTTTTGGCATTGCTAGAAAACGATTGTGCTACCTTCTCAACTTGCCCAGCGATTTCAAGTGCGTTCTTGGCCACAGAGGTTTCGAGAAAGGTGGCAGTGTTGTCAAGACTTGTTGCCAATGCCATCGCGCTCTCGGGGTCGATGAACTCTCCAGTTGTTTCGAGACCAACGGCGAGGTCGCCAAACGCATCATGTAGCGTTTGTACTGTCTCGATATCGATTGCCTGTCCTTTGAGAAGTTCAGCGATAGTTTTGGCTTGTAGGCCTGCGTTGTCGATTGAGGTTTGTATGTCTGTTTGCTGAAAGTCTTCAATTCCATCCTGTAAGAGCTTGGCTTGTTTAAGTGCAGAGTCGCTTGCCTTGTTTGCGGTCACGGCAACGTTGTTCAGTTCAGAATTTGAGGGAAGGAAAAGGAGAAGAAAGATCATCACCCCTATTAGCATGATGCGACTGGTCAATGATCTAAGTAGGGTTCTGCTGTGCATGTTATTGCGTCCGGGTTTGGGTTGAATGTTTATAATGGAGATGCAGGAATTCGATGCCAGCGGCAGTCCAATAGCCCGTGCAATTGCAGCTAAAAGGATTCGAAATTGAGGAGCGCGAGTTAGGGTTCTCGGGAAAACTTACCATGCGTTGGAGCGTCCGGCAACCTTCTGTCGCTTGTGGATTGGGAGGTAGAAATCACCCAGTTCGGATTGCAGAATGCGCTCCCAAGCTGGATGTGCGGGTGTCAGCGTTCTAACCCAGACTTGATACTTTGAATCAATCTCCGCCTCGGCTTTGGCCTTCTGCGCGGCAGCCTCGTCGGCATTGGTGGGCTCACGCCGATCCTGGCCCAGATAAAGAGAATCTTGCCCCAGACAGAAAAAGGCAACGGAGATGATCATGAATGAAACGCCCGAAGTGGCATAATGGTCGCATCTTATTTATGAAAAGTCTAAAGAACTCAGTCTCGTTAAATCAGGCCTCGCTGTCGACGCCTATGCCAGTCAGCGTTCCGAAAAAACCGACTTCATATCCCGCCCCTTTCTTCTCGCGACTGATAGGGGTTTTGATCCACGATGTCAGATATCGTCTCGTAGCTCAAGGAAATGACTCCGGGTGTCTTAGTGCGTTTGCCTTGAAAAAGCGTCCCTGCGAAGTAACTGAATTCCCTTTGATTAGCATCAAGGGTGTTGCTCTCCGTATCTTCATTGCAGTAGGGGCATGGGCATGGAACTGACAGATCTGCCAAGTATATTCCTCCGCTTCCTGAACTCACTTTAAAATGAATTCATGTTGTACGCAACAAAGGACCGTCTACGTTGATGAAACTAGGAATTACACACTTTTAGCTTTGCTCTGGTGGCCCTCACCAGGCCAGTGTTTTAGTCCGCCGAGAACAACGTAGAACTAATCTTCATCGATGAAAAGAATCGACCGCCGTCCCCTTTTCTAACCTTTGTCTTTCCGTTTTGCCCTACGGGCAGCTGAGTCGTTAAGCAAGCTAATATAATCCCCTGCCCTTTGTCTGAATTAAGTTTCTTGTAGAACAATTACAAAGCTACTAAGCCAAAATCTCGTGGACGACCTTGCCGTGGACATCGGTTAAACGGAAATCGCGGCCCTGAAACGGAAACGTGAGCCTTTCATGATCAATTCCAAGGCAATTCAGGATCGTGGCATTCAGGTCGTGAATGTGG
>JAAEMV010000143.1 GCA_024225195.1 Planctomycetaceae bacterium | reverse complement strand
GCCGTAGATCTGTCTGCCAAGGTGCTCGATAAAACCGCCGAAGATCATCGGATCGTAGGGTTTCGCCGGTTCATTCGCAGCGATAAGAATGGTCGCCTGGTTCTGCGTCGATTGCGCATCCACGTTTGAAGTCGCTACGCAAAGCAAGACGCAAAGCGAGACGCAAACTCGCGCAACGGTTCTGAGACGAGAGGTTTTGATCATGAGTTGTTTTTCATCTTTGCGGATAACGGGGAAGATCACCGAGCCGGAACGATTGAACTAGTTGTCGAAAAGCACACGCAAGTCCGGCTTCGCGTACATCACATTGTTATCCGGCGGGGTAGCTGTAGCCAGATGACTACAATATATCAGGTTTTTTCGTCAGCGTCCCATTCGTCAAGGATGGATTCATTCGGCAATTCCAAGTTTGGACGCGAGATTTGCCAAACTACATAACACCCGACTATGACGACGAAAGCAGCAGGATAGATGAAGCCATATGGGTAACCAGTTTTCACGCAAGCCACCAGGGTCGCGACGAAAGCGGTGAAGTAAACCACTCTCCCAATCGAAAACTGATTTTTGCTAAGCATGAGAAATTGAGCCCTTAGGTGAACTTCATCACGGCGCGATACTGGATAGTTGATTGACTAGGATAACGTCACCGTTCACCGGGCCGACCAGTTCGGCCCGAACCATATTTGTATCAAAGGAACCACACCACGGCTAATCGGCTACGGTTCAACGCTTTGTTATGCAGCAATATAGTCATCGGTCAGCCTGCGGCTGCAGGGCTCTGGTGACAGATGCAAAATCATGTCGTTAGAGATATCAACTG
>JAAEMV010000142.1 GCA_024225195.1 Planctomycetaceae bacterium | reverse complement strand
CTTCTCGGCCGGCAGCGACTAATTGAAATTTCCAACAATCAGGTTCAGCTTACCGCCGATGGCCGCATCGAGGCCAACCGCCTGGTCCGCGCCCACCGGTTGTGGGAAACCTACCTGGAGAAAACTGGAACCCCGGAAACGGAGCTTCACGAGATCGCTCATAAACTAGAACACATTAGCGATCAAGCTACCGTTGCCTATCTTGACGATAAACTGGGACACCCACTTTCTGATCCACACGGGTCCGTCATTCCAACGGATCAATCGCAGGTTGGAATTAATCGTTCCTTTATTTCGAGCTTAATGCGAGACGGCAACCGCGCGGTCGTCGAACAAGTTGGAGAAACTGCCCAAATGTGCGGACTGAACGCGGGCGATTTGGTGACCATGGACCGGCGATCTGCAGATGGGAACACGTGGGTTCTACTTGACGCCGATGGCAATTTCATCGAATTGAATCACGACCAAGCGGACGCCATCATCGTGCGACTGACGGAACAAACTACAGACTAATCCCCGTCGATCTGACTATGAATTTAGCCTCGCGAGAGGCTAACTTTTGATTGAACGAGTTGCCGCCATATCCCCAATATATTTTCCAACGGGGTAAGCTTTCCAGTGATCTTCGTAATACCCGATGACCCGTAATCCAGCTTCTAACTGCCCCCCAATTTGATCACTCAAACTGTGCCCAAAACACAGCGGCTCCTGTTCTGCGATGTATTTGGCTTTATCTGAGGACGAAATACTTGTTAACTCAGAATAGGGAATTGAATGTTTGACAATTAACTCCCCCTTTTCGATTCGATTTTGGTCAAACACATAAAACACTGGCTTGGTAAAACCGGCCAGCAACTGCCCACCACGACGGAGCACCCGAGCCGCCTCCTGCCAAACGGGAAGGACATTTGGAACAAAGCTGTTGGAACAAGGATGTACAATCAAATCAAATGACTCATCTTTGAAACAAGACAAATCGCTCATATCGCCTTGCACACTTTCGATTGTCAAACCGTCTCGCTTAGCGACCAACTGATCCTGCTTTAGCTGTTCCTCGGAAAGATCAAATACGGTCACACTCGCGCCAGCCGCAGCTAAAATTGGAGCCTGCTGACCGCCACTTCCAGCCAGACAAAGGACCCGACAAGGACTGGCTGAGAAATCAGGAAACCATTCTTTTGGCACAGACCGATGAGGAGTCAAAACGATGCTCCAATCCCCCTCACGAGCCCGTTGGACTTCTGCGGCACTAACGGCTACCGTCCACTGATTATCAGCGTGAACTTGCGCATTCCATGCCGCGCGATTGTAGGCCAACAAGTCCGCTTCCGGATCGGGAATACTGGATTTTTTCATTAACCGCCCTACTCCTGAGTTACGTCCGTTCAAACATCCATTTGTCGAATTAACTCGAACAATTTAAATTTCACAGAAAACCAACCGCAATCCGAGACAAACAAAGTTTTAGTCGATCAATTGGGTAGAATCCAGCCATGAGAATCCCACGAAAAGACTTTCGAGACGAACTCTTGGAAGTTATCAACTTCAAAGTAGAATACAGATCCGATTGGGCACGCACGCGTACGATTCGTACCGACCCAAGTATTACTGATCCCCTGTTATCGCACTAAGCAGATGGCCAAACTCTATTTTTACTATTCCGCGATGAACGCCGGCAAGAGCACGACGTTACTTCAAGCGGCCCATAACTATGAAGAACGCGGCATGCGCGTTTTATTATTCACGCCTCAAATTGACGACCGCGCTGGCGTCGGAAACATCTCTTCTCGACTTGGCTTAACCCGCGAAGCCTTCAGTTTTGATGCCGAATTCGATCTGTTTGTGCAAATTCGGGATGAGCAAAAGAAGTCCCAAATCGCCTGCGTATTTATCGACGAGGCTCAATTCCTCACCTCCAAACAAGTCCTTCAATTAACCATGGTTTGCGACCGAATTGGCATTCCGGTTCTTTGCTATGGTTTAAGAACTGACTTCCGCGGTGAGCCATTTGAGGGAAGTAAATATCTACTCGCTTGGGCTGACGTCCTGGGTGAAATTAAGACCATTTGCTACACCGGAAAAAAGGCAATCATGAACGCTCGCCTCGATGAGTCGGGAAAGCGGGTCACCGAAGGTGAGCAGGTCGCCATTGGCTTAAATTATGTTTCCCTGTCGAGAAAAGAATTCGGGCTCGAACAGGTTTCCCCCATTCAATACCGTCCGCCAGAAGAATAATTCTTCCAGCTATTTTTGTCCTGCTGGCTCTGGAACCGCGGGGGCAACCATTGCCTCGCCCTCGGCTGCAGCAGAAACACTTAATGGAACCGCCCGCTGGTCATAAGCACCGAAACTCAATGGGCTGACGTCGCGGCTATTAAAGTTCAAGGGCCCCTTCTCAAAACGCGGAGCTTTCTCAACCGCATTCGCCCGGGCATTTTCAGACCACTCTCCCTCGGTCAAAAATATATTGTACCGACTAAGCAATGTTCCTGTCGTGTACACATAGTTAAGAAGTGCTTTGTTATATTCGGCAACGGAACGGTGCACGCGACTCTCGGTATTCGCTTTTCGCTGTTGAGCGTCGAGTAAAAAGAAAATCTGATCCTGCCCTTCATCAAACCTCTTTTGCTTTGGATTGATCTCTTCTTCGGCAGCAATTCTTGCATCAAAGTTTGTTCGCAAAGACGCAATCGATCGATCAACTTCGGTAAATGCTTGATTCAAATCAAGCAAGATCTGTCGTTGCTGTTCATTCAGCAAAGTTCGCTCTCGCGCCAGTTTCAATTCGGCATTTCGAATCGAAAGATGCCCAATCCGATTTCCAATCGCGCCACCGAATTCAAATCCTAGCTGCCAATCGTCAAGATTCCCTTTGAACATGTCATTAAATGCACCGCCATTGGGTGACCCCTGGGTGCCAAACAAATTGCGACCGAAGCCTCTCGCTCCATACTGACCCGTTAAATCAAATCGCCATTTATTGAGTGCTTTAGCTGCCAGCAATTCTAATTCACGTTGGCGAACCACCCATTTTTGACGCCTAATTTCGACCCTTCGATTAAGAGCATCCACTTGAGACTGTTCCCAGTCAAAAGCGACCGGTGCCAAGGCAGGATCTGAAGTTGGCAAGATGATTGTTCCATCACTCGCTGGCAAATTCATCAGTCGGCGGAGATCACGATCTGATCCCAATACACCCTTCACCCCATTCAATTGCCCGGTCAAAATATCCTGTGCCTGAACTTGGAAATTAAAATACTGCTGGCGGGCAAGCGCTTCATCATCGGGTCGACCAACACCTTCGTCCAACCGCTTTTTGCGATTATCCCATGCCTCCTGGGCCGAATCGCGAGCACCGATCTTTGTATCGAGGTCGCGGTATGAGAAATATAATTCCCAGTAAGTGTCCTCGACATTGCGAACCAGATTACGGACTGCCACTTCGAAATCCGCAAGAGAGACATCACTCCTAATTCGGGCAATTAGGACGCCGTTGTAATTTCCGGGAGTCGCATTAGGGCCAGCAATCCGATTGACCGCCGAACCACGTCCACGCCCCAAGGGCTGTCGAAATTCAAGCTGCGTCACCATGTTGTAATTGCTATTGAAAATCGCGAACGGATTCGCATTACGGTTATAATCAGTCAAATTTCGAATTCCGTACGATGCCCCCGATGCAGTCTGCTTACCAATTCCAAAATTAAAGTTCGAAGCATTGGTCACCGCGCCGCCTAAAAATGCTTGATTTATAAAACGCTCGCGACGGCTGTACAGCAAACTTGAATCGACCTGTGCATCGAAGGCTGAGAGCGCCGCCTCGACACTTCCCAAACCCGTTTCATTAATCGCTTGATCGTAAAGCGTGGTTGCAGCCTGTGGGGAATTGACGACGAGCCCACCAAGCTTTTGCATGACCTTAGAATTAGCAAGAGCCATCTCAACGCATTGCTCTACCGTCATCTCAAGGGGCGTCAAATCTTGGAAATTTGAAATGGTTACCGGCGGTCCGGAAAGATACTGCAGACCATCGGTTCCTTCCTCATCCTCAAGCTCTGGATATTCGATCTGCTGCAAAAGCGATTGACAGGGTGAACAGTCGCCCGAAAAATCGACCACCTGTTTGGCCCGATGCTGGCAGCCGACTAACGAACCTGCAATGAAGGCTAATAACAAAACACCGTAAATTTTCGACAATTGACGCGTGTTTAAGATGTCCACAGGAAGACCAAAAATCATGGCTTGCTCGTAAGATTGGCAGAACTGTTAGGATTAAACTATCCAGCAATGACAACTTCATCGGAATAATCACGCCAAAATATCATGATGATCCAGATAATCGGACGACTCCAGCTAACCCGCAAAGACACCCCATCCCCCGCATATACCCACAGGGCCGCCAAGCGACACGCCGAACCGATCGCCGGAGCACCCAAGACGCTAAATCCTACCTTCACGCGTCTCACGGGAAATGAAACCGAAGCCAATTTAAGCTGACCAGTTTGACCGCATTAGCGAGGGAACAACTGACGCTGCTTTGTACACGGAACCACGTCTCCGGGGCGGCAGAAACCAAGGGGATAATCACAACTTCCCGGAGCGTCCCGCCGCATGTGATACGGCAAAAGAACTGCCGAAGTAAAGAAGTTTGCGGTTGAACGGACGGATTCAAGCCGCTCCCCTGAAGTCTGGCCATATCTCTCCAAAGCAACGTCTTCGAAATATAATGGCTGATAGCGAATATCAGGAGCGACCCAAGCAAAGACTTTCAGTTCAGGCGAAAATTCACTCCACACATTTTTTTGGGTTGCCATCAACTCACCAGCAATCCCCTTAGGCGCTCCCTTTTTCTCTCGGACATTCAGGCTGATCGCAGCAATCGATTTTCTTGGCCATTGACCAGCTTTAAATAAATCAGCGATGTCATCTCCCCCCAAGGCCTCCGTAAGCTCTTCGTCTTCGGCTTTCTGGAGATTTTTCAACAAATCATCATCTTGCCTGTAGGTAAAATTAGACTTGCTGCTCACGTTACCCACTCGGATGGGTTGCATCGTAGGACGCTCGGTCGCCACTTTCACAATCGATAAATCGTTTTGAGAATAAGTCTCTTCCCCAGAAAACAAAACAAACGAAAAACAGGCTGAAATTGTCAGTAATTTACTAGTGGTTTTGTTCATAACTGGACCAATGCAGGATAAAAAAAGACGTCTGCTGTTGTTTATCGACTACCACGACCCTCCAAATCTAAAAAACTAGCATGTTGTGATTGACCCCTGCGATCCAAAAGCACGCCTCAATCGTCAATTTTTTACCAAAGTAAACGCTTTACCTAGCCGGAAACAACGACCAAATGCACCCCCTCATTCTAACCCCCTTTTTGATAAGCTAAATTATCGGTATCGAGGCGAAGTCCTTGAAACGCCGACACGGCCCGACTGCACTTAACTTGTATAAAATCACACAAAAAAAGAGCAGCCACTCAACCGCCATCCGTTCTCCATAAACCATTAAATATCAAACACTTACGACTCAGATTCAACTCGGGATGATGGATTTACCATAATGTCTTCGTTAAAATCAAAATTGCACCATCTTGATTAATCGTTACCAATTTACATCGGTCAGCCGCGAATGTTTCGGGAATGACCCAACAAGATAAAATACTGAACAAGTCTAAACTGAACAAATAAGTTTCTAGTCAGGGAGACAGGAATGAAGTGTCGTGACCATATGTTGAGCCGTCGCAATTTACTAACCATCGGTGCGGTGGGAGGCATTGGGCTGACACTAACCGATTTCTTCCGATTGAAGACTGCTCAAGCGGATCAAAAGAATTACGAAACCAAAGAGGGAACCGCGAAGTCCGTCATCTACATCTTCCTTCCCGGAGGGATGGCTCAACAAGAATCATTCGATCCCAAACCATTTGCTCCTCTGGAGTACCGAGGGCCGATGCGGAGCATCGCCACGAAACTTACGGGCGTCCGAATCAACGAAATGTTTAAGCAGACGGCAAATATCGCTGACAAGCTCACCATCGTTCGCTCGATGACCCACGGTGAGGCAGCCCACGAACGCGGAGTGCACAACATGCACACCGGTTACCGGCCCAGTCCCGCGCTAACCTTCCCAAGTATGGGCAGTGTCGTCTCTCACGAATTTGGACCTCGTAACAATCTTCCCCCCTATGTTTTGATTCCCAACCAAACCAATCCATATCAGGGAACGGGTTATTTGAGCTCATCGTTTGCAGGGTTCAGCATTGGCGCCGATCCAGCCGCCGGTGGATTTAAAGTTCGCGACCTCGAACTGCCCGCTGGAGTGGATACCGCTAGATTTGACAAACGCCGAAAACTGCTAGATGTCGTCAACGGTCATTTCCGTGAAAAAGAAAAATCAGATTCACTTGATTCTCTCGATACTTTCTACAACCGCGCCTACAGCCTAATCAGCTCGCAAAAAGCACGCGAGGCGTTCGATATTGAAAAAGAAGATCCGAAGTTGCGAGACCGTTATGGTCGTAACACTGCCGGCGCTAGGATGTTGTTAGCACGACGCCTCGTCGAATCCGGTGTCCGATTTGTTACGATGACCTATGGAGGCTGGGACCACCACGATAGCATCGACAGAAACATGAAGCGTCAAGTTCCGGCATTCGACCAAGCCTACGCGACCCTCATTAGTGATCTCGAATCACGTGGTTTACTCGATTCCACATTAGTTGTTGTCGCCTCAGAATTCGGTCGAACTCCCAAGATCAATCAAACCTCAGGTCGGGATCACTGGCCAAAAGTGTTTAGCTCCTTGATGGCTGGTGGAGGTATTAAAAAGGGACAGGTCTACGGCAAGTCCAATGCAACCGCAAGCGAGCCTGAAGAGGATGCCCTTGGTGTTCAAGACTGGGCGACCACTATTTATAAATGCCTGGGAATCACGGCAGACAAAGAACTCATGGCACCGGGGGCACGGCCGATTGAAATCGTCGACGGTGGAAAAGTTCGTGAGGGTCTTTTGGCTTAGGCTTACCTACGCCGAACGGCATTATTACTCACGCCAATTCCTTCAGGCTGCAAACGCAACAACCTGTTTCTCACTTCCGCAACGCAGGAACTATAATGATCGAAAATTTTCGGAATACATTTCGGAAGTCCACGCTGTTATTCGCTGTATTAACAGCGTCTGTATTGCTCCCATCGTTGGCAACCGCTTCGACACCTCGTCTAAATACAATCTTACCGCGTGGCGTTAAAGCTGGCGGGGAATATGTACTCAAATTTTCGGGCTCACGCCTCTCTGGTGCTGAACAAGTCTTTTTCTACGACACTGGGATCACAGTTGTTTCCGTTGAACAGGTTGATGCCAGTAACGTGAACGTCAAAGTTAACGTCGCGGCAGACTGCCGCATCGGTGAACATGTAGCGCAGTTGCGAACCAGAAATGGAATCTCCGACTACCGCTCGGTTTTTGTCGGAAGGCTACCAGAAGTTGCCGAAGCCGAACCTAATAATGAACTTGGCGAAGCCCAGAAAATCGAAACGAATGTAACGGTTACCGGCATCGTCACAAATGAAGACATTGATTACTTCCGAATCGAAGGCAAAAAAGGGGAACGCATTTCCGTCGAAGTGGAAGCGCTTCGACTTGGTTATCTGTTTGACCCTGCCATCGCATTACTTGACAAAAATCGATTCGAAATCGGTGCTTCTGATGATACGCCGCTAACAAAGCAAGACAGCTTTTTGTCGGTCTTGTTGCCCGAGGACGGGGAGTACTTTGTAACGGTTCGCGAATCGTCGTTTGTTGGCAACTCCAGCAGTCGTTACCGCCTGCACGTTGGCAATTTCCCCCGCCCTGCCGCCGTCTATCCTGCTGGTGGTAAACCAGGAGAAAAAATCAGCCTGCAATTTATCGACACTTACCAGCCTGGCGAACCAATTCGCGCAACCACACACGAAGTACAACTGCCCGCTGGCGACGGCTTTCGTGGCGGGATCTTTTGCTCTGATGATTCGGGCGCTTCTCCCAGCCCAATGCCTTTCCGCTTGACTGACTTAGAAAATCATCTCGAAGCCGAGCCCAACAATCAGTTCGGGGAAATGCCAGTCCTTACCTTACCGCATGCGATTAACGGGATCATTAGCGAACCTGGAGATTATGACTACTTCAAATTCAGTGCAAAAAAAGGACAGGTCTGGGATGTCGAGTGTTATGCACGACGAGTAGGCTCAGGACTTGACCCTGTGATTCATATTTTTGACGCCAATAAAAAGACACTCGCTGGCAATGACGACGCGAAGCGACCGGATAGCTACCTGCGATTCCAAGTCCCCGCAGACGGCGAGTACTACGTCCGAGTGTACGACCACCTGCGGCGTGGACAACCTGATTTTGTATATCGAATTGAACTCACCCAGCCCCAACCGGAATTTTCGCTGGGCATCAATCGCATCGATCGTTACTCTCAACAACGGCAAACAATCGCTGTTCCACAAGGAGGGCGATTTGCAGTTCTAATGTCCGCACAGAGAAAAGGATTCGGGGGCGAGATTAACTTACTGCAAGACAACTTACCCAATGGCATTAAAGTAATCTCCAAGCCAATGCACAAAAGCTTGAATCTAATGCCTGTAGTATTTGAGGCTTCGCCCGATGCCGCAATTGGTGGCACACTTGTTGATTTCCGCGGGCAACATCAACTTAACGAGAGCAAAGTTATCAATGGAAGCTTTAAAAACTTTGCAGACTTCGTTCTTGGCCAACCCAACAACTCAGTCTATTACGG
The DNA here is from genome assembly GCA_024225195.1 of Planctomycetaceae bacterium. Taxonomy (GTDB): domain Bacteria; phylum Planctomycetota; class Planctomycetia; order Pirellulales; family Pirellulaceae; genus Mariniblastus. Next base: position 5,719 of record JAAEMV010000142.1, on the reverse strand, counting down.
CTGCACAGTCGATAAACTTGCCTTTGCCGTCGTTGAGAAACTGCCGTATTCAATCGAAATCGTCCAACCCAAAGTCCCGTTAGTTCGCAACGGACAAATGTCGATCAAAATCATTGCCCACCGGGATGAAGGATTTGAAGATCCAATCAACCTTCAATTTCCATTCCGCTCACCGGGCGTTGGCACAACCTATCAGATCGTCATGCCCAAGGGTAAATCAGAGATCAATTATCCACTGAACGCCAATTCGAATGCTTCCATTGGCAAGTGGCCCATGTATGTCATCGGCAACTCTAACTTCAAAGGTCCCGCCTGGTCGGCCTCACAGTTAGCGGAAATTGAGATAGCCGAACCGTTTGTTTCGACCTCAATCGCGAGGATGAGTATTGTTCGAGGTGAGTCGACACAACTGATTTGCAAACTGAATCAACTCAAACCGTTCGAAGGCGAAGCAACTGCCGAGATTTTAGGCATTCCAGCCAACGTCGTAATTGACACTCCTAAAAAGTTCACTAAAGACACAAAGGAAATTGTCTTTAATGTTCAGACCAACGAAAAAACGCCTTTCGGAAAACACTCTGGCGTTTTTTGTCGGGTCACGATTACCCAAAATGGAGAGCCCATTGTTTCCCGGGCAGGGAACGCGATTCTGCAAATCAACAAACCGCGTCCTCCCAAACCTCCGGTCCCACCCGTCGTTGCAACCACCAAACCAGCACCCGCAAAAAAATAACCATCTCGCTGACTCCGTCAACTCGGTGAATTTATCATGAATCATTATTACCAAATCTCCATTCGTACCCTCGCGGCGTTGTGCGTCGCGAGCACCATCTCGCTCTCCTTTCAAGGAACGGGGTTCGCGGAAGACGATAAGAAAACGACTGCCAATACTCCCTCTGGAGTTGAGCCCGTCGCCCAACCGTTAATTCCCGTGGTGAAAAACGCTACGCCTGTGAAGCTCGAAGTCTTCCCAAGCGATATCTTGTTGTCGAATCTTCGCGATCGCCAATCCATTGTCGCTCAGATGGTGTATTCCAATGGAATCACAGTCGACGTCACAGATTTAGTGAAGAGCCAAATTGGTAGCGGGGCCATTGTGAAACAAGAAGGATCCACGTTTCACCCTGTGGCCGACGGCGAAACCACCGTCAAATTCTCAATCGAAAACTTTAACATCGAACTTCCAGTCAAAGTCGCCAACGCTGCCAGCAATCCACCACTGAGCTTCACGAATGATGTCATGCCCGTATTTTCAAAATCCGGTTGCAACGCAGGAAGTTGCCACGGAGCTGCGAGGGGGAAAGATGGATTCCGACTTTCCCTTTACGGCTTTGATCCCAAAGGCGACTACCATCGTTTGACTCGTGAGATGCTTGGGCGGCGGGTCGATCTTGCCGTTCCTCAGGATTGCCTGTTGATTAATAAGGCCGTGGGTGCTGTTCCTCACTCCGGTGGCGAACTCTTCAAACCCGGCACAGAATACTACAACACCCTCCTAAATTGGCTCGAAGCAGGCGCCTCTTTTGACGAAGGCAAAGTTCAAAAAGTTGTCGGCATCGAATTGTATCCCAAAAATGCAGTTCTCAACGGCCCTGATTCAAAACAACGTCTCACAGTGCGTGCAAAATACGAAGACGGTTCTGATCGCGACGTAACCTCGCTCGCCTATTTTTCGACCAACAACGACAACTCAGCCCTGGTTTCCCAAGACGGATGGGTCACGGCTAAAAACCGTGGTGAAGCATTTGTAATGTGTCGCTTTGACACCCATACCGTTGGAACCGATGTCATTGTTCTTCCAAAAGATGTTGAATTCACTTGGAAGGACATCCCGGAAAACAATTACATCGATCAGCGAATCAACGAAAAACTACGCAACTTGCGGATCCAACCTTCCGAGCTATGCTCCGACGTAGAGTTCATCCGAAGAGCGTCGCTCGACATCTGCGGTATCGTGCCGACTCCGGAAAGAGTCAACCAGTTCGTTGCCGATGCGGCACCCGACAAACGGGCTAAATACATCGACGAAATGCTGGCCCGAAAAGAATTTGTCGAAATGTGGGTCATGAAATGGTCTGAACTTTTACAGATTCGTTCCACGCGTCAGGTCAGCTACAAGGCAACGCTGCTGTACTATGACTGGCTAAAATCAAAAATCGCAAACAATGTTCCCGTCAACCAAATGGTTCGTGAACTTCTTGGATCGCAAGGAGGAACATTCACAGTTCCAGCAACGAATTACTATCAAAACGAGCAAGACAATCTCAAAGTTGCGGAAAACGTCGCACAAGTCTTTCTGGGAATGCGAATTCAGTGCGCCCAATGTCACAACCATCCATTCGATCGCTGGACGATGGACGACTATTACGGTTTCGTCGCCTTCTTTTCACAGGTTGCCAGGAAAGCAAGCGAAGATCCGCGGGAACAAATTGTCTTTAATCGGGGCAGTGGAGAAACCAAGAATCCAGTCACCGGGCAAAACATGAAACCCAAATTCCTTGGTGGCATAGAACCCGAAACGAAAAGCAAAGACCGCCGGGCTGTCGTTGCTGACTGGATTGCTTCCGCCGACAATCCTTACTTCGCAAAAAATCTGTCAAACATCGTTTGGGCTCACTTTCTAGGAAAAGGGATTGTCGACGAAGTTGACGATGTTCGGGTCAGTAACCCTGCAGTTAATCCACAACTCCTTGATGAACTCGGAACGAAGTTTAAAGAATACGATTACGACTTCAAAAAACTGGTCCGCGACATATGCAATTCAAGGACCTACCAGTTAAGCACAAAAACGAATGTCACTAATGAATCGGATTTAACAAACTTTTCCCATGCTTCACTCCGCCGAATTCGAGCCGAAGTATTGCTTGACGTGATTAGTCAAATCACGGAAACAAAAAACAAATTCCGTGGATTGCCGCTTGGTTCGCGTGCTGTGCAAATCGCAGATGGCAACACGACCGATTACTTTTTGACGACTTTCGGTCGTGCCAAACGCGAATCCGTCTGCTCTTGTGAAGTCATCATGGATCCAAGCCTGTCTCAAGCTTTACACCTGTTAAACGGCTCGACAGTAAACACCAAAATCAAACAGGGTAAACTCATCGAGCGTCTGGTTGCAGAGAAAAAAACTCACGATCAAATCTTGGATGAAATTTACCAACGATGCTTCTCCCGATTGCCAACCGAGAAAGAGCGAACTGCGATTCAGCAAGAGATCTCGACTCAGGAAAATAAAACCCAAGCCTTAGAGGATATCCTTTGGGCTCTCCTAAACTCTCGTGAATTTGTTTTCAATCACTAGTATTTAACTCCGATGTCACAATGAACTGCCACTTGAAACGACTAACATTTCAAACTGTGAAACTTCAGTCCACTGCACTCGCATTGGTTGCCTGCTGGATGGTTGCGTCCGTCGCCACCGCTGACGACAAGGCCCCCGAGAAAGTGACCTTTGATGATCACGTCAAACCGCTGCTCGTGCAACGCTGCTCAAGTTGCCACAACGGCCAAAAGCGAGAAGGCGATCTCGACGTCACTAACTACACCAATCTCATGCAGGGCGGGGGAAGTGGCACCGTAATTGAGCCACAGGACGCCTCCGGGAGTTACCTCTATCAGTTAATCACACACGAGGAAACGCCTGAGATGCCGCCCAGCGGAACAAAAATCCCCGATCCGGAAATCCAGTTGATCGCGAAATGGATCGACCTAGGTGCGCTCGAAAACAGCGGCAGTGTCGCGGCCAAAGCCAAACCAAAATTTGATATGTCGATGAGTGCCAATCCCACGACCAAACCAGAAGTCACTCCGATGCCGCTTCGGATTTCCTTGGAACCGATCATCAAAACGCCACGCCCTTCTGTGCATGCAATTGCAACTTCGCCGTGGGCGCCGATCACGGCAATTTCATCGCCTCAACAAATCCTGCTGTACAACACTCAAAACCTCAACCTCGCTGGTGTACTCCCCTTCCAAGAAGGAGTTGCCCACTCATTGCGGTTTAGCCGAAATGGCCAATTGTTATTGGCAGGAGGAGGTCGTGATGGCGCACTAGGGAAAACAGTCCTGTTTAACGTACTCACGGGCGAGAGAATCACTACTGTCGGTGATGAACTGGAATCAGTTCTTGCCTCCGACATCTCACCCGATCACTCCCTGGTCGCAATGGGAGGCCCGAACAAACTGGTCAAAATCCTCTCTACCACCGATGGCTCACCAATCGCCGAGATGAAAAAACACACCGATTGGGTCACTGCACTTGAATTTAGCCCTGACGGAAAATTCCTTGCCTCGGGAGATAGAAACGGAGGACTACATGTCTGGGAAGCAGACACTGGCAATGAAGCGTTTACGCTCAAAGCTCACTCTAAATCAATTACTGGCGTCTCCTGGCGTGCCGATAGCCAGATCTTGAGTTCTGCCAGCGAGGACGGGTCCATTCGACTCTGGGAGCTCACCGAAGGAAAGCAAATCAAATCATGGACAGCTCATGGTACTGGTGTTACCGGAGTTGAGTTCCACCGCGACGGCATCATTTCCAGTTGTGGTCGGGATAAGGTCGCTAAGACCTGGGATCAAAACGGTAAAATGATTCGGCAGTTTGCAGGGCTGACCGACGTAGCCGTTGCTGTGTCGCACTGTGATGAATCCAATCGCGTTCTTGCCAGCGACTGGACCGGCAAGCTGACGATTTGGAATGCTGTTGACGGAGCAGCAATTGGTCAACTGGCCTCCAATCCTCCCACACTCACCGAACGCCTCGCTGCCTCCCAAAAGAATCTAACCGCTGCCAATCAAAAACACGCTCCGCTGGCTAAAGTCTTGGCTGAAACGAAAGTTTCACTCAACGGGATGCTCGGTTCGTTAGAGCAAGCTAAACAAGCGCAGGTTCAAACTCAGACAAAACTAGCGAAGATGGAAACGACTTTTAGCACCGCTAAAACACAGTTTGAATCTGCTTCGGCTACTGCGTCCTCCTTGCAAACTGAACTGGATCAAAAGTCTGGTGCGAAGCCCTTAATCAAGGAATCACTGGATAAAGCCAATGCAGCACTCGCTCTTCTGCCTGAAGACGTAGACTTGAAGACCAGCGTCACATCTCTAAATGCCAAGCTCCAACAACTCGATGCGAGAATCAATGAATTAAACGGCTTGGTTGCCAAGGCAAATGAAGCCACAAACGCAATGAAAGCTCAAATGGAAACAGCTGCGAATAACGTCAATGGCACCAAAACGGAAATGCAAACCGTGATCGCAGAAGTTACCAAGCTTAAAGTGGACGTGGAGACCACCCAAAAGAAAGTCGACGTGGGATCTAAAATTACGGCTGCAGCAATGGCCGATGTCCAGCAGGCAACCCAGCAGGTCAATTATTGGAACAGCAATCTTTCTTTCGTCGCAGAGATGAAAGCAATCCAGGCCGAAATCCTCTCGGTTGATACAGATATCGCTGCCAAGAAAACCGCTGCCGATGCAGCGAACACAAAGCTATCCGAAGCACAGAAAACAGCAGACGATGCAATGCGGCAAAAAAAGGAGGCGGAAGCAAAAGCTCAAGCTTTAAAAGAAAAATTATCCAAGCTTCGCCAAACACTTTAATGCCGTCTGTCTAACCCCGGCAACGAACTCAATGGTTTAAGCGATAATTTTTTCCGCTACAACGCCGCCAATATCAGTAAGACGGTAAGGCCGCCCTTGGTACTTAAATGTCAATTGCTCG
>JAAEMV010000141.1 GCA_024225195.1 Planctomycetaceae bacterium | reverse complement strand
GGGGGCTTGCCTCCCTGGAGCTTACTGGCCGAAAGCTGCAAGATCAAGAAGATGGGATCATCCAATTAGAGCACGAGTTTGAAAAGACGGAAGTTGATCTTGGGCAGCACGAGGAGCGACTTGGGACTAGCGCGGCTCGTCAAAGCACGTCTGAGTCTCTCGATGAAACTGGCAAGCAGGTCAACCGGTTGCGTCGCAGAATTGAATTAGAGCAAAAAATCGACAAGCTTAATCGTGGTAGAATGGAGTTGGAACGCGACGTCGATTCAGTAGTAACTGAGCAAGTTCTTCCGCTTGAAAAGTTATCCATTGTTGGAGTTACCTTTATTGTAGGTGTCGTCCTGCTGGGATTTGGTTTGATAGATGCCGTTTCCGGGGGAAGTTGGCTAAGTCAGACTTCTACAAACATGGGCATCGTATTTGTCTTTTTGGGAACGATCGCAGGCGTGGTCGCAATGGGGTTGAAATACCATTGGGAAGGTCAAGCGAAGGAGGACTTGGAGGATTTTCGTCATCAAATCGAAATTGTTCGGCAGCAGCTGAAGCGAGCTAAAGTCGAGCGTACTGAGATCGATCGCCAGCTTCCTGAAAAAGTAACCGGACAATGGGAACTAGCGCTCTCAGATGCTGAAAACCGATTGGCAAGACTCGAGGAATTGGTGCCGCTTGAGGGGCGAGTTTTAACTGCGCGAGCGAATCAAGATGAGTTGAAGCGGCGGATTGCAACGCAGGAGCTTGAGGTTGAGAAAACGAGTAAGCAGTGGAAGGCAAGTTTAAGAGCTGCCGGCTTGCCGGACGTATTGCAGCCTTATCAGCTTCGAGAGATCGTTCAGCGGGCCGATCGAATCTCGGGCATCAGTGACCGTCTGGATCACTTAAAGGCTGAGCAGGTGGAGCGAAAGCGTGAACTCGAAAGCTTGAATTTGAGAATCGATCAAACGCTGCAAGAATCAGGTGTCAATTATGCGGGAACGGAGCTAATTGACCGAATCAATCATCTGGGATTGTGCATCAATGAACAGCGCGGTTTGGTCCAACGCAGACGCGAATTTACTCACCGCTATCGCGCCTTGAAAGCGAAGTTCGTCAAAGCCAAGCGAGAGTTAGATCGGTTGCTTGGCCAAAAGCAAAGGCTATTGTCAGCGGTAGGAGCAGAATCCGAGCCGGAGTACCGTGAGTTTGATGCAGAATTAGTGCGTCGAGATGCGTTGATTGAGAACCGAGATCATCTGAGTCAACAAATAGATGCAGCCTTGGGGCGGAAACATACCGAATCGCAAATCGAGGAATTGCATCAGGAATTTGGTGCTGCAGGATTGGAAGCAGCCTGGGAATCCGTTCAAAGCCAAATAGACAGCGCCCGTGAGCGACAGACCCAATTTCAGCAAGAAAGTGCAAGTTTGCATCAGGAAATTAAGAACCTGGGCGAGGATAAGGGTATGACGCTCGCAAGACTGAAACTTGAGGCCGTCGAAAATGAGATTGTTGAAATGAAAAAGGAATGGCAGGTACTCGCGACTGGCTCAACGATGTTGGAAGTGATTCGAGAAAGTTATGAATCGAAGCGTCAACCGGAAACGCTCAAAGAGGCATCTGGTTTCCTAACCAAGTTGACTGAAGGAGCGTACACCCGGATCTGGACCAGATTAATCGGAGAAGAGTTGTTGGTGGATTCGGAGGATGGCGGGACGATTTCCGTCGATAAACTGAGTCGCGGTACAAGAGAGGCCGTGTACCTGAGTTTGAGGTTGGCGTTAGTGGGGGCTTATGCGAGACGCGGGTCAGTGGTTCCAATGGTGCTCGATGACGTCCTCGTGAATTTTGACGGGCGTCGAATCCGGGCGGCGGCAGAAGTGTTGTGTGAGTTTTCGAGGCAAGGTCATCAGGTGTTAATGTTTACCTGTCATGACCATATTCGTGATGTTTTTCATAGCCTTGCTTCCGACGTAAGGGTGCTTCCCGATCACCGAGATGTAGTGGATTCCAAAGCAATTCCGGTGCCTTTTGAGGGAATTCCGAAAATGGATGAGGAACTTGAATTGCCCAAGTTTAAACCCAAGTTAATGCCTGAAGATGACTTCGTAAGTCCGGCGGCGATGGAGCCAGATGGCATCCCCGTCGAGTACGTCGAATATGCTTCGACAAATGTCCGAATTGACCCTGAGCAGTACGATTCTGAGTTGGAGTTTGAACTCGCCGTGGTTGCATCCGACCAAAAGCGAGAGCAGACTTATTTGGGCGGCACCGCCTTAGAAGGCGACCATTCGATTTTACCGATGGAACTCTCAGCTGACGAAGAATTTTGGACCAAGCCGGCTTCGTCACTGGATTAGGAATTGTGGCGTTCGACCGTTTTTGCAAACTGTTGACAATTGTTCAGTAGGCTGGCGTTGCTAACCGGCGTCCAATTTTTGTTTCAGATCGGCGAGCATTTTCTCTGCTTCTTTGCGTACCGGTTCGATCTCTGTTTCATTGATGAGTTCAGTGAGCGCTTCGATTGCCCTTGTTTTTTTGCTTTTTGTGTTTGCTTGATCAGCACTCACGATAATTTTCGCTTCGCGTGCCAACTGTTTGTTATCTTTAGCCGTATACTTTTTTTGAAACGCGGCGAGATCAGATTTGACCATTTTGAGGGCGCCGAAATCCTGCCGGAGCTTCAAATATCCAAGCATTGCTTTGAGCTTAGCGTCCGCCTGATCCGATTCAATTTGGCTTGCAAATTCTTTAAGTTGGTTGCGGACTTCTTCAGTAGTCTCGATGACTAGCCGATTTACTCTTAGGGCTGGTTCGGAGTAGCTTAGAATCTGCCCCGGTTCGCCAATTTTGCGGACTCGACTGATTGCCTTTATCGCAGATTCGAAATTCCCTTTTTCTTTTTCCTGAGTGAATTTGTCGGCTGCCTCGGATAATGATTGAGCTTCTCGCGCTGACAGTATGCGTCCTGAATTTTGTAAGGCGGCAATGAGCATGTTAGGAAGGTCCGGCCCACGTAAAGAGCCGGATCGACCGTAGAGTGTTTCACCGTCAGCACGTACGATAAATAGTTGTGGAATTCCATTGCCATCGGGGGTGTGGTCGCGTCTCCATTGAGCGTACTCTGGAGAACTAACATCAAGTTTGATTGGCACGAACTGTGCCACGATGGGTGCAATTGACTGATCGGTGTTGAGCCGTTTCAGTAGTGCTGCACACGGCGGTCAGGTGCTTTGACCTGCGATGGCGAAAATAGGTCGGCCACTTGCTGCCGAAATCTGCTTGGCTGCAGTGAGGCTGTCTGCTGCTACGTTTGTTTTTGTCTGAGCAGTCAGTGGCAATGTAATGCCGGTAAAGATGGCAAGCATTGTGCCCAAGATGAGATTGTAACTTTTAAACATGGCTTTTTTCCGAGTAGAAAACGCTGGTTTGTTTTTTCGCCAAATGGAAGAATTCAGGAATGGTCTCCCGTTTGGCATGGTGAATTTTGGAGGCGAACTTTAATCGTTTGCAGGATTTGAAACTACCAACCGGTACGGTACGCCGGACCAAGGAGTGCATTGGCTTCTTTGACCGTTTGGGAATTTCCTTTGAACTTGCAATTGGCTGCGTCCCAGTCAAATGTCTCTTTCGGCCAGCGGTTGATGACCGTCCCCATGAGAACGGCTTCGGTTAACGGACCAGCATATTCGAATGGTGCTCCAGTCGCTTCAATTTTTCCTTGAGCCGCATCGATCCACTGATGGAAGTGATTGCCACTTTCCACAGTTGGGGGCAGTTTACTCATGGGGGTTCCATCAACTTGGTAAACCTGCGGATTGCCGATGTGAGGCAGAATCAGACTGCCTTTGGTTCCAATAAAGACGGAACCTTGGCTAGGTAGTTTTACCTTGGCTGGAATTCCGTCAACTTTCGATGGTCGCAGGGAACCGTTATACCAAGTTAGATTGAGCTCGTCGGTGGTATAAGGCGTTCCACGAAAGGTGTAAACAACATGGCTTAGCAACGCGAAATTATTTTTGAAGGGACCGGGGCCGAGTGAGGTGCACTGGGTTGGCTCTTTGATCTCCAAGGCTGTGAAAACAGGATCGACAATGTGACATCCCATATCACCTTGGGTACCGGTTCCAAATGCCAGCCATTTCCGCCAGTTGTTGCGATGGTACCACCCTTCTACATAAGGCAGCTTTTCAGATACACCACAGTAAAGATCCCAGTCCAAATGGGCCGGTGGCGGCGTGGGGGCCTTGCCTTTCATTTCGCCGCCCCAGCCTTTGCCGGACCAGCTATGGACATCTTTTACAGTGCCGATTAACCCACTCTGAATCCAGGAAACTGCGGTGCGATATGCTGGGTGTGCGTGTATCTGGATTCCCATTTGGGTTTTCAGATTTGGTTTCTTTGCTGCTTTTTCTGCAAGCAAGCGGCACTCGGCAATGTCATGCGCTAACGGTTTTTGTAAATAGACATGCTTGTCGTGTTCCATCGCCATCAGGGCGATCGGAGCATGCATGTGATCTGGTGTAGCAATGACAACCGCATCAAAGTCGTCAGCAGCGTTTTTAAATAGCAGACGATAGTCCTGGAATTTTTTTATGTCAGTCCCCAAGCGGTCGACAATTTTGTGTAGTGATTTGTCTACATCACAGGCGGCAGTTAGTTCAAAATTAGGATGAGATTTCATTTCTTTCAAATCCGCATTTCCCCTGCCACCAAATCCAATCGCGGCTATTCGGAAATTCTCAGCTGTTTTGCGTTGCGTCCCGAAGACCATGCTTGGCGCGAGTGTCGCAATGGATGCTGAGCCAGCGGCGGCTTTGATGATTTGACGGCGATTCAAGCTCATGTTGATCTCTTGTTAGGTTTTGAATGGGAACGAGAATACGACTAAGTTTAAGAGTATTTGACTTGAATTGCCACAATCAAGTTGGGACATCCGAAGCAATCGACAAGAAAGTGCCGAGATCGATCTCGCGATTGGAAATGACTCTGATTCTCGTTGGCCACCCGGTGAGAATTATCGCGGATTTACGATCTCTTTTGGTAGAAATCGAGGGCGAAGAGTGCGGTCGCGATGATTAGCATAATCATTGGGATAACGTCGCCAACGGTTCGGTAAAGGCTGGTTCGTGTGGTGGGACGCACAAGTGAGCGGATCATTCCCGGTTGTCTTCGGCCGCCGGTCTGTAGGAGTCTCCCACAAGAGTCAATTTCAGCCGATAGTCCTGTGTTGGCACAAACCAAATGAGGTTTTCGCATCTCTACCGCACGAAAAACATTACATGCCAAATGCAAATCGAGGCAGCTGGTGCCAAAGAACCAGCCATCGTTGGTCATGTTAATCAGGGCGTCTGGTTCATTGTTTTGTTCGGCAAGCTGGTTGACTTGTTTTCTGATGTAGTGGGGAACCGTCGATTCGAAGCAAATGTTAGGGCTGAGATTGACGTCGTTGATTCTGATTGAGACGGGCTCAGTTCCGGCATTGATTCCTCCACCGATCGGAGAGAATTTTTTAATGATTGGAAACCAACCGGATAGTGGAACATACTCGCCAAACATGACGAGATGATTTTTATAATATCTTGAATCGACAAGCCCATTATTGTTGATCAGAAAGGCAGATGCGAAGTGCGTGTTCTGTTTTGGGTCAAGAGTCGTACCGCCCGTGAGCAGTGGCACTGAGTTTTCATTTAAGGGGGAGAGTGACGTGGCATCCTCCCAAAATTTCGTTCGGGCTGTAGCGGCCCTTTGACTGGTAATTTCTGGACTTGCGTCTGACAGTAGGTCTTGATAACTGCTGAAAGCAGATTCCGGCCATACAATCAAATCTAGATCAGACCATTTTTTTCTAGCCGCCTGGGTTATCTCAATCTTGCGTTTCCTGCAATCAAAAAATTCCTCCTCCGTGATTGGTCGGAAGACAACATCATCGTTCGTCTGAATTAAGGCGATCGCTAATTGAGAGTCATTTGCCGATTTTAATTTTACGTCCTCACCGAGCTTCGCACTTCCGTACACAATCGTCGCAATGAAAGTTAAACATGCAATGGCGATTGACAAACGGTTATTGCCCTTCGAATAATCGGGTTGGTGTGAGGTTGAAGAGGGTTCCGTGAGTTTCTTTGCGAAACAGAGTTTGATGGTAGCGGTGATTCCAACGGAAACTAGGCAGATAACAAACGTGAGGGTGTAGGCACCAAAAATGTCCGCCACCTGGATGAGTAAGGGGTTGCGATACTGGGTGTGAGATAAACAGACCATTGCCATGCCTGTCGCGAAGTTAGATCGGAACCATTCTATTCCGGTCCAGACGACAGGAATTGCAATTACAGATGGAATTTGAAATCGGTGCACCAATGATCGGGCGAGCCCAACTGAGAGTGGCGTGTAGATAGCCATGTAAGCCGAAACGGTAAGCCAGCCAAGCCAGAGGGCTGGGTGCGGAATCGGAATAAAATAAAACACCGAAAGCCAAAAGAATAATCCGGCCAAAAAAAGTTGTCGATAAGGCCTTCGGCCAGCTAGAGTTTTTGATTCAATCAGCCAGATCATAGGGCAAAGTGCGAACCAGCCTAGCCAACTTAGCCCAACCGGTGGAAAGGCGAGCCACAGCAAAGCCATGGAGAGTGCACCCACAAGAAAGGTCTTGTATCGTTCCTCCAGAGGTGGGCAAGCCGCTTCGGCGTCTTGGCCCACAGCGGTTTTTGGAATCGTCGTATGCTTGCTCAAGTTGATCCTTGGTTAGAATTGCAGACCCTCCATTTTATCGGGTTCGAACCAATCCAACTACGTTGATTTTTCGTGACTGGAATAAATTACGCGAATGGAAAAAATTCCACTTTTTCGCCCGCTGGATGAGCGGTCGTGTTTTCCTGGAATCTAATCAGACCTTCCGCTTCGGCGAGCGCGAAAAGGTCAGAGGAACCCCGCCAAACAAGTGGTTCAAACTTACGAATCGTTTGCTCGTCGACGACTCGTTTGCCCGGCCAGAATGTAGGCCGGTTTCCACGAGTCTCATGGGCAGTGTGGAGCACGCCATGTTCTGAGGGGATTTGCCCAATTTGGGAGCCGAGCATCTTTTCAATTGCCCTTCTTACGAACAGATGGAAGCCAACAAGACTGCTAACGGGATTGCCGGGTAAACCAAAGACGTAACGTTTTCTTCCCTCGGAGTTGTTCACGCCAAACCAGATTGGCTTACCCGGTTTAATTGCGACTTTGTGGAAGATCTCAACCACGCCGAGGTCTTTCAGAATTCCGGGTACAAGGTCCATGGTTCCGGCCGAGACTCCACCGGAAAGCAGGAGAATATCATGCGTAAGCCCTGCCTTGATCAAATTTGCGAGTTGATCAGGGTCGTCAACGCTTGAGCCAAGGTCTGTGACTCCGAGGCCAAATTGTTGAGCAAGCGCGACTAACATCGGCCCGTTGCTATTGCGGATTTGACCTCGCAGCGGTTTCATTTGGTGACTAACGAGTTCATTGCCAGTTGGTAAAACAGCGACGGTTGGTTTTTCTCTGGTGGAAATGCTCGCCGCCCCAACCTCGGCCATCAAACCGATATCAGTTGCACGAACAATATGTCCCTGAGGTAATACGGTTTGTCCCGTTTTGAAATTAACACCCTGACGAAGTATGTTTTTTTCCGGTGAGATCGAATCAATCAATAGCTGGACTCGCTGACCGGTGTCCGTTGCTTCTGTTTCTGTTTGCTCCACCATAACAACAGCATCTGCATTGTTGGGTAGAGGAGCGCCAGTCATGATTCGCGAAGCTTGGCCGGATTCGATTGGGTGCTGAGGCCAATCGCCGGCGATGATCGTCTCAATGATGCTTAAGTTTTTTCTACCGTTGTTCACGTCGTCACTGCGAACGGCAAAGCCATCCATCATCGACTTGTCGTGCGGTGGTGAATTGACATCCGAAAGAATCTCACTGGCGAGAACACTGCCCACCGATGAAGCGAGTGGGACATTGGTCAGCGGCAACGGGGTGACGTTTTCGTCAAGCAATTGAAATGCCTGCTCTACTGGTATCATGGCAACTGAATTTCTGAAAAATTGCGAAGTAAGTCGATTCCGAGGTCTGTTAAAAAACTTTCCGGATGAAATTGGACCCCAAAAGTTGGGAACTGTTCGTGCTGAATCGCCATGATCTCGCGAGACCCGTCTGGCGCTGTTGCCCACGCACTTATTTCGAATTCACTGGAAAGCGTATCGGGCTTAATGACCAAACTGTGGTAACGCGTTGCGATCATCGGACTTGGGATGCCGTGGAATATTGCCTGTCCGTTATGGTGAATTTGGTCGGTTTTGCCATGCATCAATTGCTCAGCGCGAACGATTGTTCCTCCGGTTGCTTGCCCGATTGATTGATGGCCTAGGCAGACCCCGAGGATCGGCAACTTGCCATGGAATCTTTCCACGCAAGCCACCGAGATGCCTGCCTCGTTTGGCGTACACGGTCCGGGAGAAATGATCAAATGACTGGGGGCGATGGCCTCAATTTCATCGACGGAAATTTTATCATTTCGATGCACTTGAATTTCATGCTCAGTCCCAAGTTCACCTAGGCGCTGAACCAGGTTGTAAGTGAAGGAATCGTAGTTGTCGACAATTAAAATCATGGCGTTGTCCGGTGTGTTCGTGGCAAGAATAAGAGTCCGGCCTGCTAGCATTTATTATCAACGAAAACCGTTTCTAGGTTAAGGGCAGGTATTCTATTGACCCAATTACAGCATGCATTTACGTTTTAGCAGTACGCATCAACAGCGTTTTTGAATTTTGCCCTCATTTTGCCCCAAGGAAGAGGCTTTATGACTACCCAAAATCTACGTGTCGAACACGGCACAGAGACTTCGGATGTTTCATCTGCTCCGCTTTTAGACGTTGGACGTGGTAATCGACCACTGAAAGACGAAATTATGGAAGCGGTCTCAGACATTATCGATTCAGGTTGGTTCATTGGTGGACCACATGTAAAGCTATTAGAGGAGACGGTTGCGGAGGTCAGTCAAACTGAATTTGCAATCGGATGTGCTTCTGGAAGCGATGCCTTGTTATTGGCTTTGATGGCCATTGGTATTGAACCGGGCGACGAAGTAATTTGCCCTAGCTTTACTTTCTTCGCGACCGCCAGTGCGATCCACCGGCTTGGTGGAACTCCCGTGTTTATTGATATCGAACCAGATACGTTTAACCTAGACGTTTCAAAAATTGAATCACTTATCACTTCGAGAACGAAGGCGATTATTCCTGTTCATTTATTTGGGCAGTGCGCTGACATGGATCCGATCAATTCGATTGCTGAGGCTCATGGGCTAAAGGTGGTTGAGGATTGTGCCCAGGCGATCGGAGCGACTTACGCTGGAAGATCTGCGGGAAGTCTCGGTTCAGTCGGATGCTTTAGTTTTTACCCAACCAAAAACCTTGGCGGTTTTGGTGACGGTGGCATGCTGACAACTAACGATCCAGAAATCGCTGATAAATTACGCCTGTTGGCGAATCACGGTATGCGGCCTCGGTATTATCACTCGGAGGTTGGGATTAACAGCCGGCTGGATGCAATTCAAGCTGCGGCTCTCAATGCCAAAATGAAGCATATTGGGGATTACTCATCGAAGCGAGCAGTAAATGCAGCCCGCTATGAGCAGTTGATGGTCGACGCAGGGCTCGCGGATCAATTGCTAATACCGCAAGCTAACACTGACTGTGGTCACGTGTGGAATCAGTTTACGATTCGAATTCCGGGTGGTAACCGAGACCAGGTCCGGCAACAGCTTGCAGAGATGAATGTAGGTAGCGAGGTTTACTATCCGGTTCCCTTGCATCAACAGGAGTGCTTTGCCTCGCTCAAGGAAAACAATGTCGATTTAGTGGAAACTGATCGCGCGGCAGAAGAGGTTTTGAGTCTGCCAATTTTTCCGGAGCTAACTGCCGCTGAACAGGCTTATGCCGTCAATTGTCTAGCCAAGATTTTAGACGTGGTTGAAATGCCGTTAAAACGAGCAGGCTAACAGGTTGCAGTTGAACGTTGCGGTTGATTTAATTGCAAATTGATAAATTTAGTAGACGAAAAGCGGGAGTTTAGCTCCCGCTTTTTTCGTTACGTGATTTACCTTAAACCACAAGCACTTACTTTGCGCCCGGTGGCATCTGATTCAAAAAGAAGTTCGTGATTAGATTTTGCAGATGGACGGTGGTATTCTCACCTTCATTAATGGAATGGGATCGATTGGGATACGCCATCATTGAAAATTGGCGATCTTGTTTTACCAATTCATTGATTAGTAACTCGACCGTCTGGTAGTGACAGTTATCATCTCCGGTTCCGTGAATTACGAGTAAATTGCCGGTCAGGTTTTTTGCGAAATGGATTGGGGATCCTTCGTGGTATCCATCGGGGTTATCTACGGGAACGTCCATGTAACGTTCCTGATAAATCGAATCGTAGTAGAGCATATTTGGAACCGGGGCAATTGAGACGCCCGTGTGATAGAGGTCTGGATGTTTGAACATTGCATTGAGAGTCATCGAGCCGCCGCCGCTCCATCCCCAAACTCCAATTCGCTGGGCGTCAATCCATGGATACTTTTTAGTAAGGGCTTTGACTGCTGTGGCTTGGTCTGCGGGTGGAAGGATTCCGACTCGCCGGTAAACGGTCTTTCGAAAGTCACGTCCCCTCGGAACATTGGTGCCACGATTGTCGATGCTACAGACGATGTAGCCCTGTTCGGCTAACAGGCGATGCCACAGATATCGATTACCTCCCCATTGATTGGTGACCGTTGTGCCCCAAGGCTCTCCGTAGACGTAGACAATCATTGGGTATTTCAACGCGGGATCAAAGTTTTGAGGCTTCATCATCCAAACATCCAGAGGTGTCCCATCGTCCGCGTTGACTCTTGTGAATTCTGATTTCACTGGAGGGAGTTTTGAGATTTCAGTTTTGGCTTTCTCATTACTGATAATTTCTCGAGTGATCTGGTGAGTTGGGAGATCAATCAAATGAGTTGTAGGCGGTTGGCCGAACCGAGAATGTGTATGGAAGGCGATTTTTCCGTCAGGTGAAATGTCGTAGCTGTTCCAGCCAGAAAACTTGCTTGGTGTAATCCGTTGCGACTTACCGCCTTCAAGCGGAACCGAGTAAAGATAGCGATCGGTGGGCTGGTCGGGAGCAGCAATGAAGTAGACCAGTTCATCCGTAATTCGAACCAATTGAAACGCATCGAATGGGTCACTCATGATCGGTGTCATTTTACCGTTGCTGCGATTGACTCCGTAGATGTGACGGAATCCGTCTTTTTCACTGACCCACAGGATCTGTTTTCCACCGTCGAACTCAACGTCGTGGTCACATGTTTCCACCCAGGCTTTATCAGAATCGGTAAACAAAACTTTCGTTTTACCTGTGGAGGCATCACCGATTAAGACTCGGTTTTGGTTTTGCTTTCGATTGAGGTGCTGCAGTCTTAGTTCATTGTTGTTAATCCAGCGGGCTCTCGCGATGTAGTTTTCGCGAGGGTCACCAGGGACGTCGAGCCATTGAGTTGTTTTGGTTTTCAAATCAACGATGCCGATCCGTACAGCCGAATTAGTTTGACCCGGTTTCGTGTGTTTGAATTGCTTTAGGGTAGGGTATAGCGAATCAGTATTGTTGATCAGTGTAAATTCACCAACTTCGGAGGTGTCGAATTCCCAAAATGCAATGCGTTTACTGTCGGGTGACCAGCGGAAGCAATCCTTGAGATCGAACTCTTCTTCGTAGACCCAGTCTGAAGTTCCGTTGATGATTTCAGGAGTCCGTTTCGTCGTTATTTTTTGCGAGGCGCCGGTGGCGAGTGATTCAACATAGACATCCCCCTCCGAAACGTAGGCAACGCTTTTGGCATCTGGAGATATTTTTGCGAACATTAATGAAGTGGCAGGTCGGTCGACTCCGATTTGCCGCAGCGTGCCCGATTTGCGGTCCATTAACCAATAATCTCCTCGGGAATGATGCCTCCACACTTTTCGGGTGTTAGTGAAAATTAACGCAATTTCGCGATCGCGGGCCCATTGATGACTGGCAATGGAGAGAGGCTTTTTGGCTCCAGCTGGGATTAGCTGATCCGCTGGAATCAGAACCGTCTCTTCATGAGTGACTGGGTCGACGGCGATCAGATCGACGGCATTGGCAATTGTCTTAGATTCTCGGTTGGTAACATACTTCGATCCAGACGTTTCCCAATTAGGGGAGAACGACTTGGTCGAAAAACGATTGCTCTTGTAAATGGACTCAACCGTGAGCGGTGGGGTTGGAGAGGGCGTTTGAGTTTCCTGAGCCAGAAGGGGGCACGTGACGAGGGATATTAAAATTGCAAAAAAGAGTTGTTTACTCATAACGCTTTAAACCTTGGATTAACTCGAAGTCAAAGGGATGCCTAAATGGAAAGAAACAGTATTACAAAACGGCGTATGGGGTTTGTAGGAAACCTGGCCTACGCGTTAAGCAGCGGGCATGGTCGATCAATTATGCCCACCAACCTCCATTGATGTGGATTGTCTGACCGGTGACGTAGGATGATAAATCACTTGCAAGGAAGAGTACGACATCGCCAATTTCTCGTGGTTCAGCAAACCGGCCTAACGGTACCATTTTGATCATCGCCTGGCGATTGTCTTCAGGAATTGATTTGCCCATTTCGGTATCTACGACACCGGGGGCAACGGCGTTCACGCGAATTTTCTGTCTCGCTAATTCTTTGCTCAAAACCTTGGTGAAAGTGATGACGCCTGCCTTGGCGGACGCGTAATTTGCCTGCCCGAAAAATCCAGTGACGGCGGAGAGTGAAGCCACGTTGATAATGGAGGCTCCTTCGTTAAGACTGTCTACTACTGCTTTGCAACAGTTAAAGACACCTGTCAGATTTGTATCGATGACATCCGACCACTCTGAGTGTGACATCTTTTTAAAGCTTCGGTCCCGTAAAATTCCAGCGTTGTTGACGAGAATATCGATGCCTCCGAAACGGGCGGTAATTTCCGAGCACATGCTGGCAAGTTGCTCGGGGTCACGAACGTCAGCGGGCAGTGCAAGGCACCGGTCGCCAAGAGCTTCGCAGGCCGTTTGAGCAATGGTTGCATTATTGCCTTCGGCATCGGGGAAATAGTTGAGGATGACATTGGCACCAGCTTCGAAAAGTGAAGTAGCGGTTGCAAGGCCGATGCCTTGACCTCCGCCGGTTACGATTGCTGTTTTCCCTGTTAGGTCGATGTTCCGCATTTTGTTGTCCCGTTAAGTTTCCTTGGTGGAGGGGGCGAGTTGGAGGTGTTTAAGTTTGTTGTTGAATAAAAGGTCGGCTCAACCTTTGGGGTTCCAAGTTGGCAGGCGTTTTTCAATAAAGGCGGCGAGACCTTCGCGTGCATCTTGCGTTTCCCGAGCAGAGGCCGATACCTGTATCGATTGCATGAGCTGTTGTTCGAGGTTGAATGGGAGGCAGTTTTGCAGGTGTGATTTGGTAATCGCTAGAGCTGAGCGTGACCCAGTCAAAATGGCGTTCACTAGTTTGTCGGTCCGAGCGCTCAAATCATCCAGAGCAACTGCATCATAAACGAGCCCGACGTCGAAGGCTCGGGTGGCGTTCATGCGTTCTCCGCTGAGCAGTAAATGATTCGCTACGCCCGGTGCGACGCGAAAATTAAGGAAGGGAGTTACGATTGCAGCTGTGATGCCCCGGGCCGGTTCCGGCAACATAAAGAACGACTCTGTTGAAGCGAGAATGAAATCGCATGCTAGTACCATGCCGACTCCCCCGGCAAGAGTCGGACCTTGCATGACTGCTATTGTGGGTACTTCAATCTCAAAGATGGTCTGGAGACAACTGGCGTAGACTTCGGAGTCCTTTCTCCATTCAGCTTGGCCGTCTTCTGAATTCGCGCGATCTTGCATTTCTCCGAGATCCATTCCCGCGCAAAAAACAGATCCCTCTGCTCGAAGTACGACAAGCCGGAGGGAGTCATTTTGGGCGAGCGTATCGAAGCCGGCTTGGAGTTGCCGAATCATCTCCCGTGTCAGTGCATTTCGTTTATCCGGACGGTTTAAAACAACTTGTCCGATTCCATCTTCGATGGATGTCTTTACAAAGGTTTCCATATCGTGGCTCTTGAGTTGCCTGAGAAGATTTATTTTTAGCATTTGGTGAGATCTAACATAGTGACGTGACGGCGTCTCGTCGATACTCTGCAGTTCAGGTAGACTTGAGAAAAAGTTTTCTTAATTGATAAGGGACGTCCAGCGATGGCAGATCAAGAATTGCAAAAAGATAAAGTTTTGATTGCAAACGGGCAGGGTTTTTGGGGCGACAGTATCCTTGGACCGATCCGATTGGTTAACGAGGGGCCGCTCGATTACCTGACGCTTGATTATCTGGCTGAAGTCACCATGAGCATTATGCAGAAGCTCAAGAGCCGTGACCCGCAGAAAGGTTATGCGACGGATTTCGTTGAGATGTGCCGGCGAGTTTTGCCGTTGTGTCATGAAAAGGGAATCAAAATTATCGCCAATGCTGGCGGTGTGAACCCCGTGGCATGCCGGGAAGCGCTTGCGGCTGTGATTCGTGAGCAAGGTCTGACCGGTATGAAAATTGGGATCGTCGAAGGGGATGATATCCTCGATGATCTAAGCTCTTTGATCGAGGGCGGTGAAGAATTTCAAAATATGGATAACGGCCAGCCATTGAAGCCTTATCTTGATCAAGTGAAAACGGCGAACGTTTACATTGGAGCCGAGCCGATTGTCGAAGCCCTCAAGCAAGGGGCCGATATTGTAATTACCGGACGTGCGACTGATCCTTCTATTGTGCTCGCCCCAATGATGTACGAGTTTGGATGGACGATGGACGACATGGATCGCTTGGCGGCAGGAACAATAGCCGGACATATTGTTGAATGTGGTGCTCAATGCACTGGTGGGAATTTCGTGCATTGGAAAGAAATTCCCGATATGGCACGAATCGGTTACCCGGTTATCGAAGCCCGTTCCGATGGTAGTTTCGCGGTGACGAAACACGAGGGAACTGGAGGCCGCGTTTCGGTCGAAACGGTGACGTCTCAGTTGGTCTACGAAATGAGTGATCCAGCGAATTATATTACACCCGATTGTGTCGCTGATTTTACTTCAATCCAGTTGCGTCAGGACGGGGAAGACCGCGTGGAGATCAGCGGTATTACTGGTCGGCCCGCCACCGATACGTACAAAGTTTCTATCTCGTTTCACGAAGGCTACAAAATTATCAGCCAACTCACTGTGGCGGGGCCGGACGCTGTTGAGAAGGCAAAGCTTTGTGCTGATATTGTTTTTGAGCGAGTCGCCATGGACGGGGTGACGTTCACAGATGAAGAGAAGTTTGTCGAGATTGTCGGAACGAACGTGTGCCATCAGGGGATCGTGGAAGCTCCCGAAGATCCAGCGGAAGTGATTCTTCGCATTGGAGCGCGAAGTGAAGATCGAGCAAAACTCGATCGACTGGGGATGGAGATTGTTCCTTTGGTGACCAGTGGACCTCCGGGAGTTACTGGATTTGCCGGCGGGCGACCGAAGGCGACTGAGATTATTAGTTACTGGCCGGCACTGCTGAGCAAGGGAAAGATCGAGACACGGGTTTCGGTCGAAGAGGTGTAAGTTGTTGAGGTTCGTCGGCTGTTTAGGAGCGGTTGCTAGATCTGGTTAAATTCAATTTGGCTGAATTCAATTTAGCTATCGGGCTCCCTGTTAGCGTCGCTTAGAACTTGCGTAGGCTTGTTTTAACGACACCCTGTTCTTCGTTATTAACTTGCATCTCGGTGATTTTCCAGGCGTCATCTTTAAGTTGAATTTTAAAGTTGGCGTCATATTTGTTTTCCCGTTCATGAATGTGCCCCCAGTGTTCAATGGTGCCAATAAGGTTCCATTTGCAGGCATAATCAAATTCAGGGAGCTCGTCGTCCGGGTTGATTGAACTGCTTGATTTTTGACCTTCGAGAAGGTTAACCTCGTTGACGCGGGCAATGGCCCCTCCTTGCTCTTTTACTTTGAGGCTTTGATTGATGTCGAGATAGAGTTGTCGTAGAAGCTCGCCATCGACACTTTTGGAGAGCGCGTCGTAGACATCGCTCTCGTCCTGGTAATCGAAAGCTCGGAACATGTTTTTATGCAGTTGTGCAAAAACCTGAGTTGCGTCTTCGTTTGAAAGCTCAAATTTGGGCTTTTCAGCCAAAGGATTTGGGAATTCCATTGGGATATAGCGGAATAATGCCAGCCCGATTATCACGAGCAAAGCTCCTGCAATCGAGGCGTTTCTCAAATTCAATTTGAATATGTAGCTTACGATCAGACACAGTAGTGCGAGGGCTATGCAAATGGTTGTGACGGCTGGAAGTTGAATCACGGAAGGTTTAAGTGACTCGAGATCGACGGTCGAGGAAACGTCGACAATCGCAGGCAGCGGTTTGCGTTCGGGTGCGATCCATTGGAACGTGTTATTTTCCAGGAACATGGAAAATTGAGTTTTTTCAATTTTGTCGTAAGCGAACACAACCGTATCAACTGACTTAATTGCGTTGTTAAATTTGTCCCAGGTCACTTCGACTTCGGTTGGAGCCCCTTTCGTGCTGTAGGACATGATGACGCCAACCCTACCGTTAGCCATGCTGATTTTTCGTTTCTCGGCCTGAACGGCAAAATCTCGAAGGTCTAATCCATAAAAATCAACACGATCAAAGACAGGTTGAACTTCGACAGAGTCAATAAGCACGGGATTGCCAATTGAGAAAAAGGCTTCGATTTTCTTTGCCGCGGCTGCTTGCTCGTCTATGTCGAGAAAACTCTCGTCTCTACGGTCGATCTCCATTAGCGTAGCAAGAGTTGCCAACGGAATCAGGACTTCGTGCCGCACTTCATGGGCTGTAATGTAAATGAAGGAATAAACGCTACTGTAGCTGGTAATGCCGAGGTTCTTTTCGCGTTGTTCCTCAAACCAAACTTCCCATTCTTTTTCAGAGGCATCTGTGGAAAGAATCGGCTTATCCCAGTCGAATCGGAAGGTTTCGGGTGCACCGGGCTTCATCATGTGCATGTAGGGAGTGTCTGAACCGGCTTGCTTCAAAAGGATTTTTAGCTCGGACGGTAGCAACGCACCTTCGGCAACCATGTTTTGTTGAACGGTAATAAACTCTGGTGGTTCGTCATATTTAAATTCAATTTCAAAACCCATTGGATAATTCATCAACATCCCAGCTTTAATTCCTTCCTCAGGAATTTCAATGTCGATGATCTCAGTAATTTTGGGTGTGAATAGATTTCCATTGGCATCGCGTATCGTGATTCGCTCGGCGAGGTACTCGGCGTGATCCTGGGTAGCATCAAGTAATTCATCGCTGTCATAAAAGCCATTCTCCAGTGCTTCCACCCCCTGCAGCAGTTCTAAGTCTTCTGCGAAGCACTTGAGTCTCATGGTTGTCTGGGCGCGATTGACGTAGATGTCGGCCTCTACGACCGAAACTGGATGAGAATTTGGTACGGAGTTCGTCCGAAGCGCGATAGAAGAGTTTGGCGAATCTGCCCGGGAGTCGTTAACGCAACTGAGAGCGATAAAAGTGATTGCTATCGACAGCAACAAAATGGAGGAGTGTTTCATCGATTTACTGAGATTGTTGATATATGCGGGGGATAAGATCGTATCTAGCACGAGATTGATGCGACCGACTCCCCTAGCATACCTTCTCGAGATTGACTTCGGCAAACGGAGAAGGGCGTTGCTGGTCAGATGGTGTGTCTCTTTTCACATGAACTTGCCGAACATGGGCGATAGTCCGATTGCAGAGAATGCGGTTTTCTGTGAAATTTGAAGGTTTGCGGGGTTCGTTCCTAGCCTCCTCAATCCTCCATTGCCTGAAAAGTCATGAATCCACTATCTGAAATACGCGCTCGATTTTCCACGACACTCTCCGGAATGGTAGACGAATCTGATAATTTGCTTGCAATGATTCGCCCAGCTGGCGATTCAAAATTTGGAGATTACCAAGCAAATTGTGCAATGCCGCTTGGAAAACAATTAGGCCGATCGCCGCGTGAGATTGCGAGTGAGATTTGCGAGAGCGTTCAACTAGATGATTTATGTCAAAAGGTTGAGATCGCCGGCCCTGGGTTTATCAACCTAACTATCGATGATGTCTGGCTGAAGCGTGGCTTGACGGCCGCTTTAGTGGACGACCGACTAGGGGTAACGCGAGTCAGCGAGCCGAAAACATTTGTGATTGACTACTCCTCGCCGAATGTAGCCAAACCGATGCATGTGGGGCATGTTCGATCGACGTTCATTGGCGATGCCATTTCCAAAGTTTTACGATTTGTCGGTCACACGGCCATTTCTGATAATCATCTTGGAGATTGGGGAACTCAATTTGGGATGATCATTTATGGGTATAAGAATTTTCTAGACGAAGCAGCCTATCAACAGGAGCCCGTCGCTGAGTTGGGGCGTTTATATAAATACGTCCGCAAGTTGATGGATTATCACGCGGCTGTTAAACGGTTGCCAGAATTGCAGGCCGCTCAAGAGGAATTGAAAGGCAAGCAAACGGATCTCGAGTCAACTGATTCGCAGGGTGATAAGAAAGCAGAAAAGCAACTCAAGAAACAGCTGAGACAGTTAAGGTCAAAAATTGAAGACCAAGCTGAGGCAGTGGCGGGGTTGGAAGCAAAGATTTTAGAAGTTACCAGCGACCCTGGATTGGAAAAGGATGCAGTGGCTCATCCAAATATTAATCAAAACGCTCAACTGGAAACGGCTGCGCTTCATGAAGGAGATGCAACTAATCAGGGACTCTGGGAAGAGTTCTTGCCGCTCTGTCGGCAGGATATGCAAAAGATTTATGACCGGCTGGATATTAAGTTTGACTATGAGCTGGGCGAAAGTTTTTATCACAATGAGCTGGCTAATGTTGTCAGCGATCTGACCGACAAAGGCTACACCAAGGAAAGTGACGGCGCGATTTGTGTTTTCCTAGATAACCACAATGCCCCAATGATCATTCAGAAACGGGATGGTGCTTATTTGTATTCCACGACGGACCTGGCAACGATCCAATACCGGATGGAAAAATGGAATGCGGACGCATGCCTCTATGTGGTTGACCACCGCCAGTCAGAGCATTTTGAAAAACTGTTTGATGTCGCAAGGCTTTGGGGATTTGATGAGGTTGAACTGGCTCATGTCGCTTTTGGGACAGTCATGGGGCCCGATGGAAAACCTTATAAGACCCGGTCAGGAGACACGGTTGGGTTGTCTGGATTATTGGATGAGGCGGAAAGCCGGGCTCTAGAAATCGCAACAAATCAGAATCCGGAGTTGACGGAGGATCGACACCGTGAAATTGCCAATGTGATTGGGATAGGTGGTTTAAAGTATGCCGATCTATCTCACAATCGTGGCTCTGATTACGAGTTTAGTTACGAGAAAATGCTGGCTTTGCGGGGGAACACGGCAACTTATCTACAGTACAGTTACGCCAGAGTCCAAGGGATTCTTCGTCGCACAGAAGCGGACGTGGATGCCATCCGAACTAATCCCGGTGAATTTATTTTTGAGAACGACGTTGAGCGTCAGCTAGGGCTGAAGTTGATTCGATTTGGTGAAGCGCTGGATGAAGTTCTGGTGGAGTATAAGCCCAACGTTTTGTGCAATTACCTGTTCGAATTGTCGCAGTTGTTCGCACAATTTTTCGATAAATGCTCCGTCAAGGACGCAAATTCAGAGGACTTAAAGAAAAGTCGTTTGCAGCTTTGCGATTTAACGGCTCGCACCATCCGGGGCGGTTTGGAATTGCTGGGAATCGGGGTTCTGGACAAGATGTAGCATCGCGGCGGTCTTCGGGCCGTGCGTCTTGGTCGAAGAAGCCAAAGAACACCGGCGGATTTCTCTGGCACTCGCTTGGAAAGCTGGTCAAACAGTTTACGATAGTAAATCATGATTCTACCGCGTGCATGGTTTAAGCAATGAACTTGGGGCAAGAGGCTCCCGGCGTTGCAATTTAGAGAATGGAGTTCACCGTGAAGCCTTCTGTCGGAAACAATGTTGTCGACGAATTTCTTTGTGGCAACGCTGTCGACGTTGCGCGAGAACTCCCTGATTCTATTGTCGATACAATTGTCACCAGTCCGCCGTACTACCGGCAGAGAGACTATGGGTCGGTTGAACAAATTGGACAGGAAATCTCCCCTGCTGCCTATGTCGAGCGGATGGCTGAGTTGTTCTCGGAACTGAGGCGTGTGGTCAAGCCGACGGGATCCCTCTGGATGGTGATCGGTGATAAATATCTCAAAGGTGAATTGCTCGGGATGCCGTGGCGTGTTTGTCTTGCTCTAAAAGAGGTTGGTTGGGTTCTCAGAAGTGATTGTATTTGGCACAAGCCTAATGCGATGCCGTCGAGTGTTAAGACGAGACCTACTGTTGACCATGAGTATATTTTCTTTTTCAGTCACTCCAAAAAAGAATACTTCTACGATGCAGATGCGGTTCGCGAACCGCACGTTACCTTCTCCGAATCATCGAAGATGAAGGGAGGTCGGCGACATTTTGGGAAACGTGGTGGTACGCCGGAAAAGGGGAAGAATTCCGGGGACTCCAACCTGCATGATGGCCGCTGGGATCAGGCATTTCATCCCAAGGGTCGAAACAAGCGGACGGTTTGGTCGATCTCCCTTTCGAAATTTCGAGAAGCCCATTTTGCTGTCTATCCCGAATCTCTGGTTGAGACATGCTTAAACGCCAGTTGCCCGACCGACGGGGTCGTGTTGGATCCATTTTCGGGTGCGGGCACAACCGCAATGGTCGCCAAGCGAAGCGGTCGAAAATATATCGCGATTGATTGCGTGCCTGAGTATATCGAAATTGCGAAAAAGAGAATGGAAGCTGGGAAATAGTCGTTCTTGTTAGACCGATTCGGGGAGATTGGGCTGGGCCGCCCGAGCTTGATCCGTGAGCAGAGATTGGCTTCAAGAATGTGGGACTGGCATGCAGGCATCTCTTGGTCGACAATGTGCATTCGCCGAGTTTTAAAAAAATGCGTTAGATTCTGGAGTGAGGGATGACATTAACGATTCTTGATTACAGCATTATTGTGTTGTACTTCATCGTGATGCTTGGAATCGGATTTTGGTATCGCAGTCGTGCTGGCAAGAACATTGCTGAGTACTTTATTTCTGGGCGTTCGTTACCGTGGTGGATCGCGGGCACTTCAATGGTGGCGACGACGTTCGCAGCGGACACGCCGTTGGCAGTTGTCGGTTTGACGATTCAAGATGGAATGGCGGGGAACTGGGTTTGGTGGGCACTGGCACTTGGCGGGATGGTGACAGTGTTCGTTTATGCTCGCTTGTGGCGACGCGCTGGCGTAATGACAGATGTCGAATTAGTTGAGATTCGATATGCTGGGAAACCGGCTGCAGCGTTGCGTGGAACACGAGCTCTCTACGTCGCGTTGATTGTGAATCCAATCATCATTGGGTGGGTGACTACTGCGATGGTAACAGTTTTGAATGAGACTATTTTGCATGGCGTAGGCGCGACTTCGATCGAGCAAAGTTTATTCGGCGATGAGGCTCTACTTTACCGTCCTTGGTTGATCATATTTTTTACGCTCGTGATGGTTGGCGTATACGGAATGATGTCAGGTATGTGGGGGGTCGCGATCGCCGACGCGATGCAGTTTTGTTTTGCGATGTTTGGGTGTACTGCCCTGGCTTATTTAGCGATCGTCGAATGTGGTGGTGCGCCGGCATTAGAAGCCAAGGTTGTCGAAAATTTTGGAGAGAACGGCTCGGCCGCGTTTGACTTTATCCCCAGTTTGACTGGAGAGAATGCGTGGATGCCGGTTTACGTCTTTTTAATCATGCTGCTGGTGCAGTGGTGGGCAACTTGGTATCCGGGGGCAGAACCGGGCGGTGGAGGTTACATCGTTCAGCGGATGGCTGCGTGCAAGGATGAGCGGCACTCGATGTTAGCGACGCTTTGGTATCAGATTGCCCATTATTGTATTCGTCCATGGCCTTGGCTGATTGTCGCCTTTGCGGCGCTGGCGTTGTATCCAGAATTGAGAACAAGTGAAATCGCGGACGCAAGTTTCGACTCTGGTGTTGGGTTTCCAATGGTAATGCGAGATCTTGGAAAACCTGGTCTCAATGGTTTGTTGTTGGTTACTTTCTTTGCTGCATTCATGTCGACTCTAAGTACTCAGATGAACTGGGGAGCGTCTTATTTGGTCCGTGATGTGTATCAGCGGTT
>JAAEMV010000140.1 GCA_024225195.1 Planctomycetaceae bacterium | reverse complement strand
TCAGGCAATTTTGATGGAATACCAAAGCCACCAGTCATTCCGACACGTTCGCTCGGACCTCGCATCGTCGACCGTATCAAAACGATAATAGCAAGAGGAATCGAAGTTTAAAAAATTGCCGCGAGTCGGCACCCACACCGGCGTTGGTCGAAAAAAACTGGTGCAGGCACCCCAATTTAAACACCAATCATGCAGAACCCGCACATCCCCGTGGGCGCTACGGCGACGCGCAGCAATGATAAGAAGTACTCGAATCACAAACCAAAATGTCAGTTCACCGCTCGGAAATTTGAATCGGATTGGCGTTGAGTGAAATCATGGTAAGCACCGAAAATCAAAAACCCAACGAATCAATCTCATCATCGCTCACCACCAATTGGTCGGTAGCGTCGGCCATTTTGATCGCTTCGGCAATCGCCCGTTTCATCCACGCATTAGCTTCCTGATCGCCAACTTGCCCCGAAACGATATAGGCCGAATAGATTCGAGACGCCGCGTGAAAAACAGCCGTCTCAGTAGGTTGCATCTTGAGATTTTTTTTCATGGAAAGCTATAGATAAATAATTAGAACGATAGATCAACTCGATTCTCACCACGGCCAGCAATGACTTTTCTCTGAATCCGGATGTCTGAGATTCAGCATTCGCCAACTCGCATTCAAAATCAGCCAATGCCTGCTGCGATGGATTGCCATAATAACGGGGCGGTCACTGGCTCGCAAATACGTTTGCCCCGTTAAAAACCGAGAGGGTAAAAGTCAGACGTGTATTTCGAGTGTTCCAGGTTTGCTTGCACCAACAATAACAAATAGCAAAAAAACGATAAAAGAAACAAGCTAAGGGTTATTTGAAATCGACCCGTTAGGTTGATCTCTTGCGTCTTTTCAATTCGCCCCTTTCAGCAGCATCCAGCGACGGACAAAAGCGGAAGAATCAGCAAATATCTGATAATGGTAAGTTTCTCTCAGTTGCTGGAATGCCCAGCTGCGTAATACCGTGAAGTATGAGATAGATTGTCGGTCCGGAAGTCATTTTGTAAGGAGGTATGGGTGGATAGTGAGTTCGCTGGCGAAACAAAAATAGCTCTCTCGTTCTGGCCGATTGAGTGAAAAGACGCACCCTCTGAAAAAGGTCGCATGAATGGACGCATAGGAACGGTCAAAAACAATCAACGACCATAACGCAAACGCTTTTATCCCAATAAAAAAACCCTTAGCGGCTACCGTTTGAAGGGTAACCACTAAGGGTGGTAGTGGGCGATATTGGACTTGAACCAACGACCTCCACGATGTCAACGTGGCGCTCTAGCCAGCTGAGCTAATCGCCCATATCTCACGTGTCACGCGGGGGCAACCTCGGACGTTGCTCCCATGACTCTTAAGAGGAAACCTATTCTAACCCAATGAGCGGATTTGGGTAATGGTGTTTTCAAAATCCTGGACGGGGAATCTGAACTCGAATCGGTGGCTCAGAGAGGTCGTTGCCGAGGTAGGTTGAGGTCATTCTGGGGGTTCATGTTGGCTTGTTGGGAATGCCTGGGATCAACGGGAGGCCTGGAAAGAAAACAGAACCATTGGGAAACCCACTGAAATCCTTGT
>JAAEMV010000139.1 GCA_024225195.1 Planctomycetaceae bacterium | reverse complement strand
TGGTTCGTTTTGGTGCCGTTCTATTGGCTTTTCCGCCCTTAAATCAAGATTGTCGATTTACCAACGTCGACACTTGGTAATCAGGTTTGAAGCGGTGAACGAATTATTTTGGGAGACCTTGTTTTCGACCATCTGGGCCATGTTGAGATTCCAATGACTGGACAGTTGGTTTCCGCCCGTGTCGTTTAGTCGGCTTCGTTCGATCTAGCTGTGTTTGATCTAGCTGTGTTTGATCTAGCTTGGACTGAGTGGTTCAGTCCCTGATTTCAAGTCATCGGGTCAGATGGACTGAGATAATTGGTTGCGGTCTTTTCGATTAGAACTAGTTAAGCGAGGATGCACATGGTCGTGTTGGTGGTCGTGTTGGTGGTCGTGTTTTAAAGGGAGTGTTATTTTGGTCGAGAATCAATCGCTGGTCGGCCAGTTCATTGATGCAGTTAGAAACAATCGCGATGAAGCTTGTCGGTTACTTCAAGTGCATCCGATGCTGTTTACCACGCCGGTGGATTTGGGGCAGAACGCGTTGCATTTTTTGACGCTCGAGGGGACTCCGTCGGACGTCGAGTTCTTGCTGCAGCAAGGATTCGATCCGGAACGTCGCAATGACTTTGACGACACTCCGTTACTCGACGCCTGCGTTTTGGAAAAGACAGAGACGGCAAAGGTTTTACTGGCTTATGGGGCCGACCCTAATGTCGGAAGCGAGATTCGGTTTAATGCCATTCATTGTTGCGTTTACGACGGCAACGCCGAATTGATTGATGCTTTGATTTCCGCGGGCGCGATTCCAGTTTATACCACTCCGCTGGGCGAGACAATTTTTGACCAATGGCCAGAGTGCCCTG
Organism: Planctomycetaceae bacterium; assembly: GCA_024225195.1. Lineage (GTDB taxonomy): Bacteria > Planctomycetota > Planctomycetia > Pirellulales > Pirellulaceae > Mariniblastus. Next base: position 14,901 of record JAAEMV010000139.1, on the reverse strand, counting down.
AACGGCAACAGGCTATGCAGGAATTGATACAGAAGCATCAGATCGAGCGTCCGGCAACTGAGTAAAACCAGTCGCCCAACAGCAAAACTATGAATTCTAAATGATCAAGATTTGAGCCCTTTAAGTGGAGTCCACACCAAAGGGCTCTTCTCGTTTGTCCAGTGGCTCATTGTTGAGAGCGAAGATGATCAGAAGGGTACTGATTAGGGATGAGCAGGCTTATTTCTTTGCTGGTGAATATTCCTGAAGGCTCATTTTTCCATCTTGATTCTTATCCCGTCGCCTGAATTGTTTCTCAGCCGCCGCTCGTTTATCTGGCGTACGTGGATTCGTGAATTCTTTTAGAGAAATTGAGCCGTCATTGTTTTTATCAAGATTTTTGAATCGCTTTTCCGCGGTCGGTGGTTTTGGCGGGATGATCTTGTTTGGAGGTAAAGTCTTCTTCCGGGCTGCCCAATTCGGATTTAAGTCCGCATTCCAGATTTTGATATCGTCGATCTCGGAATAGGTGCCTGACATTGGAAATCCAAAATTGGTTTTGGCTCGACCGATTTTTTTGTCAGTGCCAAAGGCGATTGGTCCATCGTCGACCTGAGCTACAAATTCGTTTCCCGCGACCTCGATTTGCATGGTGTGCCACTTTCCAGGAGTGAACTTTTGTTGGACTTGACCGACGGTAACCGAACGATCTGCTGAATCGCTTTTGACTTTCTCTCCCTTCAGCGTGTAGCCATCAGGGGTCAGCGTTGCCCGGCAGATATGGCCCTTTCCGTTAAAGGAGCAGTGAATGGCTTTTCCACCATTAAATCTGAATTTAAAACGAATGATGAAGTTTTTTGGGAATTCCACGTCTGTTCTAACGACGGCGGAATGCTTGTCTGCTGCTAACTCACTCCCCCGGAGGGCTTGTTCGATGACAGTCCAATCCCCTTTGGGAATGGTCCATCGTGAATCGAGTGACGGCGTTGAAAACGAATCTTCAAAAATCACTTTGCCGGGAAGGCACATTAGAGGGTCGGCAGCAAAAGCCGACCCTTGAATGGCAAGGGCAAACACGACGGCCAAGATTGAGAAGCGGGCGGTAGGCATCGGTGAGTCTTTCATTTGGTCAGAGTTGCTGATAGCGGCATTCGCATTAGTTTCTTTCGCCGAGGAAATTTATCTCAAGCGTTGTCCAGATGCGCCGTGACATTGGATTAATGATTTAATTGAGGGAAAAATCAGTTCCGACAAGCCGAGTGAATTTAGCAACACCCGTGATCGACGCAGAATGGTTCTTAAGTTGTTCGCGGCAATTTAACGGGAGGACGAAAAACTGAGCCGGATTGGATGCGATATTTATGCGGCGTTACGCCAACGTGTTTGTGGAAATGCTGCGTGAATGCACTCTGATCACAGAACCCAACATCCATGGCAATTTCTAGAATTGGTTTTTGACTATTGAGAAGCGCTTCGCAGGCTGACTGAATTCTCGTTTTAATTAAAAATTGCTGAGCGTTGATCCCGAAGACACTTATGAATCTTCGATTGAGCTGTCGTGGAGAGATATTCGATAGTGCTGCGAGGTCGGGTACTTTTATCTTTTGGGCATAATTTTCGCGAATGTAATCGACCGCTTCTACGACTTCGAGATACGGAACAACTGATTTCTTATTGTTCTCGTAGCTTTGGACCGTACCCATGACGCCAATGATTTTCCCATTGGCGCCATACACCGGTTGCTTTTGAGTTACGAACATGTCGAGGAGTCGTTGTTCGTTGTACCAGAGCTCGAGATGGTTAATAAGCGATGTGCCGGTAGAAATGACTTGTTGATCGTCAAGCACAAAACGATCGGCCACATGTTTTGGGAAATGATCGTAATCAGTGGTGCCGACGAGGGCGTCCTGGTTTTCTAAGCCGAGTCGCACCAGTAGGGCTTGGCTGCCGAAGATCATTCGGCTTTCAGTATCTTTGACGAAAAAATAGATCCCAGGGATATTGTCAAAAAGCAAATGGAATTGGTGGAGCAATCCCATTTTTTTTATAAACGAACGTCGAATTTCTGATCGATCTTCTTTCGTTGAATTCGTGTTTGGCATTTGTGCGATTTATTGAAATGTAAGTTGTGATCTTGGCTGGCTTTGATTCTCCGAAACGCTTTGGAATAAGCTCTTTTGCGTTAGGCATATTAGAGAAGTTACGAGTGGCAGGGACGAGCGTTTTGCGAGATATTTGCGCACTAGTCAGAAAGGTGTCGTCGCGTTGTAACGAATTTTTGGGCTAGACAAGGATCCGCATCAGTTGTCTCCCGCCGGGATGCCCTACTTAAAGAGGGGGGCATCGATAGATCGCAGTAATTCTTTTAATTTCGGAATCAATTCGCGCGTCGTTGATTTCCCAATTTCCGCCATTTCATCAGCGCGTGTAAATTCAGTAATTCCAAATTCGGAAATGTCGGGTTGAATGACAAAATCTGCGGGAGCAACTCCCACCGAGTTCATGTTGACATTTTGTACCACGTAAGTTCGTAAGATGGTGCTGATTGCTGAGGCTCGCTTCATTTGGTGGGTCGGCGTTGTTGCTTGGTTGGATGCGAATTCCTGATTAATGTTTGCGGTCACACTGGCTGCGATTACAAAATTACATCCGTTCTTGACGAGGGTGTCAGCTGGGACATTGTTAACAATGCCTCCATCAACGAGTGCCTGGCCATTGCGGTTTATCGGACGTGAGAGCACCGGCAAGTTGATGCTCTCGGTAATTGCATGAACGGCATCTCCTTCACTGCGAATAATGGGCTGGCCGCTAATGAGGTCGACGGTGACTGATTGAACTGGGATGGTTAACTGTTCCAGTCGGCTTTGTTTGAGATATTTACGAAGCATGGAGTCAAAATGGCCTCGGCGATATTTCCACAGTAGGTACCAGTAACCTCCGTTGGGAAGGATTCTGAAGATCCATGGCGGCCTCAGGTCTTCGATAAATCGTTCGACGTTGTCATCGGGTTCCATTCCTGAGCAGTAGAGGACGCCGGTCATTGCACCCACACTCGTACCTGCAATCATGTCAATCACGATACCATTTTCTTCAAGGACTTTGAGAATGCCAAGGTGCGCCATGCCTCTTGCTGCCCCGCCTCCAAGTGCAAGCCCAATTCGAACTCCTCGTAATTGATGAACGACTCGTTCGAACCCGTGGTTCAATCCTTGGCTTTGTTTTGCTGGAGGTGTTTCAAAAGAGAGTTTGAAGTTTCTTCGGGCCGGTTCATTTAATTCGGGAGCGAGTGGCGCGATCCGGCAGTCCCCGGGCAAGACCCAGACAATGTTGATTTTGCTTGCCCAGCCGGGAACCGTTTCTAAAATCTTCCGGAAGTTAGCGACAGATTGCTCCCAGTTTTCCACCGTTACGCACCAGAGTATTTTATCCGCAAACTCAAAAATGGATGTCATCGATACTGCGAGAGTATTATTATTGAGATCGATGAGTAGTCGGTCAGCATCGGACCAGCCAATTAGCTTTTGCTGAATTGCTTTAACATCGGTTATCCCATCAGCGTCAGTCGAGATCTGGAAGTCCGGTATGCCTTCAAGAGTGTTCCATTGTTCGTCATCGGTGATCACATGCGGTTGTTCCTCAAGTTCGCGGAGGCGCTCTAAGAGGCGCTGCGTGAAGATGCGTGTGTCCCGCGACTGGTGGAGGACAACAACGTTTCTGGGGACCTGATGTTCCCGTCCTTTCATCGCCAATTTAAGCACCGTCTTGGCGAGCATGTTTGCAAAGTTATGTTGAAAATCGGCGTATTTTTGATTAAGTTCCAAGCAGGTGCGATAGTCAATCCTAAGCATGGTGGAGGGTTCTTCGGCCACTAGTTCCATCGGCGCGGGCTCACCAATTGCGGCAGCAAGTGCTCCAAATTGTTCGCCTGCTACTTGAAATCGATTGGCAAGCACGCGTCCCTGAAAGTCAAATAATGTTTGGCGCATTCTTCCATGAACCATCAAGTAGACGGAGTGAAACGCTTGGTTGACTTGTTGTGGCGCTTCCCCCGGCGCGCAATGAATGACCTCACAATGGTTTGCGATTTCAGTTATTAGCTCATCGCTCAAATTCTTAGAGCAGGGGTGACGTTTGAAAAGTAAGAATTTGTCGTCAGTCAATGGACAGCACTCCCAGGTTGAATTTCTCGATCGACGGGCGCATCGTTAGGCGGTTGGTGGTAGAGAATCGCTTGAAGTGGTCTTTATTCACCTAAATTTTGCGAATCGAACTGCAGTAGGTTTGACGATTAATTACTGAAAAGTCTACAGTGATTTTGTAAATTATTAGATCGGGTGAGCATAATATTTGAAATCGACTTTCTGAGATTGTCTATGCGTTTGAAGCAAAGTATCACGAAACTGAAAAATTCAATCTCGCGGCGTTCCAAATTCATGCGGGTTTTGATGTGGATGCTATTCGTGTTAGCGACGATTGCTTTGGCAGTTTTAGTCATCGAGTGTTTTCGTTTTGCCGGTACGATGACCGACCGTGGGTTGGCATTTCGATTTGGGCGAATTGTTGCTTTGGTAGGTTTAAATGTGCTGTTAACAGCGGCAGTTGCCGTTGTTTTGTTGCTGGTGATTTGGGTGAGGACTTCGAAGTCGCTACCAGAGCTCAAGGGGTGGCACCTCGAGATGCCGAAGTCTGAATTTTGTTCAGCGGACGCGGTCGAGGGTTTTAGTTTGGATGATTATCTCGCTCAGGAGCAGCGGGTTTTCGATGAGTTAGACAGCTTTATCGATCATCGTTGGGAGTCCGAGGTTAACGGTGCCTTTAGTCGGTACCGACGCGATTCGGTCTGTAATCCAGAAACCGTAGTTGATCGAAATTGGAATCGAACACGGGTTTTGGAGGCCGAGAATCCGATTGGCGGTGCTTTGCTGATTCATGGATTGAGCGACTCACCGTATTCTCTGCGTGAAATTGGCTTGCGACTGCATCGAGAGGGGTACACCGTCGTCTGGTTGAGAATGCCCGGCCATGGCACTTGTCCATGTGCTCTGGCCAATGTGGAGTGGCCTGACTGGACGGCAGCGGTGGAAGTTGCGGCTCGTGGTTTAAAGCAAAAATTGCCTTCGGGATTACCAGTCGTGCTTGCCGGCTATTCAAATGGCGGGGCGTTAGCGATGAATTACGCGCTCGCGGCTATCGCCGATTCGTCGCTCCCAAAAATGGCAGCTATTCTTTTGTTCTCTCCCATGATTGGTATCAATCCTCTGGCACGTCTCTTTCGGATTCATCACACGGTCGCTTTGATCTCACGGACAGTGAAAGCGTTGTGGACGAGTGTTGATGCGGAGGTCGATCCGTTTAAATACAGTTCCTGGCCGACCAATGCAAGCATTCAGGCTTGGGATATGACTCAAGAGGTTGAGCGGCAACTGGCCTTGTTGGAAAAACAGGGGCGTCTTGGCGAGGTTCCTCCGGTTCTGGCAATGCAGTCGGTAGTTGACTCAACAGTTAGGGTGCCAAAGCTAATTTCTTCTGTGTTTGAAAGATTGCAAAATAATTCAAATGAATTGTTTTTGTTCGATATCGATCGATTTGATCAAATTGCAAATCTATTTAACTTGTCATTTGAAGATCATGTTTTCCCAAATTTGGAAAAGGAAGATCTCCCGTATCAGTTGACGATCCTGCGAAATGCGAAATCCGATTCGCGAAAGGTTGCGTTGGAGTCGCGAGTGGGTGGCCAGTCTTTTGAGGAAGTTCTCGAATTGGAGTGGCCCGAGGGAATCGTTTCTTTGTCGCACATCGCCATTCCGTTTTCGGCCGGTGATCGGTTGTACGGAAACCGCGCTGCGACGACGAACACTGGGATTAATTTCGGTTCAATAAGCCTTCGCGGTGAGTCGAGTGCGTTACTGCTTTCCGACGCGCTCTTTGTGCGATGCCGATACAACCCGTTTTACGAGTTGATGGAAAATCGAATGATCCACTGGTTAAATAACGCCGTTAAAATGGACGGAAGCGCAACAGCCGATCTCCAAAGTAGTTGACCATTTAATGGATCATGGGCGAGATGCGTTGATGGTGAAGCCGAATTGAATGCTCTACAATACAACTGAAATTTTTCATTTGATGATTGTCTAGGGTGAGATAGAAACGTGAGCAAGTTGACCTGTTTGAAGATTGTTGTTCGATTGTCGAGTGTTGTTTTTATTGTGTGCCTGCTGATTACAGCGGCACAGGGACAGCGCACGTCGTCCGCTATGCCAGGTGTGGTCAACAACGTGAAGTGGAATGAAGATTCGGTTGATTATTCGTCGGCTGGCAAGCGGTATCGCTTTGATTTTTCAACGAGTCAGAAATCTGAAATTGATGCTCAGGAATCTTCTAAAGGCGGGTCTAAAGCGGTAAGTCCCCGATCTCGGCGTCGCTCAACCGACCAGGGCGCTAGCACCGGAAAGTATCTTGGACGGCCACTGCGGGGAAGACAGTACACAGAGGTTGAATCACCAGATGGAAAATGGCGAGCCAAGTACAGGGACTGGAATCTGGTTCTTGAGAATTTGAAAACAAAAGAGTTAGTTAATGTTACTACTGATGGAGATGAGGATGTCCATTTTGGAACAGCGAGTTGGGTTTATGGTGAGGAGTTAGGCCAAAAGAAGGCCATGTGGTGGACCCCTGATTCCAGCAAAATCATATATTACAAATTTGACGACACTATGGTTGAGAAGTTTTTTCTTTTGCGGGGCTGGTCAAAAATTAACACTTCGCTCTATCCCGAATATTATGCGAAGGCTGGTGCGAAGAATCCAATTTCAGAATTGTTCGTTTACGATTTGAAATCCAAGAAAACGATACGCATTGACATTGGTGGTTCCGGAGATGAATACATTTACGGGCTGCGGATGTCGCCGTTGGGTGATCGAGTTTTGTTGAATTGGACCGATCGATTACAGCAGCATCTGAAGGTAGTGACAGTCGATCTGGAGTCGGGGGAATGCAAAGCGATCATTGAGGAGCGACAGAAGACCTGGCAGGAGAATTCTCCGGCCATGCGATTCCTGAAAGACAAGAAACGATTTTTGTGGCCGACAGATAAAACTGGATTTACACATTACGAAGTCAGAGATCTGGAGGGGAATGTTTTTCAAACGGTGACACAGGGCGATTTCCAAATTAACTCTTTGGAGGTTTTTGAAGATGAAAATCTCGTTAGTTTTGTCGCCAACAGTTCGATCGTAAATCCTTATTACATGCAGTACCATTTAGTCGCTCTCGATGGAAAACAGCAGCGGCGAGTAACGACTCTGGATTACCATCACTCCAATTTCCAGCTTTCTCCCGACCGTAAATGGCTGATCGCTCAATATGAGGCAGTCAATCGGCCCCCCTCAACAGCGATATATCGAACGGACGGTAAGTTCGTTGCAAACCTCGCAGAGCAAAGCCCTGCGAAGGCAGCTAATTTGGCCGAGATGTTTAAATTCCGGTCGGATGATGATCAGTTTGATATTTACGGAATTCTCTACAAGCCCAATGACTTTGATCCAACAAAAAAATATCCAGTCATCAATGCGTTGTATGGCGGCCCCGGGTCGCGTGAAATTAGTGCACGGTATGTGTCTCGACCGCGGCGTGAATGCGATCAAGGCTATTTGGTGGTCAAGGTAAATAATCGGGGAACTGGAGGTCGCGGGAAGTCGTTTCTTGGTGCTGCTTATCTGAAGCTTGGCGATGTTGACATTCAGGATCACGCCGACGCCATTCGGATGCTGCGAAAACGCCCCTACGTCGATGGTGATCGCGTGGGGATTGTCGGGCATTCGTATGGCGGATTTATGGCAGCGATGGGGATTTTTAAGCATCCGGATGTTTATACAGCGGCCGTGGATCGCGCTGGTCCGACGGACTGGAGGAACTACGATACGATTTACACAGAACGCTACATGAGTACGCCGCAGCTAAACCCGGAAGGCTACAAGATGGGAGCGGCAATGACCCATGTGAAAAACCTAAAGGGGAAGATTTTAATTATGCACGGGATGGTCGACGATAATGTTCACCCCAATAACGCGTTCCAGCTAATTGATGCGTTGGATCGAGCTGGTTTGACCTATGAGAGTCGGTTTTGGCCAAACGGTGGGCATGGTTTGGGCCGTGGCGTCGATGTGACTCAAGGGGAATTTTTCAAGAGAACGTTGCAGCCTGAAGCCAACTGATATTCCTCGTTGAGGAACGGTTGAGCCGGACGAGGTGATGCGGGGATTGATTTGACAAACCTTCCACTGGTTTGAATTTCTCGGATTAAAATTTTGATCAAGGAAAAAGATGGGGAGCTTTATGAAGTCATGGTTGTTGCGTTATGTTGAGTCGTTCTCCTTCATCGGGCTTGTCTTTGCGATTTTGTTTTTTTCCGCTTCGGTAACGCCTTCTTTATTGCCTCGTAACTTCCTTTTTCAGGGCTTGTTGTCTGGTTTTGCTCTGGCGGCAGGGTATGGAGTTGGAGTTGGCTTTTTAAATCTCTATCTGTTCCTAGAATTGCCGAAGCCATCGGACAAGCTGGAGCGTATTTCCAAGATGGTCACGTCGGTCGTGGTTGCCGTTGTATTTGTGGTCTATTTGAGGCAGATGACGTTTTGGCAAAACTCCATTCGCGAATTGATGGAAATGCCTCCCTTGGAAACCGCTCACCCGTACACGACCGCAGTTATTGCCGTGTTCTCTGCTTGTTGTGTAATTGCGATTGTGCGTTGGCTGGGGTGGAGTTGTCGGTATGCATCACGTCAACTGAATCGCTTTCTTCCGCGCCGCGTTGCCACAACGCTTGGTGTGACAATGACTGGACTGTTAGTAATTTTTATTGCCAACGGCGTGATCGCGCGAGGTTTAATGAGTTCGGCGGATTCGTTTTTTGCGAAGGCAGATGCTCTGATTGATGAGGGGGTTGCCCAGCCAGAAATCGCAATTGCGTCGGGCAGTCCAGGTTCGTCAATTGAGTGGGATTCAATAGGTCGCCGCGGAAAGAATTTTATTGTAGACGGGCCGCAGGCAGCAGATTTAACTAAGTTTTGGGGGCGGGAGTGTTTGCAACCGGTACGCGTTTACGTTGGGTTACGTTCCCAGGATACTATCGAAGAACGGGCAAAACTGGCTTTGGAAGAACTGATCCGCGTTGACGGGTTTAAGCGGTCAACGTTAATTGTTGCGACGCCAACAGGGACGGGGTGGTTAGACCCGGCAGCGGTGGATTCGGTCGAGTATTTGCTGGGCGGTGATACGGCGATTGTCAGTATGCAATATAGCTATCTTCCCAGTTGGTTGACGATTATTGTCGATCCGACACGTTCGATCGTGGCATCTCAGGTTCTCTTTGATGAAATCTATAACCATTGGATTACGCTTCCCAAAGATGATCGTCCTAAACTGTATTTATTCGGTTTAAGTTTAGGTGCGTTTGGATCTGAGGTGTCTGCTGATTTGTACAAAATATTTGACGATCCAATTCAAGGAGCGGTGTGGAGCGGACCGCCCTTTCCAAGTACGCAGTGGCAGGAGTTAACCCGCGAGCGGAACCCGGATTCTCCTGCGTGGTTGCCGCGCTTTCGCAATGGTTCGATGGTGCGTTTCACCTCACAGAAAAACACGTTGGAGTCGGGGCAGTCTTGGGGTGCGATGAGGAATGTTTACGTGCAATACGCAAGTGATCCAATGGTTTTTTTCTCACCTGATTTAGCGTTTCAAAAACCTGCGTGGCTTGAAGGGCAGCGAGGCCCCGATGTTTCACCTCATTTGAAGTGGTATCCGGTTGTTACGTTTTTACAAATCGCTTTTGACCTGCCCATGGCGACGAGCGTACCTAACGGGTACGGTCATAATTATTCGCCATCGAGTTATATCGACGCGTGGGTCGCGGTCACGAAATCCGAAGACCTTCCGCCAGAATCGATCGAGCGATTGAAGAAGAAAATGTTCGTTCCGCCATTTTAAACGTCGCTGAAATCTCGCCAGCGGTAAAATTAGGGAGTGCGATATTCAGTCGGCATTTTGGGTGTGACTCCCAGCTTTTCGTAATTAAATCCGCTGGAAAGCGGGGTATAGGGATCGACATAGCTGACATCGGACTGCGGAGGGATTTGGTCTTCAAGCTGAGTGCACCAGTAGCAGGCGTTGACAATGCATCGCCTGAATCCTTCATTCTCGAAATCTTTTCCGCTGCCCATGGTGGAATGAAACACTCTGGCTGATTTTCCATTACTGGTTTTCCAGGGTTTGGTCCAGATAACGGGAAGTGGGATTTTGTTGGGGTTGGACTCTCCTCCCTGTTCACGTCCGATGAGTGGTTGTCCATAAACCAACGCTGTGCAGTTGCTGGGTAGTTCTCCATTTTCAGGAAAAGTTCTATACACATCAGAAGGTCCCCAGATGTTGGCAACGCCGGTCAGGATGGGATGGTCTTTCATCGCGTCGACAATATCACCGCGGGTCGAGTCGCGATGCCAATTGCCGTGATGGCCTCGAAAAGTACCCCCGAGAACTTGCTCACCAAATTGAATTTGTTTGCCGTCAATTTTATAAGGCAGTCGGCCGCGGAATCCATGATTTGCTGTTCTGAGACCGATAATGGGTTTGCCGGAATCTATGTACGAAACGATTTGTTTTTGTTGCTCTAGCGGGAGTGTCAGGAGTCGAGCAAAGAAGATGACAAGGTCAGCTTCTTTTAAATGGTTGAGTCCGGGAATGTTGTGGGTTTGGAATTCACTTTCTTTCCCCTTCTCTGGGTAAACTGGCATGGTTGGGTCTACCTGGCCTTGCGGGTTGACCGCAAAAAGGACGGTGCAATCGAATCCATGACGCGATGACAAAATTTTGGCCAGCATTGGCATGGACTGCTCGCTGCGGTATTCCTGTTCTGCTGCGATCAAGACAATTTTTTTGCCGATACTCTTTTCTGCGGGTGACTGGAATGTTAATCCAGAGAAAGACTCGGTGGCTGGGGTTTGTGCATCAGCGGAGTGGCAAGGAAGTCCTATAATCAAGGCGCAGGTGGTCAGAAGGAGTAGGTTTTGTTTCAAGTGCATGGATTAGCCTAATAGGTATGAGAGGAAGACCGGTGCCCGGGTGAAGTGACCAGCGGTTTTACAGCAGCGGATTTTCCTGATGTTCTTGTCGATTGAGGATACCGTATGTTGCATTAGTATTCCACGCTTGAAGCGTTTCAAATTTTGATGCTCCGAGTAGAGACCTTCGCGGTTGAGGCGAACTCGAAATCGCATTCAGCATAAATCTTGGCATTTTCGTGGATAAATCCAAGCGGTAAGTTACTCGGGTTGCACTTGGTAGGATTGGACTCCGTCCAAGGCAGAGGCGAGTCGGTGCGTGTTATTCGGTTTTAGGGAGGGCGATTGAGGGACTCGAATTCTCACGAACAAGTTGATAAATTGGAGAACTTGTAGTTAGCTGAGGTGGATTGACTCGCTTAAAAAATGGAGGATTCGTTGGCCGCAACATTAGGAAAATTCTTAGGTAAAATTCACCAAGGTGACTGTGTTGCTGGGCTTAAAAAAGTTCCTTCGGAATCGGTTGATTTAGCCTTCGCGGATCCGCCTTTTAATATTGGATTCAAATACGATCAATACGATGATCAACTGGGTGATGATCAATACCTTGCCTGGTCCCGCGAGTGGATGGCTGAGTTGCATCGGGTACTAAAAAGCGAGGGTACGTTCTGGCTGGCGATTGGAGATGAGTACGCTGCTGAATTGAAAATTGAAGCCCAGAATTTAGGATTCCATTGTCGCAGTTGGGTGATCTGGTATTACACATTTGGTGTGAATTGTAAAAAGAAATTTACGCGTTCCCATGCTCATTTGTTTCACTTTGTCAAAGACTCAAAAAACTTCTTATTCAATCACGACGATATGGATCTGCGAGTCCCGTCAGCCCGCAGGCTTGTTTACAACGATGCGAGAGCGAATCCAAAAGGGCGAATGCCGGATGACACCTGGATTCTCAGGCCTCAAGAGTTGGTTGACGGTTTTCAAGCGGACGAAGACACCTGGTATTTTCCAAGAGTTGCCGGAACGTTTAAAGAGCGTGCTGGATTTCATGGCTGTCAAATGCCTGAGCAATTGTTGGGGCGGGTTATTCGCTCAAGTTCCAATCGGGGTGATATTGTAATCGATCCCTTTTCAGGTAGCTCGACGACACTCGCAGTCGCCAAGAAATTGGGGCGTGACTATTTTGGCTTTGAATTGTCGAAAGATTATGTTCGGCTGGGGATGGAGCGTCTCGATAGAATTTCCACCGGCGATCGGCTCAATGGTAGTGAAGAGCCGAGCATGAACGAATATGCCAAGCGAGATGCTCGAAAAGCGAAGGGAGTAGAAAAAGTTCAGCGGGCCCTTTTCGCCGATGACGCAGAGATTCATGAATCACTCGTTTCTGAAATCGCTCAGATGATCGAAGCGTTTTCAAAGACAAACCGTGGATACTCGGTGGATCGTTTGATTGCGGATCCCATTTTGAATGAGGATTTTCAGTTGGCATGTGACCGGCTTTCGGTTCCCGGAACACCCGCTGAACGAAACCGGTTTTTATTCCGCATCCGGAAGGCGGGTAAGTTGAAGGCAGCGTCTGTCGATACAACGGTGAGAACAAAAATTGGCTGGAGCGAAGTAAGTCCTTTTTTGTTTGCCAGCGAAATCGCCTGGCGGCAGATTGTTAATAAGTATTGCATGAGTCTCGATGAGATTTTCTGTGACCCAAGAATCGGCGTTCAGTTTGATGCCATCGCCGCGGGATTTGCTCCTGGTTACCAGCCGCTCGATTACCGTTGGGCGGCTCTCAAGCTGCGCAAAGAGGGGAGTAATGCAAAGCACCGCGCGACATTGCGTACGCCCAAACAGTTTGGGATTTCAGGGTTGAGCAAGAAAAAGCTGAAATCAGCAAATGGGGTCTTGGTGTCTGAGTTAGATTTAGACGAGATCTCTGAAGGGCCGGGGGTTTACGTGATCCGTGAACTCGGCGGGGACGCGCTTTATGCAGGTGAGACGAGTCAGCTCGCCTCGCGGATTTCAATTACCTTTGGCAAGGCCGGGCCACGAGAGATGTGGTTGAAACAGTTTGGCGACCTGGAGTTAGTAGTCCAGCCCGTTTCCACGGTAACGGACTATCGATTTGCCAGACAAAGTGTGCTGTTAAAATGGCACCGACCCGCGTGGAATACCGTAAAGGAACTTGCTGGTTAAGAGGAGGGTGTTGCTTGACTGTCGAGATGAGTCGATTGAGCATGTTCCTTTTGATCATGACCACCTTGCCTTAGTGGTTATCAATAGTCATGTTCGACATGGATTGTCTGAAAGTGAATATGCTAGTCGGCGTAAGCGTTGCGAAACGGTTTCAACAGAACTGGGACTCGATAGTTTGCGGGATCTCACGTGGAGCTTGATCGATCGCGAGGTCAGTTTAATGAGCTGAGTTTTCTTTGTGCGGAACATGTGTTGCAAGAAAACGAGCGCACCTTGAAGTTCGTCCAATACATGGAAAATAAAGACTGGGCACAAGCCGGTGAGATGTTATACCAAAGTCGCATTTCGTTAAGCGAGAAGTTTCAGGTGAGTTGTGCCGAGTTGGGTGAGCTGGTTGCCGGTGCCCGGAAGCTCGGATCGGAGGAGGGAGTGTTAGGGGCTCGAACGACGGGGGCAGGTTTTGTCGGATCGGTGATCGTGTTGGCTGAGCGTGAAAAAGCGTCTGATGTGGTTTCCAGGGTCGTCGAAGACTGCAACAGGATTGGGGCACCGTTAACGCGGCTTAGGGCGAGTGGGTTCGTGGCAAAACCCGCCGGAGGAGCCCGAGTCATTAAGTTCGTTACTGACTGAGTTTTTTCTTTTTTCCAACCTTCGCAACTCGGCTCTGATTTCGTTAGAATTCAGACTCGCTCGGACGTCTAATTTCCGTGCGGGATTTACTGCTTTCAAGTGTTGGTTTGGCTATTGTCTGTAGGAGTTGTTAATGACACGGTTCTCTTTAGTTTTCATCGTCTCCTGTGTGCTGTGGGCGCCTGCCGTTATTTCGACGCAAGCGCAAGAATACACTTCTGCTGAAGATCGTTTGGCTTGGTATGAGAAACATACTGAGATGAAAGAAAGCTCTCCACATAAGAATTTAAAATGGCAATTCCTGGGGCCGACGAATATTAGCGGTCGCGTAACGGATGTTGCGGTGACAACCCCAAGGTCAAACACCTATTCGATTTATGCTGCTACTGCTTCGGGAGGAGTTTGGAAAACTGAGAATGAAGGGACAACCTGGAAGCCAGTTTTTGAGCATGGTGTCTCGACTTCAGTTGGCGATGTAACGATTGCGCCGTCGAATCAGGATGTTGTTTGGATCGGATTGGGCGAGGCGAATGTTTTTCGATCCTCCATGGCGGGTGCTGGTGTTTATAAATCAATCGATGCGGGAGCGACATGGAAACACATGGGGTTGGCAACGGCTCACACAATCCCTCGAATTATAATTCATCCGACGAATCCGGACATTGTCTACGTCGCTGATTCAGGTCATGAGTGGACTGAAAATCCCGAACGCGGTCTTTATAAAACTGTCAATGGCGGCGAGACCTGGGAGAAAGTTCTGGAGCTCGATGAGCAAACCGGTGTGATTGATTTGATGATGGATCCAAGTGACCCCGAAACACTTTATGCAGCGACTTGGCAACGAACAAGAAAACGCTGGAATGACCCTCGCAATGAGGCACACTACAACGGCAGCGGTATTCACAAAACGACTGATGGCGGAAAAACATGGCAGCCGATCAATCAGGGATTACCGGCGGCCAAGTTTCGCGGTCGCATCGGGATTGATTTGTGCCTGACCAAGCCGGATGTCTTGTATGCGTTTGTCGATAATTATGACTTGTCAGAAAAG
>JAAEMV010000138.1 GCA_024225195.1 Planctomycetaceae bacterium | reverse complement strand
TCAGAATGACTGACAATCCCACAGTGAGAGGGAAAAGGAAATTCATGAGAATCTATTGTTCTGTTTGTCGACCAAAATACCCGAAATCACAACAATTAGAACATGATTCCAATAAGGTCGGCAAGCACGGTTAACGCAGAGGTTCTCGAATGCGACCGAGATTCCCAGAGTGGAGTTAGCGTTAAAAAAGAGGGGAACTAAAAATGTTCTATGAAAAGTAAGGATGCCGCTGCTTCCAGCCATTGCATCCTAAATGGAACGAGATCGAAATCAGTTCAAACATTTAGAAGGAATCTAAACAAAAAATGCTTGGAGTGTCCGTCTTAGCGCTGTTTTCGTCGCCTTCTCGATGCGAGCCCAATTCCTGCCAATGAAAATAGCATGACACTTGATGGTTCAGGAGTGTTGAAAGCTAAAGTTCGCATTTGAAAGTCTAGGTCAATTGGCCCACTTAAAGTTGTTGAAACACTTTTCACCTTTGTCAAATCTAAGCTTGAGTTAACGGCAAGGAAATCGTCATAACTGAACTCGATCAACTGAGGGCCAGCGGCAATTGTTGTGAAGGAAAAAGCTGCTGATTCGTCATTTGCATCGACTAGGGTAATCGTCGCGACGGCGTCTAGATCAACGTTAGTTACCTCCATTTGGACTGATCCCACGGACGTTCCGTAAATTGGGCTGACAACGTCTATCGGCGCGAATTGATGATTGATGGTCGCAGTTGAAGAAACTCCTGTGTCATTACTCAGCTTGAAAAGGTTCTGCGCAACCCTCGCGATTGACCGATCAATACCATCTGGGTCCGTGTTGATAATAGTCGTTAGAGTCATGTCTCGGCTAACGGCATTCCCCTTCATAAATCCACTGGTTTGAGAGCTTTGGCTATCAAAAGTGTTGAAGGAATCAACGATCATTGCACCTTGTGTGTTGACGCTGAAATTGTCAATCACGATGATTTCACTCTTTACGGGCGAGGCGAACCCAGCGAATGAAACTATTAAAAGTGCGGCTGCAATTGTTTTTGAGGAAATATTCATATATTTACCTATTAGCATATGTTTGTATCGAAATAGTTGTGCAGTTTGGGCAAGCTTGGCCGAGCGTCAAGATAGGGCAGGGGAAAAGGCCTTTCAATAAGGCCAGAGCCCAAAATCTATATTTTGAGAATCTTTGATTTCCCTACCTAGGGAAATAGTGTTTTCGATCCCCAGATATAAGCTGATTGACAGGTTTTCGATCCCCAATTGGAGGCTTGCAGAGGGCGGGGAAAGAAATCTTAAGATAACACTATCAAGTTTTTTTCTACCCGAGATGGGAGAGGTTGTCAGCATGTTAGTGCTCGCATCAAGAGCGACATATAAAATTTTGCTGAGATGAGTTCGGTTGCACTTCAGCAACCTGTTCGTCGTTTGAATGTCACTGAGATCGAGCCATTAGATGCCGGCTCGAAACAGGCCGAAGTTTCAGGATTTTCTGAAGGCCAAAATTGGTCCGCGCTTTGCTGCGGAGGAGGGATAAGGCGAACGACTTTTTTCCCGATTGTAAGTCTGCGTCTAATCTTTCCATCAAAGAAACATACGAGTGTGAGACGACTATCGCCTTTCGCTCGGACTTTTGCTGCTTCGGATGACCAATGCGAGGGTTTGCTATTTTTGAGGAAGCGGTTTAACCGTCAGCGATTTAATTTCTTCCAGTTTAGCACGCATGCGATTTGCCACGTTGGGCTCTTGTAAATAAAGGTTGTTTGTTTCTGCGGGGTCGACTTCGAGGTTGTATAGCTGAGCGTCTGCAGTGGGTTGGGAATCGTCATGGTAGGAGCGAAGCAATGGTTGCTTTTGATAGTTATTCCCTCCAGAATCTCCGCAATTCAAATATTTCCATTTCTTAGATCGAATTGCGAGTTTTCTGTCTCCCGCAAAACCTTGGTGAACGATGAATTCGCGATTGCCAAATCGAGTTTCTCCCAAGAGCAGTTTCGAAAAATCGATACTGTCTTCAGCGCAATTCTTTGGAAGTTGAGCGTTCGTGATTTTTGCCAGCGTCGCCATGAGGTCGGTTTGGCAAACCAAGGCATCCGTAGTTGAATTTGCTGGAACCTTTCCGGGCCATTTGACAATCATCGGGACTCGGTGTCCCCCTTCCCAAAGGTCGCGTTTCATTCCTCGCCAAGGGGCGGCGCCGTCGTGCTGGTGATCTTGTCGCATCCTGACGGTCGTTAATACTTCCGGACCGTTGTCACTGGTGAAAATTACAATTGTATTTTTTTCGGCGTCATGCTGCTTTAATGTTTCCATAAGGCTGCCGACGATGAAGTCGAGTTCGACGATAAAGTCGCCATGGGGACCAGAGTCACTGCTACCTTTAAACTCATCTGCCGGGAACGAGGGGAGGTGTACTGCCTGCATGGCGTGATAGAGGAAGAATGGTTTTTCAGGTGACGATTGGTAATGTTTATCAAGGAAGGCCTTGCTTTTATCCAGAAAAATAAGATCAACTGCTTCGAGATCAAAGTCATCCGCCTTCCACCCCCGTCTGTTGTCGACGGAGTAAGGGTGTTTTGGAAGTTTTGTTTTATCTAGTAATTGCGTTGGCGGCGTGGGGACTCGATCACCTTCGACAAATGCATAAAGCCAATCGGTTGTAGGGCATGCCGCGGTGCCAAAAAAATAATCGAATCCACGATCAATTGGTGAGCCTGCGATTGGTCTTTCGTAGTCAATTCGTGTAACAGGTTCCGGCCCACCCTTGTTAATCGGGTTTCCCTGTTTGTCAAAAAATGTCATGCCGATATGCCACTTTCCAACACACCCAGTTTCGTAACCAAGGTCGGAAAACATCTGCCCCATCGAAAGCCGGTCTTCCGTAATCAAATTTGGGCCGCCAATGCCATCAAAGACTCTTCCGTGATTCGGTAAACGAAATGCATATCGCCCAGTAAGCAGGCTGTAACGACTGGGAGTACAGACCGTTGCTGCACTGTGAGCGTCGGTAAATCGCATTCCTTCATTGGCCAGTCTGTCAATGTTCGGTGTCAGGATTTTGGATTCTTGGTTGTAGCAATGAACGTCACCGTAACCGAGGTCGTCAGCATAGATAATTAGGACATTCGGTCGCTGGGACGCCGAGTCCTGTTCGCTTATTTGTGCGTTCGAAAGCGAACTGAAGAACGAGAATGAAATGAGGAGCATCAACGTTAACGAAACTTGCTCGTTGCACATGGGACGAATGTTTCTTTGGGTAAATGTCATCGGGGTTCCATGTCGAATTTAGTTTTGGAGGGTTCACTATTTTACGTTTGATTTCACAGAAGCGAATGCAATCAATCGTTTTTTTTCTATTTTGATACCGAAGTGTCAGGAAATGGCTCTCAGAGTGGGGTGAGAGTTCGAAATCGTATTGATTCGGCGTTATAATTTCGAGACGATCGTTGTACGATTAGTTGTCTGACTTCACCGCGATATTCCTTAAGAGTGCTGGTAAATTGATGGTTCGTAAGCACGAAGCTAATGATTTTTTAAACTGCTTCTGGAGGACAGCGCTGGCGCTATTACAGATTGCATTTGCCTGGAGCCTTTTAAACGCGAATGTCCTAGCGCAGGAAGGTGGGGATTCTGATCAGAAATCTTTTACGGCTCGCGAGATTGAGTTCTTCGAAAATAAGGTTCGTCCGCTCTTGTCTCAACATTGTCTTCAGTGTCACGGTGAAAATGAAAAAAAGATCCGTGGTGGTTTGCGATTAACCTCACTGGAGGAAATGCTAAGTGGCGGAGATTCGGGGCCGGCGATTGTTCCTGGACATCCGGAGGAAAGTTTGCTGATTTCTTCCGTGCGTTACGAAGATTATGAGATGCCGCCGAAGGGTAAGTTGAAAAAGTCAGAGATCGACATTTTGGTTCAGTGGGTCAAGATGGGCGCACCTGATCCTCGAAAGGCTCAGCCAGGAAAAGAATCTGAAGCTGTAAGCTTGGAGGCAGGTCGGAACTTTTGGGCATTTACACCTCTCAAGGATTCACAGCCACCGGCCACCGTTGATCGCAACTGGCCCCGCAGCGATATCGACCGTTACCTGCTTGCGAGGATGGAGTCTGCCGGGATTACTCCTGTAGAAGATGCTGGGCGTGAATCTCTATTACGCCGTATTTATCTTGCGGTCATTGGATTGCCGCCGACGGTTGGTCAAATCAGCAGTTTTGTTAACGACGGCCGTTCAACAGTAGAGATCTTACCGGAAGTTGTTGACGAGTTGTTGGCCTCAACCCATTTCGGAGAACGCTGGGGGCGACATTGGTTGGACGTTGCGAGGTTCGCAGAATCGAGTGGCGGCGGTCGCAGTTTGATGTTTCCAGAGGCCTGGCGTTTTCGCGACTACGTTGTTGATGCCTACAACCAAGACAAGCCCTTCGATCAGTTTATTGTTGAGCAGCTCGCCGGTGATTTACTTACGCACGATTCGCACCAGCAAAAAACAGAGCATTTGGTAGCTACCGGTTTACTGGCACTCGGGCCGACCAATTATGAACAGCAAGACAAAGAGCTGTTGCGGATGGAAGTAATCGATGAGCAGATCGATACTGTTGGTCGGGCTTTTTTAGGAATGACTTTAGGATGTGCTCGTTGCCACGATCATAAGTTCGATCCGATTCCAATGTCGGATTACTATGCCATTGCGGGGATATTTGGAAGTACAGTTTCGCTAGTCGATGGAAATGTTTCTGGCTATGTCACCCGCCCCCTCGCCTCGGCGGAAGAGGTCAAGGCAGCGGATGAATATTTGAGGCAAGTCAAAGAGTTAGGGAAGCGGTTGACTAAAGCGAAAGCCAAGTTGGCGAAGTTGTCAAAAACTAAATCGGTCCAAAATGAGGCGAATAAAAAAGCGGTATCAGCTGACGCACTGCAAGGCATAGTTTTGGACGAAACGATGGCTCAACTGACTGGCAGTTGGATTGAGTCAACTTTTACCTCGCGATTCGTAAATCAGAATTACTTACACGATGAAAACTCAGGGAAGGGTGAGAAGAGGGCGGTGTTCTCGCCAAAATTTGAAGCAGGTGGGAATTATGAGGTCCGAATCTCTTACAGTGCTGGTGGAAATCGTGCTTCCAACACCGTTGTTACAGTGGATCATCAAGACGGGAAAGCTAAATTCTTCGTCAATCAATCTAAACACCCTCCCATAAATGGTTTGTTTTATTCACTTGGGACTTTCCGGTTTGAAGCTGACAACGCCGCCTCCGTGACAATTTCAAATGAGGGGACAGATGGGCATGTGATTGTCGATGCAGTCCAGTTTCTCAAGCAGGTAGGGGATTCTATTGCTAAAGGCAAAGACTCGGTGAAGCCACCTGATAAAGTTCCCAGCAGCCGCGAGCCGGTGGCTGGTGATTCGACTGGTGACGTCACAAAGCCGGCTGAAGTAGTAGCCCTTGAAAAACAAATTAATAAATTGGATCGCTTGCTGAAGGAAATCAAAAAGAATCCAGTACGTCCAGTCGCCGTCGCAATGTCAGTGAAAGACAGTGCAAAGCCAAAGGATGGTCATCTTCATATTCGCGGGTCAGTCCGCAACTTGGGGCCGGTTGTTCCTCGCGGTTTTTTATCTGTTTGCAGTGATCAACCTCGGCCTGAGTTTGGCCGTGATGAAAGTGGGAGATTGCAACTGGCGGAATGGATCGCGAATCCTGAGCATCCTTTGACGGCACGGGTTTATGTTAATCGTGTTTGGAGGCACCTGTTTGGGAGGGGGCTGGTCTCCACAATCGATAATTTTGGTTTTGTGGGTGAAAAACCTTCGCATCCAGAATTGTTGGATTTTCTGGCGTTAGATTTTATTGACTCAAATTGGTCGACCAAAAAACTAATCAAAAAAATAGTCTTATCTCACGCTTTCCAACTTAGCGTTGCTGTGGATCCCGTAGCAAAGTCGAAGGATACGGAAAACCGTCTGCTATGGCGTGCGAATCGCCGCCGGGTCGATGCCGAGGTGCTTCGGGATTCAATTCTGTTTGCATCCGGTGAGCTTGACCTTACGCCTGGCGGAAGAACCATTCGTAAGATCACTCAGTATGATCTCGGCTATAAATTTGATACGGTCAGAAGAAGTGTTTATGTCCCGGCGTTTCGGAATTCGATGCTGCCGCTTTTTGAGGTTTTCGATTTTGCAAATCCCAATTTGGTTACGGGAGATCGGAATACGAGTACCCTGCCAACTCAAGCATTATTTTTAATGAACGATCCGGAAATAATTCGGGCATCTACAAAAATGGCTGATAGGCTTCTTGCGATGTCGGAAATTGATGACGTCGAGCGGGTAAAAATTGCGTATTTGAGTACAATTGGTCGCAAGCCAACGCCGGTAGAAATCAAGGCGGTTGAGGAGTACCTTCGGCAAGAAATAGCGGGGGGAAGCGGCGGAGTTGCCAATGCCGGCGACGAAATCCGGCAAGGAGCGTGGGCTAGATTTTGCCATGCCTTGTTTGCGAGTTTAGATTTTCGGTACGTGGATTGAAATTTAATTTCTTAATTGGGGATGTTGGTCTAAGAACATGACAGAACCTTGTGAATTTTATCGAACGGTTTCTCGGCGCGAGATGATTCGTCGTAGTGCCTGTGGATTTGGAGCGTTAGCGCTCTCAGGTATCTGCGCGGAGCAAACGCGTGGAGAAGATAAGCGTAATACACTGTTGCCACGTCCGCCGATGTTCCCGGCGCGGGCCAAGCGGGTGATTTTTATCTTTATGCAGGGCGGGCCAAGTCAGGTCGACAGTTTTGATTACAAACCGGAACTGATTAAACGAGATGGTCAAGGGATAGATTTTACTGGAGTCCGGTTTGGTACGTTTGGCAGTAAAAGCACTCGTAATCTTTTAAAGCCACTCTGGTCGTTTAAACAGTACGGCGAAAGTGGTCAGCACGTCTCTGAGTTGTTTCCTGAAATGGCAAATCATGTAGATAAAATGTGCATGATTCATTCGATGCATACCGAGGGAGTCGCGCACGGTCCGAGTACCCTTTTTATGCATACGGGGGCTACTAATCTCGTTCGCCCTTCGATTGGAAGCTGGATTACGTATGGTCTGGGAACAGAAAATCAGAACGTTCCGGGGTTTGTGACAATTAATCCATCGGCGAGTAAAGGTGGTCCGCGAAATTATTCGAATGCGTTTTTGCCAACGATGTTTCAAGGTACGGCCGTAGGGCGTGCTGGACAGGCAGTTGCTGATGCAAAAATTAGAAACATTTCGAATTTAGATTTGCCGCCGGATGTTCAAAAAAAGCAATTTGAATTCCTTCAGCAAATGAATCGTTCGCAATTACAACGGCATTCAGAAGACGAACGACTGGAAGCGACAATTGAGTCGTATGAGTTGGCCTACCGGATGCAGTTGAATGCGCCGGGAATTATGGATTTGTCCGGTGAGACCCGTGAAACGCTCGATAGTTACGGAATTAATCAAAAAGAGACCGAGGATTTTGGTAGGCAGTGCCTTTTAGCAAGGCGTATGGCCGAGGCAGATGTGCGATACATACAGGTCAACTATTCGGATGAATCTCCGAACCCTCGGTGGGATCAGCATTCCAACATGCCTAAGCATGCAGATCATGCGAAAGCCGTTGATAAACCGGTGGCGGGTCTTCTGGCTGATTTAGAGCAGCGTGGATTGCTTGAAGATACCTTGGTGTGGTGGGGGGGTGAATTCGGTCGAACTCCATTTGCTCAAGGGAAAGATGGGCGTGATCATAACCCACGAGGGTTTACGGTTTGGCTTGCCGGTGGTGGCACGAAGGCAGGGTACGTGCATGGTAAGACGGATGAAATCGGCCACCACGCGGTTGAAAACAAGGTGCATATGCATGATTTACATGCAACGATATTGCACCTCATGGGCCTAGATCACGAAAAATTAACCTATCAGTATGCGGGTAGGAACTTTCGTTTGACTGACATCGCAGGAAATGTGGTTAAAGAAATAATTGCTTAAAAAGATGGGCGTAAAGATGAGCCGAATCATTGTGATAGCCTGTTTGCTCATCGCGATCATTGGTTTAGTCACCAGAACTGGATCGGCACAACAGCAGGGTCAATCTCTTGATCTTTCGCTCAGTTGGCTCGCAAACGCCGAGGGAGTTTTAATTACTGAAAAAGAATCTCCAGTTCTTCAGTATCAAGCGAATCCAAAATCGCGAAATGGATCTCATCGCCGCGCAAATTATATTCATCCTTTGTACGGAATGGGTGGACGAGTACTGACCCAGGATTTTCCTTCCGATCATCTACATCATCGGGGCGTATTTTGGGCTTGGCATCAACTGTATGTTGGTGAGGTTGCTGTTGGAGATGGGTGGATGGCTGATTCGTTCGACTGGGACGTCCGCTCGACTGAAATGGTTTCGAAGACTGAATCGATTCAAATCAAGAATGAGGTCATTTGGCGATCTGAAAAACTGCTTGATGCAGATGCCCAGCCAATTCCACTGGTTAAGGAATTGAATGTCATTGAAGTTCATCGTGCCGCGGGGGAGATGCGAAATATCGATTTCGAAATTAAGCTGCTCGCGCTTCGGCCTAATTTATCGATCGGTGGTTCAAATGATCCGAAAGGATATGGTGGATTTTCGGTTCGCGTTAAGCAACCGCCTGATCTCAGATTTCTGACTTCCCGCGGATTTATCAAAGCGACAAAACTTCCAATGGCCTGTGGCGATTGGGTAGATTTGGTAGGTCAATTCGGGGCTTCCAAGACGACGGGTGGAATTGCGATATTGGTTCATCCTGAAACGGTTGGTTATCCGCAAAAATGGATTTTGCGTGACAAAGTGAAGAGTATGCAAAACCCTGTCTATCCAGGTCGGGACCCGGTTGCGTTGTCAACGAAGAGTTTTACGAGTTTGCGTTACCGCCTGATCGTGCATAGTAAAGAATTGACGAAGGCTGAATTAGACCGGGCGCACCAAGCGTACGCCTCGGAATAAATCAGTTTCAAATTGGTAGGTGGGTTCTTGCCCACAGAGAGATTTCGTTTGGGTAGCTTAAGCTTCAAACGCCTCGATGAGAGATTTGACTTCGCTCATGAAATTCGCGGCACCAACGCCATTGGCAATTCTGTGATCGAAGCTGAGGGTTGCCGTAACCATGGTTTGGAATCGGAACGAATCACCATCGGGAACGGGGTGAGCGAATGACTCGCCAATTGCGAGTGTCGCGACAGCGGGGGCGACGATCGCTGGGATGCCAATCTTCATGCCCGCTTTGCCAATATTAGAGACTGTTACCGTCGTTGATTCGTCAGCTTGATCTCCGGTTTCTTTGGCGGCCGATACTTGGTTGGCGAAGGCTTGGTAGAACTCAGCCTCACTCATTTTATCAGAGTCGCGAATGACGGCGGTTACCATCTCATCCCCCGGAAGAGCAACGGCGACGCCAAGATTCACGTGATGGAAAACTTTAAGCGAGTTACCATCGGCGTTCATCACGCTGCGAAACTTCGGGTGGTTTTTCAGGGCTTGAACTACTGCCCAGCAAGCCATGGCAAAACCGGTCGGGCCACCCGATTCACGGGCGACTGTGCGGGCGGCAGCAACCTGAGTCCAGTTGACGTCAGTCATGACGGTCACTGGGATGCACGCTTTCGCGCCTCGACCAAGTCGGTAATTCAAGACAATTTGAGATTTTGGTAACGGTTCGACTGTGTATTGGTCTGAAGAGATTTCCGCGTTAGCTCCGCCAGCGGCGATAAACGCATCGACATCTTCGGGCATCATTTTCTTGCCGCTGCAAGGGATTTGATCGACGGCATCAAGGAGGTTAAGTTCCTTTAAGTACTTCCGAGTCTTGGGGGGAATCATTACCCGGGTTGAACGCACCGGTTCCGAGGTGGGGGCGGTTGCGGCAGCAGGCGATGCGGGTTCGGAAGTCTCGGCATCGGCGGGGCCATGCCCGACTGGCATTTCTTTGACACCTTCTGCTACTTCCATTTTGCCGATTTCGGCGCCAATCTCCAGAACTGTTCCTGGTTCGACCGTCCACTCAACGAGGGTTCCGTCATAAGGAGATTCAACGTCCGTGGTTGCTTTGTCCGTCTCCATGACGTAGATCGGATCGTCTCGACCGATGGTGTCGCCTGGATTTTTAAGGAATTCAACTAGTAACGCTTCTTGTAGGCCTTCGCCCAATTGCGGGATTCGTACTGAAATGACGGGCATGGCCGGTCAGTCCTCCATTGTAATTCGGATTGCGTCAATGACTTGGTTGGTATCTGGGAGTGCAGCGTACTCGTAAACCGGGTTGTACCCAATATGGACATCGGGTTTGGCAACCAACTGAGGAGCACTTACAAAATAGCAAAAACTTTCGGAGTCGCCCATGATTTCACTGATAATCATCTGTCCGACACTACACGAACGGCCGTCTTCTTGAACGACGACAAGGCGTCCTGTTTTTTCAAGCGATCTGAGGATCGTCTCTTTATCCCACGGTTGTATCGACCTTAGGTCGATGATCTCAGCTGAAACTTCGTCGGCGAGGGCATCGGCGGCAGCAAAAGCCTGCTCCATGCAATTACCCCAAGAAACAATGGTGACGTCATCTCCTTCGCGTCGCACCCTTGCCTCTCCGAATCCAACAGCCGGAATGTCGTTAGGCACAGTCATTTGTTGCCGGAAAAGATGTTTTGGGATAAGGAAAAGCGTCGGGTCATCGGTGTGCATGGACGTCCACATGAGAGCGGTTGCGTCTTCGGGAGTGCTCGGCACGACAACCCGTAATCCGGGGCAATGGGCGAAGATCGATTCGTTTGCCTGCGAATGCCATAGCGAACCACCTGGCAGATAGGCACCGTAGGGAGCGTACATGACTACCGGGCAATTCCAGTCGCCGTTGGTTCGCCAGCGAAGGGTGGCCAAGTTCTGTGTAATTTGATTCA
Source organism: Planctomycetaceae bacterium (assembly GCA_024225195.1). Lineage (GTDB taxonomy): Bacteria > Planctomycetota > Planctomycetia > Pirellulales > Pirellulaceae > Mariniblastus. The sequence goes on along the minus strand of JAAEMV010000138.1, from coordinate 43,816 downwards.
TCGCGGGGCCGACGAAGTCAATGAACTGAATTTCAAAGACGGGTCTCTTTCCGTAGCACGCCATGCCTATTCCGACGCCAGCGATGGTCGCCTCGGCGAGCGGAGAGTTGAAGACTCGGTCGGGATGTTCATGGGAGAGATCTGCTGTGAGTCCAAAAACGCCACCTTTGGGCGCCTCAATGTCTTCTCCAAAGAACATATAGGAATCGTCGTTATCGAGTCCATGCTTGAAAACCTGGTTGATTGCATCAACCATTCGCCACTTTCGCCCGCCTTCGATGGGGGGAGGCTCAGGTGTCGACAAAGGTGCGAATAGCTGCTTCATCAAGTCATCGGGAGTTGGATCCTGCTCGGATTCAGCCGCGATATACTCTTGGTCAACCCGTGTGTTGATCTCAGCCTTGATGTCTTCCCATTCGTCGCTCGACAATTCACCCGATTCGATTAATTCGTTGGACAGCACAACGATCGGATCACGATCTGCCATCGCTTCGATTTCATCAAGCGGACGATAAACTCGATGGTCATCGGAACTAGTGTGCGAGCAAAGGCGGTCCAGTTCGGCAATAATGACAGTGGGACCGCCACCAGAGCGAGCCTTCTCGAGGGCCGGTGCTGCGACATCGAATACCCGATCCGGGTGGCGGGCGTCGACGTGAACCAAATGACTTTCGTTAAATACTTCTAGCTTAAACGGATTGAATTTTTCGGTGTTTGTGCTGATTCCGTAGTTGTTGTCTTCAACAATGAAAACGATCGGAAGTTGTCGCTCGATGGCAAACGCAATGGCTTCGTAAAATTCACCCTGGCGCGAGGCAGCATCACCAACAGTAGCCACTACCACGTTGGGATGCTCGTCAAGTTGCATGGCCCAAGCCACGCCGCAACCCGGAAGTGCATTGGCTCCAGTTGGAGTCGGGACGCTCCAGATGTTCCGCTGACGGTCACTATAGTGCCCCGGCATTTGGCGACCGCCACTGGAGGAACCGAGTTTTGCAAAATACGCACTCGCCAGCTCGGCGTTGGACACGCCTTTGGCGAGAACCATGGCTCGATCACGGTAGTAGGGAAATAGATAATCTCCGTCTTCCATTAAAAATGAAAATACCGCGAGCGGTTCGTGTCCCATTCCAGCTACTTGGAACCAGCCTTTGCTTTGCCGGTGAAGAACGCCTTCGCGACGATCTCCCTCGCGACTTAGATACATCAATTTTAAAAGTTCGAGTCGGTTGTATGTCATGGTTTGTGTATGAGGATTCATAAAGTTGACCTGCTCCACACGTATTCTAGGGTCGTTGACGCAAAATTTAAGACGCCTGCCGGGAGGTTGAAGAGGAGTACAGCGGGGCGGATCAACGCAAAAATCCGTGGATTTTGCCCTGAATCATCGACCCGTGTCTCAGCCCGAGACGTTCAGACGGGATTTTATCTTCCTGAAAACAGCCTGCAAGAGCGTATTATCAGCCCTTGGGTGTTTTGGCGGTATATTCATGATTTCAAACGGTTTTGGTGATCGAATTTCCACATTTTAAGAGGTGCTGTCCAGATTGTGGAGTTTCGTGGTCGTTTTGGGTGCTGGCAAGGTGCTGTTTCCAGGCTGCGAGTTTTGCCTCCCAGTTTTGCCTACTAAAGCTCTGGTCTCGGTCCAGTCGGTTGCTCAACCTTGGAGTTGTTTGTTTTTGTGGGCGGGTTGCCGTTCGGTCTGAACCGAGGTTACCGACGAGATTTGCCGACACCTCTCGTTTGTGGTTTTAAATGAGGGTGTCAGCAGAGCGAGGGCTTTCATCATTTTTAAGATAGTGGCTGACAAGTGCGCATTATTATTTTTGTAGGAATCGTGCTTCAGCATGCTTGCCAATTGCTGACGATGTTGTCGTCAGATGGTAGATTGTCGGTTGCCCGCGGAGTTGGGACGTGCTTTAAAACGACGGGGCACGTCGCGTCTCTAATCTTGAATGAATTGACTACCCCCGCTCGGCGAAAATTTTCAAACTCTCAAAGCAGGAGATACTGAGTGAGGCACAAACACTTATTCAAAATGACTTTTACCGCTTGCATCTTGGGTTTCGCCTCAACGATGTTGGTGACTTCCGATAACGTTATTGGTCAAGAAGCGTCTGAGAAGGCGGCTGAGAAAAAAGAAGTTTCGATTGATCAGGATGCGTTGAAGCAGGTGACTTATGACATTAAGTATATGTCGTCTGATGAGATGGGAGGTCGGCAACCGGGGACTCCGGGAATCAAGCTTTGCGAAGACTACATTGTTGCTGAATATAAAAAAGCTGGCTTAAAGCCTCTGGCGGACGGAACATACTTTCAGGAGATGGAAGTCGGAAACACACGGGTTGTTGATAAGGCAGCAACAGGGTTGGCACTAAACGGACCAAACGACGCTAAGGTAGATTTGAAGTTAGGAAAAGATTTTCAACAGCTCCTAGGAAGGCGAGATTTTGATCTAAGTAGTGATCTTGTTTTTGTTGGCTATGGAATTTCTGCACCCGAACATAATTACGATGACTACAAAGGTGTTGATGTTGAGGGGAAAATTGTGGTGATGATTCGTTACGAACCGCAATCTGAGGACGAGAGCAGCGTTTTCGACGGAGCTGATACATCCCGCCACTCATCTGGAAGCCAAAAGGTTACGGCAGCTCGGCGCGCGAAAGCGGCTGGAATCATTATGGTAAACGATTCAGTCAATGCTGCTTCGGCTGACGAGCTAATTCAGGCTGATCGGTTTAGAACCAATGGTTTGCCGTTTGCTCAAGTCAAACGATCGGTTTTGGATGATCTTTTAAAGAATTCTCCTTTGAACACTCCAACTGGTAAAAAGCTTTCAAGCGTGAAAGCAATCGAAGCACAGATTGACAGCAATCTGGAGCCGATTTCCCAGGTGATGGATGGTTGGTCTGCCAACTTTAAATCAGCCTTTAAAATTAAGAAGACCAAGACAAGCAACATCATCGGGATCATTGAAGGTGAAGGCCCCAACGCAGATGAAACGATTGTGATTGGAGCACATTACGATCACCTCGGAATGGGTGAGTACGGTTCTCGTGCGCCGGGACGAAAAGAGATTCATAACGGTGCTGATGATAATGCTACTGGGACAGCAGCGGTGATTGAATTAGCTCGCCGGTTCAATAAGCGTGACAAGAAGCCCGGTCGCCGACTTGTGTTTGTTTGTTTTACAGCGGAAGAAATGGGACTACTGGGTGCGATTCACTACTGTGAAAATCCACTTTTCCCTCTGGAGACTACCGCTGCAATGATCAACTTTGATATGATCGGCTGGCTGCGTGATAACAAACTCACTTTGTACAACTGGAATTCGTCAGCTCAATTGGATCCTGTGTTTGATTCTGCAAATGCAGACTTTGGATTTGATCTCAACAAACCGCCACGTGCGTTTGCGGGGAGTGATCACCTGCCGTTTAATCAGCGGGATGTTCCAAACGTATTTATTCACACTGGCCAGACTGCGGTTTACCACACTCCTGAAGACGACTTTGAAACGCTTGACTGTGAAGGCGCTTTGAAGGTGATTGACTACTCGGAGAAAGTTGTCGACGGACTTGCTTCGATGGATAAGAAGCCAGTCTTTGGTGCCCCTAAGCCGTTTCGGTTGGGAGTCATGCTTGATGATGACAACGGCGTTGTTACTGTTGAAAGCGTGACACCGAATTCTGCTGCTGAAAAAGCAGGGTTACAAAAAGGCGATGTCATTGTTGAAATGAATGGTGAGGCAATGACGAAACGGCGAGATATTTCTCGCTTGATTCGACGCGATGCTGGGAAGACCGCGAAATTTAAATTGAAGCGGGGCGAAACCGAAGTTAACTTGAATATCAAGCTCAAGAACGACTAGTGCTTGGGGGGAGATGGGGGTTAATTATTCCCATTGAAAAAATAGGGCCTGCCGCAATCTTGCGGCAGGTTTTTTTATTGTCCATTTTCATCGAAATGTAGACTCGCAAGGCGGATGGACGCGTTTTGCGATTATTGATGAGAGATAATTGGCAAGGAATATTTGTTTAGAAAACTAAGATTGCAGAGAAGTCAACGAAACACCGTTTAGCATCTATCCGAGAATTAGGTCGAGCGATTGCGGTCGGTTGCTGGTTGGTAAAGAATTGTGTTCTTATTTGAAAACTCACAGCTGGTTTACAATCTATGTCTCATAAAAATCGAGAAGAACAGACCGTGCAAGAAAAAATGCACGAGATCATTTTCGGCGCCCACACCACTCAAGGGTGGTTGTTTGATATGGCATTGCTGGTCGTGATTGTCTTAAGCGTCATCTCGAACAGTCTGGAAACAGTGGCAGGGTTTGAGGACCGCTGGAAGGGTGCTTTGTTCTGGGCGAGTTGGGTTTTCACCGGGCTGTTTACTGTTGAATACGCTTTGCGAATTTACTGTGTGAAAAAACCTTGGCGGTTCATTTTTAGTTTTTGGGGAATCGTCGATCTCCTGGCAATTCTTCCTGAATACCTCCTGTTTCTATTTTTCTCAGCAGGCGGGCATTCGAGTGCATTTTCGGCTATCCGTTCGCTACGGTTGTTGAGAGTCTTTCGAATTCTCAATTTGTCATGGTTTCAGCGAGAGGGCGAGGATTTGGGGAATGCCATTTGGCGAGCCCGCGGGAAAATTGTAGTTTTTATCATGGTCGTGTTAATCATCGTTACCATTGCTGGCACGATCATGTATGACGTTGAAAGTACATTTGATCCAGACTCAAAATTTACGTCGATTCCAATGGGGATCTACTGGGCAATTGTTACGATGACTACCGTTGGATTTGGTGACATTGTTCCCAAGACAACGGGCGGGCAATTCATCTCGGCGATTCTTATTTTGGTCGGTTATAGTTTGATCATCGTTCCTACCGGATTCGTTTCAGCCGAGGTGCTAGATAGAAAACGGCGACGCGTGATATCGACCGTTGCATGTCCTTCCTGTCTGACTGAGGATCATGATGACGACGCTCTTTTCTGCAAGTATTGCGGCGGGGAAATGTAGCAGTGTATCGTCGAGGGGGAGCCCTGGGGATTGAGCGTCGGATTGTTGGAGGTTGGTTGAGGGCGAGGACGTTACCATTTGGACGTTGGAGAAATGTCGTTAAACTGAGGTTCGGTCATCCCGTTAAAATGGCGATTCAAAATTTATGACGAACTATGCAATTGAACTGAATCAAGTAACCAAGCGGTTTGGGAAACAGACGGCGGTGGATCAAATTGATTTGGCAGTTCCTGAGGGAGCCATTTACGGGTTTATTGGCCCAAATGGCTCCGGCAAGACAACGACCTTGCGGATGATCTTGAGGATTTTTCAGCCGGACGAGGGAGTCGTGACCGTTCTTGGAGGCGCGCACGGACGGACGGCGGACAACCGGCTCGGTTATCTTCCGGAAGAGCGTGGTCTCTATAAGCGAATGAAGGTTCGGAATGTTTTGAAGTACTATGCGAGGCTCAAAGGTTTTTACGATTGCCAGTCGGAAATAGATTTTTGGCTCGAGCGACTAGGTGCTTCTGAGTGGGCGAATAAACGAGTGGATGCGCTGTCCAAGGGAATGGCTCAGAAGATTCAGTTTATTTCAGCGGTCGTTGCTAAGCCCAAATTGGTCATTCTCGATGAGCCTTTCAGCGGACTTGATCCTGTCAATCTGGATTCGTTGAGAGCGGCAGTGTTGAGCTTGCGCGAGAACGGAACGACAATTGTGTTTTCGACGCATGATATGGAAATGGCTGAAAAAATGTGCGATACCATTTTTATGATTTTCCGAGGCAAGAAGGTGCTCGATGGAACGCTTAGTTCTATTCAGGCTGATTACCCAGCGGACGAAGTGCGTGTGCAGGTCGATAAGTTCCCGCAGGACGGAGGAGTTAACGAACGAGGAGAAACTCCCGTGCCGGCGATGGATGGGATCTCTGAAGTCCATTTCGATGGGCGTTTTCATCGATTTCGTCTCGATCATCCAGACTGCGTGCAGGAGGTGTTGAGTCGACTTTCGGGCATGCGTTCAATCAAGCACTTTGAGGTAGTGAAGCCCTCGTTGCATGACATTTTTGTGAAAATTGCCAAGCCGCACACTGACGGGGCGTAATTAATTCCAAGCGAGTTGAGAGCGGAAGTTCCAGTAATCCATTGGTGTTTCCGCAAATTTGGAAGTCTGGCATTCGAGCTCGTCGTTCCAGTGGAGTGTCGTGGCTTTGACATTGGAAGTAACTTGTTCAGTAGTTGTCGCACCGCTTAGAACGATTCCAACCCATGGTCGATTTAGTGCAGCGGCGATGCTAATTGCGTCAATAGTGGTTTGATGTCTGCGAGCAAGTTGGTTGAGCTGGTCTTTTTGCGAACGAAAATTGGGACATTGGTTTCGAGAGGTGAGCCTGCCGTTGGCTACGGATTCTTTGATGATCACTTTTAGTCCAAGGTCGTGGGCTTTTTTTAAAGCGGTTTCGGCGGATTGCTCGAGAAGGTTCCAAGTTGCCTGAACTGATTGAAACAATCGCTCACCATTTACTTCCACAGTGAGTGCTTTTTCAATGGTTTCTGCCTGCTCGGGGCCCGAGACTGATAGCCCAACGGAGGTTCCGGTCTGACGAATTCGGTCGAGGAATTCAAGGACGGGTTGGTTGTTTAAGACACCGCTTTCCTTGGTGGCAGAGTGGATTTGGTAAATCTTTAAATGCTCACCAAGTTGATTACGGGAAGTTGCGTATTGTCGTTGGAGGACTGGGAGTTCGTGCCGCTTAACTTCATGGGCTACGCCGTTTGGGGTTCGAACTTTCCATGCTGCGGTGTAGGTGTATCCCCACTTAGAACTGATGGTTATTTCCTGCGAGGGTATCGACATTTCTCTGACCCACTGGGAGACGAACTCCTCTGCGCGGCCGTAAGATCGAGCGACGTCAAAGTGGCGAATGCCAGAATTCCAAGCTTGATTGAGTACTTCAAATGCATTGCTTCGAACAGACTCAATGGAGTAGTCGTGATTCAAATCTTCGCCATGCCCAAGATTGATGTATCCTGGTCGGCCGAGAGAAGCCATGCCAAGCCCAAGCTGCGCCATTAGATGGTTTTCTGGTTGAAGTCGGATTGCGATTGATCAGGAACAAAAACAGTCAGAGTTAACTAAAGATAGAGTTAACTGAAGATGAGATTCTACAAAAAAAGCCGAGCCTGAAATCAGGCCCGGCTTATTTTTTTGCAATTTTAAAGTTGCGTATTAGCAAGGGTTAGGCTTGCAGCACTTGCGTGCTTTAAGCTTAGCAACAACGCCAACGCGCTTCTTGCAGCATGCAGTTGCAACTGGCTCAACAGGAGCAGCTTCGCAGCATGGATCCGGCTTGCAGCACTTACGTGAGCGAAGTCGTTGCATGAGTCCAACGCGCTTCTTGCAGCAAGGATCAGCTTCGCAGCATGCAGTTGCAACTTCAGCAACTGGCTCAGCTGGAACTGGCTCAGCAGCTTCTACTGGAGCACAGCAAGGATCCGGCTTGCAGCATTTGCGTGCTTTCAAGCGAGCCAAAAGACCTACGCGAGTTTTGCAGCAAGGATCAGCAACTTCAGCACAGCAAGGAGCTGGTGCAGGCTCGCAACATTTGCGTGCTTTCAAGCGAGCCATAAGGCCAACGCGAGTTTTGCAGCAAGGATCAGCGTCACAGCAAGTTGCTGGAGCTGGAGTGCAGCATGAAGGTGCAGGAGCGCAACAGCGCTTCTTAAAAAGTGGGCCAGCAGCGTCGGCTGAATTGGCCACCAAGAACAGGCTGAATACGATCAGCGAACAAATAACGCGATTCATGAAATGGGTCTCCTATCTCTTAGAATCGAAAACGATGTGAAAGGGTTGATTTAACAGATGAAAAGTTATGTTGAAATTTGGGGTCTGTCAACAAGATGGGGTGTTTTTGCCGGCTAAACAAATGAAAAAAAAGAGGTAAGCGATTCGGATTGAATGCAATACCAGTTTAGTGGGAAAAAAAGTGCCTTAGGTGGCCTGTTGGCGGTGTTTTTATTCTTTTTGTGGGGTTTCTGCCGCATGTATGAGTTCAAAAGGAATTCGAGTTTTTTTTAAAATTCCTCGCTGTTAAATGCCAACTACCCTCGTTCGTGCGTCATGTATCGCACATTAGGGGGATTAGGTGGATCAGATTGTTAGGGGTAGAGAAGATCGACGGCCAATAACGGCCGCTGCCCGGTTGTGTTTTCACAACGTTATCGCCTGATAATCTAGCGTGACGGGGTTCGTAGCCTATTTGAGGTCGTTCTCTAAAGCCTTTGTTGATTTGGGAAGGTTCATTTGGGAAGTTGTCCCGATACTTGGAACGGCTGTTATGCGCGGCCCGTCGTTGGTTGGATTATTGGTAGTTGAGGCCAATTACGCTCAGATTGATTTCCGGAGCCCTCTCGGTTGGTTGAGCCTTGATTCCAAAGGCGGAATTGGCGGAGAGGCACGCTTACCGGAAGAAGTCGGCCTTTGACTGGACGTTCAATTTGCAGTTAGTCTTGGCCAGATCTGTAATCGCTTTCACTGTTCTGGTTTTTATTACCAAGGTCTAGGCCTCAAAATCGTTCGGTAATCGATTAATCCAGCGATGAATTGCAATAAGGGGCACCCTTCGCGGTTTGTCCAGCGTAATATAGTAACGTTCTTTTATAAGAATTACGTTCTATGAGTTTACTGCTGTGATTTGCCAAGGTTTTCAAATGAGATATCAATCGGTTCAGGTTTTCGGGTTCACTTTTTTAATGGCGTTTTGCATCGGACTCGTCTCCGCGCCAAGTTTGTATGGCCAGGAATCAAAAAATCAGAAGTTCAGCCAAGAGGATAAGTTTCGCCAGTTGGAGGAGATTCTTCCAACTCCCAACCGGGAACGTGCGGCTTCGGGAGCGCCAGGTAGTGATTATTGGCAGCAGAAGGTTGATTACGAAATCGACATCCGCCTAAATGATGAGACGCAAGAGTTGTTTGGCAAGGAAGTCATTACTTACACAAACAATAGCAAGGACCGTCTTTCTTATCTTTGGCTACAACTTGATGCGAATATCCACCGCTCAAACTCAGATGCCAATTTGACGACGACGACTGATAACATCGCGGGATTGGGGTTTGGCAGTTTAAAAACGATGTTAGCGAAGGAGGTGTTTGACGGAGGATTTCACATTACACGGTGTGAAGACGCGAGCACCAAGAAAAAGCTTAAGCACACTATCGTTAAAACGATGATGCGTGTTGACCTTCCACAGTTATTGGAACCTGGGCAGACGTTTCAGTTCCAGGTTGATTGGAATTATGAAATCAATAACTCCCGCATCCTTCGAGGGCGAAGTGGTTGCGAGTTTTTTGAAGAAGACGGAAATTACATTTACGAGGTAGCTCAATGGTTTCCTCGGTTGTGTGCGTACACCGATGCGACTGGTTGGCAGCACAAGCAATTTCTTGGACGTGGAGAATTTACACTTGAGATGGGTGACTACGTCGTCCGTATTACTGCCCCCAACGATCATGTTGTCGCTTCGACGGGGATACTTTTAAACCCTGAGCAGGTTCTTACAGAATTGCAAATGGAACGGCTGGAGCAGGCGAAGTCGACCAAGCAACCGCTTTTCATTATCACTCCTGAAGAGGCAAAGAAGAACGAGTCGAGCAAGCCAGACGGCACGAAGACCTGGATTTTTAAAGCAGATCAAGTTCGTGATTTTGCATTCGCCTCTTCCCGAAAATTCATTTGGGATGCGATGCAACATAATGTTGGCGACTACCCCGTGATGGCCATGTCTTTTTATCCGAATGAAGGCGAGCCGCTGTGGAGTAAGTACTCGACCCACGCGATCATTCATACGTTGGAAGTTTATTCGCGGTACACGTTCGACTACCCCTACCCTGTTGCGATTTCGGTTAATGGGCCGGTCGGTGGGATGGAGTATCCGATGATCTGCTTTAACGGACCGAGACCGGAGAAAGACGGAACCTACTCGGCGAGCACCAAGTACGGGTTGATTTCAGTGATTATTCACGAAGTCGGCCATAATTACTTCCCGATGATCGTGAACACAGACGAACGGCAATGGACCTGGATGGATGAAGGTCTCAACACGTTTCTTCAATATCTGTCGGAGCAGGAGTGGGAAGAAGGGTATCCGTCACGACGCGGAGAGCCTCGCGACATTGTGGGGTATATGCGAAGTCCGAATCAAGTTCCGATCATGACTAACTCAGAGTCGATTCTTCAGTTTGGTCCTAACGGTTATTCAAAACCGGCGACCGCTCTCAACGTTTTGCGAGAGACGGTTTTGGGACGGGAACTGTTTGACTATGCATTTAAAGAATATGCAAAGCGTTGGAAGTTTAAACGACCGATGCCGGCTGACTTCTTTCGTACGATGGAAGATGCATCCGGAATCGATTTGGATTGGTTTTGGAGAGGTTGGTTCTATTCAAATGACCATGTAGACCTCGCCATCACTGAAGTGCGGCAATTAAATATCAATACTAAGAATCCCGTGTTGGAAAAGAAAATCCGGCGAGCAAAACGGGATGGAATACCAGAATCGAATTCAGAGGCACTTAATAAAGACTTGGTGAAACGAGCTGATCGGTACCCTGAACTGAAAGATTTTTATAACAGTTACGACTCTCTTGATGTCACGCCGGAAGAGCGACGGAGTTATGACAGTTTTATGAAATCCCTCACCGACGAAGAGAGGAAACTGATTGGGATGAAGAGGAATTTTTATCTCATCACGATCGAAAATGTCGGCGGTTTAGTAATGCCTGTAATTATTGATGCTGAATTCGAGGATGGAACCAAGCAGCACGTGCGAATTCCGGCTGAGATTTGGAGAAAAGACAATTTAAAGGTTACCAAATTGTTGATGACGAAAAAGCCAATTAAGTCACTCGTTCTTGACCCGCGACTGGAGACTGCCGACGTGGAGTTGGAGAATAATTATTTTCCTCGTCGAATCATGAAGTCGCGGTTCGATGTCTACAAGAGTTCACGTTGGGGCAGCGGTGGGAATCCGATGAAAACTGATTTGAATCGGAAGAAATCCGGTAAAAAACCTGCCAAGGTTGGTCAAGTTTCTGAGGAAACTAAGAAGTCAGCAGCTGGAAAGGGTGGTGGTAAAAAATCAGATGAAAAGAAGCCAGTAGCCAAGAAGCCAGCGGCGAAAAAACCTGCGGCCAAGAAGCCAGCAGCGAAAAAGCCTGCGGCCAAGAAGCCAGTAGCGAAGAAAGGAAAAAGCAATGAGTGAAATGAACCGCCAGCGATTTAATCGACGTAGCCTTTTTCTAGGAGTGGCTCTTGTTGCAGCGGTCGTTTCGTCGCCTGCTGATTGTCAAGCGTCTCATCCTTATCATGTAAGTCATGCGGAAGTTAATTGGAATGAGACGTCCGGTAACTTTGAAGTTGCACTGTGCGTTTGGCCTGCTGATTTAGAGAAAGCCCTCAAAGGTGATACTGGAAAGAGCGTGGACTTAGATGAGGTCGAGAACCTCGATCAGTTACTGGAAGCCTACATTGGAAAAAAGTTTCGCATTACCAGCGCCGATGGACAGGCAGATTCCAATTCCGAAAAGGCCCCCGCCACATCGATTCGCTGGGTCGGTCATGAGCGGGATTTAAAAAAGGCGTGGCTCTATTTTGAGATTTCCGGTGATAAAACGGTCCGCAAGTGGAAAGTTGAGAATCGAGTTTTTTTCGAACTCAATGAAGATCAATTAAATCACGTCGACTTCAAATACGGCAAGTCTGCGAAGGTGGTGATTAGTCGTTTGGGGCAAGCGGTGAATCCTGTCGATGTTTCAAAACGAAGTGATTCACCAAACGTACTTGAGAGATAGCAAAACTGGTGGCGTGGCTTTTCAGGTGAACCCAAGGACGTTTGGTTGACGCAACCTACTGGGCTAAAAAGGGAATGCCAGTAAGGTTCATCGTAGCGATGAAATCTTGTTGTACTTTTAAGAACGCATTGAGCAGGTTTTTTGGGGAAATTTCTTTTCTGCTGACGATTTGCAATGAGTCGGATTTAATGACAATTGTCATCCCGCTTTCAGCGGTCTGAACTTGACACCATGTCAAATCTTTGTCGTAGTCGATGCTAAGGTTTGCGGGTTCGCAGTCTTCGATATGGTCGACAATTGATTCGAGGTCGAGCGTGTCTTTGATGGCGATTTCCATCTCGTTGAATCGTTGTCCGAAGACTTCTTCGAAAGGACCAGCAAAAATACGTGCCGGTTCAATGATGGATGTGATTAGCCGTTTCCAAACCACCGTCCCGGGGTCGTCTTCTGCTTGACTTGCGTGGTACTCGTAATTGAAAAACGGAGTCGTGATGACTCCCATACCGTCGTCTGGGCCATGAACCTGAATTTCTTTTCGTTTCAGCCCATAGGCTTGGCGAAGTGCGCGAAATGTTGCCTGTAAATCGTTGTCGATTTCATCGAACGTCAAATCGACGACAAATCTTTGATCACCAGCATTGTGTGTTGTTGGGATGCGGTGGTGCTTTGCAAATCCAGTGACTTGTTTGATCGGTTCCACCGATTGGTCAACTAGTCGCAAAGCATCGACGTTTTCGGAGTCGGAATTCGACATGGGAAGCCTGTTAATTTTTTGGTGAATTGGTTTGCTTTAAACGCTGGGAAGCCCTTGGATTCGTCGCCATGCGCTGACTTGGCCAAGGTGTCCGTTTTCGTGATTAAACATTAGATAAGGAAGTGCGATTGCGGCAGTGGGCATCACTTCCTGCCAGCGTGGCAGTGCTACTGTTTTTTCAAATACGCGGTCATCTTCATTGCCGAGTAATTCGGCGATCGCGAGATGGCCATTTGTGAATTCTGCAATTAATTCTTCTTTGGATTGATAAGTCGAAGGATCGGACGTTGGTTGGGAAAGCATTCCAAAGCGATGGGGTTTGGGATCGTCAAACGCCTCCCCTTTGATGATTGAGCCAATTATTGGGATGTAAACATTCAGATGGCTAAGAACCCAAGCAGGATGGTTCGCTGGTGCGGTTGGATCGACTGCCGGTTGCAAAATCATTTGTTCCTCAGTGAGGTCGGCAACCAAACTAGGTGCGTAGTCCTGATTTTTTTTCCAAGCGAATAAGAAGCCATCGATTAGAGGCGTTGCCATTTTATCACCGTGTTAATTTGTAAGAACGCAAATGAAACAGAAACCATCGGTTTTATACCGTGAGATCGTGATTTTGGAAGTAGAGGGGCGGGGTTTGATATTTATTTCACGCACTCTGCGGAGGTGCGGGAGAGTTCTCTGAGTGGTGAAACAACTTTGTTTTTAATTGCCTCATCGTTTAAACTCTAATGCGGGCGGCGAGAAATGGATAGGACAATGGAGGATTTATGGCGTTAACTCGAAGAACGTTTTTGCAATCGACGGCGGCGGCAGTGCCGGCAGTAATGGGGGCAAATTCATTTGCCTCCGTGGGACGGGTTGCCCCCAGTGATCGTGTTAACGTCGCAATGATTGGTTGTGGGAAGATGGCGAATAGCTATCACATTCCACAGTTGCTGCAGCAGCCGGATGTTCAGTTAGTTGCGGTTTGTGAAGTAGATACGACTCGCCGCGAGTGGGCGGCAGAGAGAGTCAATCAAAAGTATTCAGATACCAAGCAAGATTTTAAGGGCTGTTCCACCTATGTAGATTTCCGTGATGTGATTGCGAGGGAAGATATTGACGCGGTGTGCATTGCGACTCCGGATCATTGGCATGCCATTCCGCTAATGGAGGCCTGCAAAGCGGGAAAAGATGTCTATTGCGAAAAGCCTTTGACTCTCACGATCGCGGAATCAAAAGCATGTATTGATGCCGCGCGAAAGTATAAGCGTATTGTTCAGACTGGAAGCCAGCAGCGATCAGGAGTGTTCGGGCCATTCCGGCGAGCTATCGAGCTGATTCATAGTGGAAGGCTCGGAAAGATCCACCGGGTAACCGTCGGTGTTGGAGATCCGAGTATCGATTGTGATTTGCCGGAAGAGCCGATGGAGCCTGGGCTTGATTGGGATATGTGGCTTGGGTGCGCTCCAGAGCGTGTCTATAACTCAATTCTAAGTCCTCGGGGTGTGCACAAGCACTTTCCAGCGTGGCGAAATTATCGGGAGTATTCAGGTGGTGGTCACACTGACATGGGAGCCCACCATTATGACATTGCTCAATGGGCATTAAAAATGGATCAGAGTGGCCCAATTGAAATCATTCCTCCGGAAGATCCAAAGGCCAAACGTGGCGTTCGGTTTTTGTTTAAGAGTGGAATCGAAATGGTCCACGGTGGGCCAAGTGGTTGTGTCTTTCACGGTGAGAATGGGACGCTCCATATCGATCGCGGTCGGTTGACAAGCGATCCCGAAGAAATTGTTAAAACGCCACTGGGCGAAGATGAGGTGCATTTGCCAAAATCCCCCGGGCATCACAGGAATTGGCTCGATTGCATTAAATCACGAGAGATGCCGATTGCCGAGGTAGAAAAAGGAGCAAGGACCGCAGCGATTATTCACTTGGGGAACCTTGCTTACCAAAACCAGAAAACCCTTAAATGGGATCCAGAGGCGTGGCAGTTTAATGATCCGGTCGATCGTCCTTTGCTTGACCGAGAGCGTCGAGACCCCTGGCAATTGCCTAAGGTCTAACCAGTCATTTTGAAATTTTTTAGTTGATTAAACATGAAAACGTTGTTCCAAATCGTCGCGTTCTTTTTATGGATTGTGGCAGCAGGTTTTGCTCAGGAAGGGGCGCCGGTTGACTTCGCCCGTCAAATTCTTCCGATTCTTTCTGACAAGTGTTTTGTCTGTCATGGGCCGGATGCTAAGGACGAGGATCTTGTCAGGCTTGATTCGTTTGCAGGTGCGACGGCAGATCTTGGTGACTATCAGGCAATCGATCATCTCCATCCTGAAAAAAGTGAGCTGGTTGCTCGCATTGATTCGGTGGATGACCCAATGCCACCGGTCGATTTCGACAAGCAATTGACAGAGCAGGAGCGAGCGTTGTTGAGGCGCTGGGTTAATTCTGGTGGTCAGTACAGTAAGCACTGGGCGTTCGTGGCGCCGGTCAAGGCTAAGGGCGTCAAGCTTGAAACGAATGGCAACCCCATTGATTACTGGGTTGGTTCGCAATTAAAGGCAAAGGGGATTGATTTCGCGCCGGCCGCGAGTAGGCCAATTCTTGCCCGTCGTGCAGCGTTGGTACTGACGGGGTTGCCTCCGGAACAAAAATTGTTGGATGCGTTTCTCGCTGATAAAAGTGAGCAGGCATACTCGAGGTTTATCGATGAGTTACTTGCTGACCCTCGATTTGGTGAGCATCAGGCACGTTACTGGCTCGATGCCGTTCGTTATGGGGATACCCATGGTTTGCACTTGGACAACCGAAGAGGAATTTATCCCTACCGAGACTGGGTTGTCAAAGCTTTCAATGACAACCTTCCCTACGATGATTTCATTACCTGGCAATTGGCGGGTGACTTGCTGCCGGAATCAACGTTAGCCCAGCGGGTTGCAACGGGGTTTGTGCGAATGAACCCGACGACCGGGGAAGGCGGAGCGATTCCACTTGAATTTCAAGCAAAGAATAACTTCGATCGTGTTGAGACCTTCGGAACGGTCTTTTTGGGGATGTCGTTAAATTGTGCTCGCTGTCACACGCACAAATATGATCCTATCAAGCAGCGCGAGTATTATCAGCTGCTTGCGTTTTTTAATAGTACTGCAGAACCCTCGATGGATCGTAACGCTTACGAATACGGCACAGTCGAGCGGGCTCCCGAGGATCAGGACGCTTGGGCGAATTGGCAGTTGTTGGAGTACGCTCAGGAAACCTTGTTGGCTGACGCGGACAAACAGTTGAAGGCCGGAGATATAGATTCGGCAATGATTGCAAACTGGAAGAAAAGTTCAGACGATGAAAAGCTAGGGCTATTAGCGGGGGCAAGTGCCCCCTGGCTGCAGATGGACGGTAACGCAAATGCGAAGTTGATCCAGTCTCGTAAGTCAGAGGCTGTAAAGAAATTCACTACAACATTAGTAGCAAAAGACCTGAAAGAGCCCCGGAAAACACACGTTTTAAGGCGAGGCGAATACGACTTGCCAATGGGAGAGGCGGTGACTCCCGGGGTCATCGAGGTCATGGGTGACTTGCCTGAGGCAGCTCCGAGTAATCGTTTGGGGCTGGCGCAATGGTTAACCTCGCGATCGCATCCGCTAACCGCAAGAGTGATGGTAAACCAAAGTTGGCAGAGAATTTTTGGTATGGGGTTGGTTCGAACTCCTGAAGATTTTGGCGTTCAGGGGCGGCAGTCAACCCACCCGGAATTACTCGATTGGCTTGCCGTAGAGTTTCAGGAACAGGGGTGGGATCACAAACAACTTCTGCGGACGATGGTAACGAGTCAAACGTTTTGTCAGAGTTCTGCGAGACGCGAGGACGTTGCCGATTCTGAGAACTTGTTGTTTGCCCGCGGGCCAAGTTTCCGGCTTGATGCCGAGGTCCTTCGGGATGTCGGTTTGTGGGCCAGTGGGTTGCTGGACTCAACAATGGGTGGAGAAGGGGTAAAGCCGTATCAACCACCGGGGATGTGGCTTGCCATGGCTCACCCGGGGAGTAACACTAAAAATTATGTTGCTGACAAAGGGCCACGGCTTTATCGACGGAGTCTTTATGTTTACTGGAAGCGGACGAGTCCGCATCCGATGATGACTCTGTTTGACGCCCCCAGTCGCGAAGCGAGTTGCGTTCGCCGTTCGACAACCAACACATCTTTACAGGCGTTGGCTTTGTTAAATGAGACGCAGCGAATCGAAATGGCAAGGACCTTGGCGGCACGATTGATGACGGAGTCTGACCAAGACGCTAAGCGTTTAGATCGATTGTTTCAAATTCTTGCTTGCCGATTGCCTACAGAGGCGGAAAGAAATGCCTGCGATCAATTGTTAGTCTCGATGTTAGCTCGATTTGGAAATGATAAAAAAGCGGCAAGTGAGCTGGTGAGTTATGGAGAGGCTCCCGGAAATAAAAAGCTTGATGTTGTGCAACAGGCTGCCTGGACTCAGGTTGCAGCGACGGTCTTGGCGAGCGATGTGGCTATTTTACTTTATTGACGAAACGAAATGCGACCATGAGTGAAAATCCAATTCGAGAATTTGAGTTATTGACAACACGTCGCCAATTATTTGGGAAGGCGGCGTTGGGTTTGGGAACTGCGGCGATGGCCAGTTTGTGGCAGCCACAGCAAGTCGCCGCCGGATTGAATGAGCGTGAGCCGGGGATTGGAATGCACCATCCCGCCAAAGCGAAACGCGTGATCTATTTGTTCATGAGTGGCGGCCCGAGTCATCATGATCTTTGGGACTATAAACCCAAGCTAAAAGAAATGGCCGGTAAGCAATTGCCAGACCATGTGCGTGATGGGCAGCGGATAACGGGAATGACGTCCAATCAAAAGAGTGGATTGCCCGTGTGTCCGAGTAAATATAAATTCAAAAAATACGACAATCATGACAAGGGTGTGTACGTAAGTGAGTTGCTGCCGCACACCTCGACGGTTGTGAAAGATTTGTGCGTCATTAAGAGTACGTTTACCGAAGCAATTAATCATGATCCAGCGATTACTTACATTCAGACCGGGAGCCAAATTCCAGGGCGACCAAGTCTCGGTGCGTGGTTGAGCTACGGTTTGGGGAGTATGAATGAGAACCTTCCCAGTTACATCGTGATGCACGCGAAAACTCGATTCCCGGAACAAAGTTTGTTTAATCGCTTGTGGGGGACGGGGTTTATGCCGTCCCAGCATCAGGGGATGTTGATGCAGAGTCAGGGAGATCCTGTCCTGTATTTGAGTAATCCCCGCGGTGTCAGTCGGAAAGACCGTCGAGCCCAGCTCGATACGTTGACGGCTTTGAATCAAGAGGTGCACCGGAAATTTGCTGACCCAGAAGTGTTAGCTCGAATCAAACAGCATGAGATGGCTTTCCGAATGCAAGCTTCGGTACCTGAATTAATGGACCTCTCTTCAGAAGACGAGAAAACGTTTGAACTGTATGGCGAGAATGCAAAGCAACCCGGCAGTTTTGCGGCCTGCTGCTTGAATGCCAGAAGGTTGGCTGAACGAGGTGTGCGGAACATTCAAATTTTCCACCGCGGTTGGGATGCACACGGCAACCTTCCCAGAGAGCACGAGTCTCAATGTAAAGACATTGATCAAGGCTGTGCCGCGTTGATTAAAGACCTAAAACAGCGAGGGATGCTGGAGGACACGCTGGTCGTGTGGGGAGGAGAGTTTGGCAGAACGGTTTATTGTCAAGGGAATATGACGGACGCGAATTATGGACGTGATCATCATCCAAGATGTTTTACAGTCTGGATGGCCGGTGGAGGTGTTAAGTCGGGAATTACCTACGGCCAAACGGATGAGTACGGTTACAATATTGCGGATGCCGATGGAGTCGCTCTGAATCCCCAGCCAACCAAAGAAGCGTGGACCCCGGGGACTATGCACATCCACGACCTAAATGCGACAATCCTGCACTTGTTAGGAATTGACCACACCAAATTGACTTACCGATATCAGGGCCGTGATTTCCGGCTGACCGATGTCCATGGACATGTAATCCATGATCTCATCGCTTGACCTTGATTTTAATATCTCTCGATTATTTCCGACGCAGTGTAATCTATAAAGGAGCCTCGGTGACATCCAAGGTATTTAAGGACGCGAAGGCAGCATTGTTCGACATGAAAGATGGAGCCTCGGTTATGAGCGGAGGATTCGGACTGTGTGGAATTCCTGAAAACAGCATTTTAGAAATACGTCGTTTGGGGCTTAAGAATCTACATGCAATTTCCAACAATATTGGAAATTCGGGGCGTGGATTGGCGTGGTTGTTAAAAGGGAAACAGATCAGTCAAGCGACTTGCAGTTACGTGGGCGGTAACCCTGATCTGGAAGAGCAGATGCTGGCTAATGAAGTTGAGGTTACTTTGGTTCCGCAGGGAACGTTCAGTGAGCGAATTCGGGCTGCCGGAATGGGCATTCGCGGTTTTTATACCCCTGCTGGATCCGGGACTGAGATTGCTGAAGGAAAAGAATCGCGGACGTTTGATATGCCATGTTTGCTAGAGCTTCCGTTGACCGCCGATTTTGCAATTATCAAAGCTCAAAAAGGTGATGCCTATGGCAACTTGTGGTTTCAAGAAACGGCGAGGAACTTTTCTCCCTTGATGGCGATGGCCGCGAAAGTGACCATCGTCGAGGTTGAGGAGTTGGTCGAGTTGGGTGAGATTTTACCGGAAAATGTTCACCTCCCGGGAGTGTTCGTGCAACGGATTTACCAGGGTGCTGATTACGAGAATACAATCGAAATTCCAATTTTTGAGGATCAGAACTAACACGGGTTTTCGCAAAGTGGATCTGTGGAGGATTTTTAATGGGGGAGTCAGGCGTGTCTGTTTCGAAAAATCATTGGTCTAAGAATGAAATGGTCGATCAAGTGATCGAGATGTTAAGCGACGGTTCGAGTTTGAATCTTGGAATTGGAATCCCAACGCTTGTCGCTCAACGGATTCCACCGGAAAAGGGAATTTGGATTCACTCAGAGAACGGGGTGTTGGGTGTCGCTGGCCGCCCCACTCCTCAAACGGTTTCAGCCACATTGATCAATGCTGGTAAAGAAACGATTTCGGTTAAAAAAGGAGCCAGTTATTTTGACAGTTCGATGAGTTTTGGAATGATTCGTGGAGGGCACATAGATGTTTGTGTACTTGGCGGAATGCAAGTCGATGCAGAAGGAAGTCTTGCAAACTGGATGATTCCGGGGAAAAAGGTGACGGGAATGGGAGGCGCGATGGACCTTGTTCATGGTGCCAAATTAGTCATTGTAATGTTGACCCATTTTTCAAAACGAGGGGAATTGAAGTTGCTGCATCGGTGTACTCTTCCTCTCACCGGCAAGGGAGTGGTTCACAAGATTGTCACCGACTTAGGCGTCTTTACGCCAACGGGCGAATCATTTCAGGTCGAAAAACTTGCTCCTGGTGTGACAGAAGAGCAACTTGGAATGCCCGACGGTTTGCTTTTATCGGCAAAGTGACGTGAGTGTTTTCGGTTCCTGTCTTTTGCTATTTCGGAAACGGTTGGTTGCTGAAGAGCGGTCGTCAATTTTTACAGATTCAATTTGTTTTACTTTGTGATAATGAAATGCCCAAGGCGATTTTTACTTCGGGACTTAGAACTCCCTTCGGACGCTCTTTTAAAGGTGCTTACCGGGATGTCCGAGCGGATGATTTGTTGGTTGAGATGTTGAATGCTCAGGCGAGTCGCTCTCCCGAATTGTGGAATTCAGGGGCAGAGGATTTGATTGTTGGTTGTGCTTATCCCGAGCATGAGCAGGGTTACAATGTCGGTCGCTTGGCGGCGTTAGGGGCCGGGTTGGAAGTGCCGGGAATGGTGGTGAATCGACTTTGTGCGAGTAGTCTGGAGGCGGTTGCAGTGGCAGCAGCGCGTGTGAAAGCTTCGTGGGGCACAAAGTTTTTGACAGCGGGTATTGAGTCGATGAGCCGGATTCCACGCCGCGGAGCAAATTTTTCGGAGTCCGAAAGCATTAAGGCTGTTAATGAGCACGCCTATATCCCGAACGGTCAAACCGCTGAGCAGGTGGCTGCGAAATATCCTCAGTTCGACCGCGTATCACAAGAAGATTTTGCAGAACGAAGTCACACGCTTGCTCATGAGGCGCATCAGAGTGGGGCTTATGTGGAACAATTGCATCCTTTTTTAATTAGTGGCGATGAATTTGTTAGATACCCTGTGAATCGGGAGAAAATCGCGAGTTTACCGCCCGCGTTTAATGACGGGGGCACTGTAACAGCTGCGACGTCCTCGCCGCTGACTGATGGAGCGACCAGTGGGTGGGTGGTAGAAGAAGCGTGTGCGAGGTCGCTTGGGATTTCGGCTGGGCTAGAGATTGTCGATGTCCAATACGGGCATGTGTCACCCGAGTTAATGGGGCTTGGGCCGGTGCCGGCGACCCGAAAAATATTCGAGCGGAATTGTATTACCGCGAAAGAAGTTTCGGCGTTTGAAATCAATGAGGCTTTCGCGATACAGGTCTTAGCTTCCATGGCGGATCTCGAGATTCCAATGGAGCGGGTCAATACATGGGGTGGTGCATTGGCGTTAGGGCACCCTTTGGGTGCGAGTGGATTAAGGCTGGTGATGACACTTCATGATCGGTTGAAACAGCAAGGTCAGGTGGGAGCATTGGGCATTGCGACGTTGTGTGTCGGTGGTGGTCAGGGAATGTCGGTTTTATTTCGGTGGGTTCAGATTTAGTAACCTTCCTAATTTCTCAATGTGTCTAGGCGGTAATGGGCGGCAAGTATTGGTGTCGAGCAGCACTTGGGCTCGTAATTAACCACAAGGACGACGCTGGGTTAATTAAATCCAGTGTTTCTGGATGGTAAAGCTGCGTGTGGCGGGGCCGAGTGCAGACGTCCCGTATTTGACGGGTTTAACCGCAGTGGTATACTTGGACGATCGCAGTAATCTACCTGCGACTTGCTTTTGAATCTCTTCTTCCAGGAGTCAGTAAATGGGCTTGTTTGACAAGCTGCGAAATGAACTCGTCGACATTATTGAATGGATTGACGATTCGCGGCACACAATTGCGTGGCGTTTTCCGCGGTACCAGAATGAAATTAAGAATGGTGCCGAGCTTATCGTTCGTCCCGGTCAGATGGCAATTCTTGTCCACCGAGGTGAAATTGCTGACGTATTCGAACCCGGAAACTACAAATTAACCACTGACAACATTCCAATTCTCAGTACGATCATGGGCTGGAAGCACGGTTTTAATAGCCCGTTCCGTTCAGAGGTTTACTTCGTCAGTACCCGTCAGATTACTGATTTGAAGTGGGGAACCCCCAATCCAATTATGTTCCGCGATCCGGATTTCGGTCCGATTCGATTACGTGCGTTTGGAACTTATTCTCTGCGAGCAGAGGATCCCAAGGCGTTGTTGAGGGAATTGATTGGAACAGATTCGTCATTTGAAGCTGATGAGATCAGTGAACTGATGCGGTCGATTTTGATTACTGCCTTGGCAGATTTATTAGGTGAATCAAAAGTGGCCGCTCTCGATTTGGCAAGTCATTACGGTGATTTCTCCGAGCAACTTCGCAAAGCGGTTGTTGAGCGAGTCGACGATGAGTATGGACTCGATATCCCGCAGTTGAACATCGTCAATATTTCCTTGCCTGAGGAAGTTGAAAAAGCAATTGATACACGCAGTAGTATGGGCGTGATTGGTGATATGAACCGGTTCCAGCAGTTCCAGATGGGCAATGCAATGATGGCCGCTGCTGATAATCCTGCAGGCGGTGGTGCTGCCGATGGGATGGGGCTTGGAATGGGTTTCGCGATGGCTAACCAAATGGTCCAGTCACCTGGCTTGTCTGCGCCTCCCGCGCCGCCGCAGGCGACGTGGCACATCTCAGTTAATGGTCAGTCGCAAGGGCCTTATAATGACGCCCAGTTGGTTCAAATGATCCAAAGTGGAGGTGTTCTTGCGTCAACCAATGTTTGGTCACCGTCCCTAGGGCAGTGGATGACTGCGGGGCAAGTCCCCCAATTGTCAGGTCACTTTGGTGCCGTCCCCCCTCCCCCACCGCCTAGTTAATTAAAATCATAATCGTCGCCGGCAGCTGATTTGCAACCACAAATCTGCTGCGGCGAAGACGATTTTTAGTGGGTCACGATTGAATTCTTAGAACCTCGTTTTGGGTCTAGTTAAGTCGAGCGAAAGCGATATGGAATCTCCGGAATCTGAAGTCGAGGAACTCCTTGGACGCAGCGACATTGTCGGCGCGACGACGGATGAGGGGAAGGCCCGAATTTTCCCATGCGATAGCTGTGGAGCGGATTTTGAGTTCCATATCGGTGAGCAAAAACTGAAGTGCCCGTTCTGCGGATTTGAGAAGGACGTTGAACTTGCGGAAGACAGCGAGGTGGTGGAGCAAGATTTTCACGCCATGCTTGAACGCATTGTTGAGTTTCGCGAATTAGATGAGCAGGCAAAGGCAAGTGAGACTGAAGGGGCGAGCGGTTGTAGTGAAGTTCGCTGCGATTCTTGCAGCGGTGTCGTTGTTTTCACGGGGACGTTGACCAGTACTGAATGTCCTTATTGCGGTTCGCCAATTCAACGCGAAAACGTACATACCGCGACTAAACGTGTTCCCGTCGACGGTGTTTTGCCGTTCCTGGTCGAACGCACTACCGTGCAGGGGAAGCTGAAAGATTGGGTGAAGTCGAGGTGGTTTGCACCGGGAGATTTTAAAAAGCGAGGTGCCCAGGGAAAATTTAACGGGGTTTACCTTCCTTATTGGACTTTCGACTCCCTCACGTTTAATTCTTACTCGGGGGAGCGTGGGGAAAACTATACGGTCCGTGTAGGGACGGGTAAGAACAAGCGAACCGAGACTCGCACCCGCTGGTATCCTGCGTCGGGAAGATTTCAACGTTTTTTTGATGATGTATTGGTGGTTGCCAGTCAAGGTTTTCCTGAAAGCTACATCATTGCTCTGGAACCCTGGCCGCTGACCGAATGTGTGCCCTTCACCCAGCAATATCTCGCTGGATATTTAGCGCGGACTTACGATATTGAATTAGATCGTGGATTCGAACAGGGGAAGAAGCGAATTGATAACGCAATTCTTTCCGACGTTCGAGGACGCATTGGTGGAGATAAGCAACGTGTTCATTCGGTCAAATCGCGGTACGACGCGGTTACCTACAAACACCTATTGCTGCCAGTTTATCTCATGACTTATCGGTTTAAAAATAAACCGTATCGGATTTTTGTTAATGCGGTGACTGGTGAGATTCAGGGGCAACGTCCCTACAGTTGGGTGAAAATCTTAATGGCGATCCTAGCTGGAGCTCTCGCCATCATCGCCGCTTTCGTTATTTTCAACATGGCAAAATAATTGAGTGTCGGTTGTCTTCTTTTGATGGCGAAATTTTTGGTCCGCGAAGCCTTTTTCGTTCGCGAATCAGCTGAATTAGATTTCAAAAACTGTTTGAAAATTGGTTCGCTGGAACGCAACGTCTACTATCTGGATTGTTCACTCGAATGATAGCGATTGGTGAATGATTCTTTTTTTGAAAAAGTATCAAAACCCCCATCTTTTAAGCGATTTTGTGAACGACTTTGAGATTAGCCATTCCGAGTTTTTTTTTGAACTGACGGATCGAGAGGTTCGGGTTGATTGTCGCGAGCCGAAGGCTAACATGACGGAACAGGGAACCGGTCTGCGACCGCTCCTTTTTATAATCTCAGGTTTGAATTCTTATTTCGATGGAATCCTCCCATGTCAACGATTTCTAATTTTACCGCTTCAGAAAAAGCTCAGTCTTTTGTTAGCTCTATCGAAAAAGCGAAGTACGATCGCCAGATCACATCGGGTTTAAAAAAATTCATTGACAAATCTGTTGCCCCGGAGATGCAGGGTTTTTATAGCGAAGATGAGTTAGCAGCGCTGGTGGAAATCAAAGGAACAGAGAGAGATATTGAATCCCGCATGCCCGTTAAGATTACCCGGCATTATTTTGAACAGGCTAGGAACAGTGCTGCGATTCAGCAGTTAATCAAAGCGAGTCCTGCCGAGACCTTTGATCTTGCGGGTTCACAAGATCCGGGCAAGCAAATGGATTACAGTCCAGTGGAAGGCTTGTTACACAAGTATGAAATTGGGCTGATTTATGTTGCGTCAACGTGTTCCGCACATTGTAGATTTTGTTACCGCGAGGAGCTCATTGCGAAGAAAGAGGTGTCTCGACCCGATGGTGCTATGGCTCCCAAGGGACTCGCGAAAGTTGATGAAATCTGTAGCTACATCATTGCTCACAATCAAGCAGTGGAGGCTAACGGTGGTAAGCATCCGGAGACTGGTCGTGAGAAGCTGAGAGAGATTTTGATGTCCGGTGGCGATCCAATGGTGCTTAGTAACAAAATTATTGGCAATTGGTGGGCATCTTTGGCCGATGCCGGGGTCGAGAATATCCGCATTGGAACTAAGGAACTAGCCTTTTTTCCCGACCGATTCGATGATTCGTTTTTCAAAATGTTAGACGGATTTCACGAGGCCTATCCCGGCGTCAATCTGCGATTTGTCGTTCATTTTAATCATCCCGATGAGTTTCTTAAGAAAAACTCCGAGGGTGAGTATGTTACTGATCAAAGTGGCGGGTTGGTCTGGTTGGACAACACACGCCGTTCAGTTAAACGACTTAAAAGTCGCAACTGGGTGAACATTGATAATCAGTCGCCGATCATTAAAGGAATTAATGATAATCCTGATGCCCTGCGAATTTTACAGCGTGAGTTAAAGCGTAATGGGATTGAGAATTCAAGGTTTTATTGCGGACGCGACATCGTCGGCCATCGGGCTTTTAATCTAACGATTGAGGAGGCTTGGAGAATTCTCAATGAATCTCAAAAGGGGCTTTCGGGGATCGAAGCGCATGCCAAACTATCGATCACTCATTACAAAGGTAAGACTGAAGTCTGTGCGGTGACCGACGAACCGATGGACGTTCCTCATGGTGAAAATGGTGTCTTGATTTTTAAGCTGTACCGGGGAGCCGCCGACGCAAAGTATCGCGGGAAAATTGCAATTGTTGGGCGGAATCCGGAAGCGATTTGGTTCAATGATTACGAGGATCGCATTATCTTCGATGAGGCCGGTTTGTTTGCAAGCACAACGGGGAAACCGGTTTACTAGTGGCGAGTTGAGTAACTTTAAATTTGAGTTGTTTTTCGATTGATAAGAAGAATGAAACCGCAGACAAAAAGCCAGGCCTTGTACAAAGAAGCTCTTCAGGTACTCCCCGGCGGGATTAGTCGAAATACAATTTTCCGCAGGCCTAATCCTGATTATGTTGATTTTGGAAAGGGGTGCAGGGTTACAGATCTCGATGGTGTAACTCGTGTTGATTTTGCGAACAACATGGCGTCTTTAATTCACGGTCATGCCCATCCAGTCGTCGTCGAGGCGGTCACTCGTCAACTTCAGCAAGGTACCGCGTTTACGATGGCTACCGAGGCTGAGCTTCGATTCGCGCAGCACATCTGTGATCGCAATCAGGGCTTTGAAAAAATCCGATTTATGAATTCGGGAACCGAGGCGGTGATGGCGGGGATTAAGGCTGCCAGAGCAATTACAGGACGGCCTAAAATTGCCAAATCGGAGGGTGCCTATCATGGAACTTATGACTATGCAGAGGTCAGTCAGAAATCTAATCCAAAGAATTGGGGCAGTGTCGCATCTCCCCAAAGTGTTCCGGTTGTCGAGGGGACTCCTCAAGCTGCACTCGATGACGTTATTGTATTTCCGTTTAATAATATTAGCCAAACACTCGAATTATTAGATCAGCATGCAAATGAATTGGCTTGCGTATTGATTGATCCTTTGCCCCACCGCGTTGGTTTAATTCCGGCGAGCCAGGAGTATATGCAAGCGATTCGACAATGGACACTCGATCACGATTGTATCTTTTTACTCGATGAAGTGATTACTTTTCGGATGGGGTGGGGAGGCGCTCAGGACTGGTATGACGTTGAACCGGATTTAACTGCGTTGGGTAAAATAATTGGCGGTGGTTTTCCGGTAGGTGGGTTGGCTGGTAAAGATGAGTTCATGTCTGTTCTTGATCCAACGCGGGATCGACTACCATTTCCATTTTCTGGAACGTTCTCTGCGAATCCTGTGACGATGACGGCAGGGCGGGTGGCAATGGAGTTGTTTGATCGCGAGGCGGTAGATCGGCTCAACCAGCTTGGTGATTATTCGCGTCTGAAAATCGCTGAGGCAATCGAAGCCGTTGGAGCCAATGCCTGCGTAACAGGCGCCGGTTCGATGTTCCGTGTTCACTTAAAATCGGAAGCTCCAACAGGGTACAGAGAGACGTATTCGGATGCCTCGGAAAATAAGCAAATTGAATTTCTTGTTAATTTTCTCTATGAACGTGGCTTCATGATGATCAACACCTGCTCGGCAGCGCTTTCAACTGTGTTGAGTGAATCAGAAATTGATTCGATGGTGGAGGCTCTCTCGGAGGGGTTGGAAGTTCTTCAAAAAGATCAATAACTAATTTTGATCGTCGCGTTTTGAGTTGCGTTAATTAAGGCGTTGCGCATAAAAAACGAGACCTCATTTTGAGGCCTCGAGTTAAGTCGTTTTAAAGATTACCGAGCTTACTTAGCTGGAGCGGCAGGCAGGCCGGCGTCTGAAGGCAAGCTCATTTGCTTTAGTGCAGCATCTAGCGAATCAAGTGAACTGGCTCTCGAGTCTTTGGGAGCTGCAGGTTTACCGACAAGCTTATCCAAATTAGCTGGCCCCGGTCCCGGCATGTCGGGGAACGGAACGCTTGGGTTATAGGCCGGGTAGTAAGGCGCAATTGGAAGTGGAGCTGGGTAGCGAGGGTAAGCGTAGCGGCGGTACGGAGCCGCATTGACGCCGATGTTGATGCCGCGATTGAGTGTCGCAGCTCGGTTAACGGCAGCGGCTCGGATAGCTGCATTGTGGTATCCGCCAAATCCGTGTGCAGCGCATTCGTTGTGCTGAAGCAAGGCAAAGGCGATAAGTATGGCAGTCAGGGTTAAGGTACGTTTGATCATGTTAATTCCAGTCAGTGGACGGTGTGTAGTTATTGTTGTGGGGTGACGAGGGGTTACTTATTTCGCTTGAGAGTTAGTTCAGCGGCTTCTGCGAGCGGTTCATTTCCCATGATTCGATTCGTTGAATTCCATGTGATCGTATCGTCATTTGAAAAATTCCAATAATTGGTCGCAGCCGTCGCGGTACCGTCACTCGTGACGCCACTGGATTGAATCATCCATCCCTTTTCAGTGGGAGTCCAGGTAGCGACTCCGTTGCCGCCAGTGGAATCAAATAACCAAGATGTGATTTGTTGGCTGGACGGTTCCCAACCGATGATTTGAGTACCCGACAATGTTGTTTTCCCATCAATTGAAACTGAAAAGTCTCTTTCGATAAACTTTTTGTTGGCAATCCAGCGGTAGGTTGTTTCAATTTTTCCTGCACTGGTTTCGTGGCTCCACGTGCCAATCAACTTCTCAAGCTCACTAAAGCGTTCGAAATTTGATTTTGCCTCGATCCTCATGTCACGTGCGGAGGCGATCAGCCACTTGCCGTTTTTCTTGACATGGATCAAAACGTAGTGGCACTCAACAGGAGCAAATTCTCCAAGCGTTGCAGTGCCTTCTTCGATAGCGCTGGTTTCCGAAAGCATTTTAATTTCCTCGATGTCAATCTTGATTTTGACCCCGGGGTATTGCTTGAAAAAGTTGGTGTATTCTTTCTCGATCGCTTCCCGCCCATTGAATTCAATTCCTGCCTCGTTGGTGTAGTCGCCATCCATGGTCCATTGGGCAGCGATTGCTTTGGCATCACCCGAGTTGAATGCGTTGGCAAAAGTTTTTGCGCATTCCCGAATCTCAGATTCGTTGACTGTTATCGGAGCGCGAGTTTCTTCGGCATTCAGCGATTGAGGAGTAAGCATCGTCCCCGAGATCGATCCGATCAAAAGGAGGCCGGTGATAAACTGAGTTAATTTCATGGGAGGGCTTTCAGTAGGTTGTGTCAGATTAATCTGAGTTGTTGGTGATTCATCGAGTTATGGCAAAAACGAATTGAGAAAATTGTTTTCAAAAAGTAAATGCCACGGCACTTATGATTTTATCTGAATCAGCGGACGGTTTAAAGTCAGCAATTGCATTACGGGTTTACTGGCTTGGGTTTGCTCGGAAAAATTTTGTCGCTTCCAACGATAGGAGGCTTTAATTGGATAATTCACAGAAAACGTTTGGGAGGGAATTCTTTGAGAAGATCCTTTCATAATTGTATTTAGCGCAAAAAAAATGGCTCCCAAAGATGGGAGCCGACTGAGAAAATCCAAGCGTCTAGCTGTCAATTACGACGAATTGTGATCCGTTTTGACTCTTGGTCAAGAAAAGCAAGCTTTCGTCTAAATTTAGCTCGGACATTAATTGGTTGAATTGACTCAGCGATTCGATTTTGTTGTGATTGACCTCAGTCAAGATCATGCCGGGTACCAGGCCTGCACGGTGTGCTTGGCCCCCCGGTTGAATGGCTAAGATCAAGACACCTTCTGAGGCGTCAATTCCCATCTTTCTTGCGACAGTTGAATCGAAATCTCCAACTCGAATTCCCAATCTTCCTGAGGAAGTTCGATTTGAGTGACTCGTATTGATTTGCTTTCCACCGCTTTCGTCAGGGCGGTTGGGTTGCGATTGAGGCACGCAGTTAAGGTTTTGAAGCGTTCCATTTCGATTGATGGTCAGTTGATAGGTTTGTCCAATTTTTGCTCTTTCGACAAATGTTTGAAATTCATTGGGCGCGGAGACGCGAGCCTCTGCAAATTTCAAAAGAATGTCGCCGGTGCGAACACCAGCGTTGGCTGCCGGAGACTCTGGAAGGACATGGGTTATTAATAGACCTTGCTTGGGCGGTACATTGAAATGGTCAGCCAATTTCTGAGTGATTGGTTGAATTCCGACTCCAAGAAAAGCTCGTTGAACACTTCCGTGATCAATTAACTGGTTGGCAACCCAGTTTGCTAAGTTGATGGGAACCGCAAACCCGACGCCGTCACTTCCGCCGCTGCTGGAGGAGATTGCGGTGTTGATGCCGATTACTTCGCCATCGAGGTTGACCATGGGTCCACCGCTATTGCCGGGGTTGATCGCCGCATCAGTTTGGATGTGATTTTCACTGTCTGATAATCCGATCCCGCGTCCTTTCGCGCTGATAATCCCAGCTGTAACGGTGCTCTCGAGTCCGAAGGGTTGTCCCAAAGCTAAAACCCAATCCCCGACATACGAACCGTTGCTATTTCCTATTTTGGCAGCAGTTAGATTTTTCGCGTTTGGAATTCGAACAATGGCGATATCGGTTTTGGGGTCGGTCATAACCTGCTCGGCCATGAATTCGCGCCCGTCATGCAACCGAACGACAATCGAGCCTGCGCCGGCGACTACGTGGTTATTTGTCATAATCCAGCCACTTGGATCGATGATTACACCGGAGCCAACACCTCCTCTGGAGGGCATCCCATTAGGTGTTTGCCCTGTGGTCCGCGGATTTTCTGTCCTGTTCTCGATTGCTACGACAGAGGGAAGAAGTTGATTTGAAATATGCCGGAATGCTTGAGACAGATTTTTCGCCGACTGAATTGCATTTTTTACTTCGCTATCAGTAAGATTTTTGAGCGGTGGCGCAGTGAATGTGACCGATGGAGTCAGCGTGTTTTTTGTAGTTCCAACTTCCGGAACTGTCGATGCATGCCCAATCGCTACCGTGCTAAGCAAGAATGCGGTTACCATGCATGCAATGCAACCCATTCGTGTGCTTCTGGCTATTCTCATGTTTTTCTCCCTAAATAGATTTCGCAGATTTGCCGAATTGCAAACCTGCATGCCGTTTTTTATTTTGAAGATCAATGGCAACTGCTGTTGGAAGAAATTTGAATCTCTCCTCAGCGAATTGCGTCAGGGTCAGGTCCGCGCTGATCTGTATCAAGCATGGGCACTGATCCTTATGGAAATTCATTGGCGACAAGATCAGATAAGCACACTTCGTGCCAAAACTAGGTTCGTGAGATAGACTTTTGAAAACCTGGTGATCTTCCTTAAAATTACCGGCGATTATCGAAACTTAAATTGCCTGAATGCGTAAATCGTCGTATTTGGGACGGGGCAAAATGCCGCGGTGTCCAAGCATGCCCCATGGTTCACCTCATCAACAAATCATTGTTTTGGTTTATACTGAAGGGGTGAACGTTAATTCGGTAGTTGCTTCCAACGCGAGATCTCTGAAATGAAACTGGCTGCAAAACTCTCGCTTGTTTCAGTGATTGCCGTGATCGCTGTTCTTGCCGCATCCAATTATTTTGCTGCACAGATTGCGATTTCTAAAATCAAGCGGGATCACGAAGCCTACGCCTCAAAAATGGCGTCTCAAATGGAACGCTCAATTTTAGATGCGTGGCGATTGGGAGGGGTGGAGGCGATGCGGGCAACCTTGACTTCCGAAGGAGCTTCGCCAATTGCGAGGTGGGTTTGGTTTGAGGAGTCAGTCACATCGACGACACGTCCGTCTGCAACAGCGGATTTTTCCACAGTAGTCACGCGTAAAGAGATTACCTCTTTTGTTTCGACCGCTGGCGACGGTGGACATCTATTGCATACCTACTATCCGGTTGATCTTGGAATTCCGCGGGTCGGAGGCCTTGAATTCACGAGGTCGCTGGCTGACTATGATCGAGAAACGATGAGCAAACTGATTGAATTTTTGTTGGTTGTCGGGCTACTGGCCATCGTTTCGATTCTTGTGGTTTGGTTTGCCGGAGTGAGGTTGGTGGCCAATCCTTTGGAAAAATTGACTGCCGCGACAAAGCGTATTGGCGAGGGAGACTACCGTTGTCGGGTTAAGTTAAGCGGTAAAGATGAGTTTTCGCAGCTCGCGGAATCGATCAACGAGATGTCTTCGCATTTGGAGACTCAAAAATCTGCAATTGAGAAGGAGACCCGTGATAAGCTGCTGGTTACGCAACAATTACGCCATGCAGATCGACTGAAAACTGTAGGGCGTATGGCCGCCAGTATCGCCCACGAAATCGGTACGCCTCTCAGCGTTGTGTCCGGGCGAGCTGCACTTATTGCGAAAGGAAATTTATCACCTGAAAAAGTTAGGCAAAATGCAGAAACAATCCAGTCGGAAACCGACCGGATCACAGAAATGATTCGGCAAGTCTTGGATTTTTCGAGACAATTGCCTGTTGAAAAGACTGAGATCGATCTAAATGAGATTTTGATCCAGGTGACAAAGTTGTTGACGACCGTTGCCGAAAGAAATGGGGTTTCGATCGAATCTGCTTTGGCAGATACACGAGCACTTGCTCATTTGGACGGTGGGCAAATCCGTCAAGTCTTGACCAATGTAATGGTCAATGGAATTCAAGCGATGGAACCGGGAGGGACGCTGTTTGTGTCGCTGAGTCGATTTCAACCAGAGAAGGCCATAGAGAATGATTGCTCGTTGTTTGAATGGGAAATAGCAGTGAGAGATGAAGGGGCGGGGATTCCTGAAGAGAATCTAGAGGCTATTTTTGAACCATTTTTTACAACGAAGGATGTCGGTGATGGTACCGGGCTTGGTTTGTCGCTGGCTTATAATATGGTTCAGGAGCAACAAGGTCGAATTGAAGTCAGCAGTGAGCACGGGAAAGGTTCCGAGTTTCGGATTTTACTTCCCGGTTTAACTCGTCAAGCTTGAGGGGCTATTCGGTGGGCTGTTCGGAACCTGTTTGTTCGTAGCGAATCAGTTTGCGATACAGCGTCTTTCGGTCAAGTCCAAGGATTTTTGAGGCGAGAGTTCGATTGCCGTCCACCGTGTCAAGAACGTGTAAAATGTATCGTTTCTCAACTTCCTCGAGCGACCGAAGTTCTTCCGGTTTATCGCTGGCAATGACCATCGTTCTGGATTGGTAGTTGCGAATTGATTCTGGCAGATCTTCGATCCGCAATTTTTTCCCATCGGAAAGCGTGACCGCTCTTTCCATGGCATTTCTAAGTTCACGGACATTTCCCGGCCATTGGTAATCGAGGAGTCGCTGGGCCACAGTCTCAGTGATTTCCTTGATTTCAACTTCGGATTTTTCACTGAATAGTTTTACAAAGAATTGAGCAAGAATCAGGATGTCGCTACTTCTCTGCCGAAGTGGAGGCAGGTGGATCGGGACAACATTAATTCGATAAAATAAGTCTTCACGAAAAGTACCAGCTTCGACGGCAGTTTCAAGGTCACGATTGGTGGCTGCAACGAGTCGGGCGTCGAAGGGGATTTCATCTATTCCTCCAACGGGACGGACGCAATTCGCCTCGAGCGCTCGCAGCAGTTTGGGTTGCATCGAAGGCGACATTTCACCTATTTCGTCGAGAAATAAAGTTCCACCGTTTGCCCGTACTAATAATCCATCATGATCTTGATCGGCTCCGGTAAAGGCTCCTGCGACATGGCCAAACAGCTCGCTTTCCATCAGCGATTCTGGGAGTGCAGCACAGTTGATTGCAACAAAGGGTTTGTCTCTGCGTTTGCTATGTTGGTGCACCGAGTGGGCTGCGAGTTCTTTGCCGGAACCACTTTCGCCGGTGATTAGCACAGTAGTGTCGACTGCAGCGACTTGAGACAGTTGTTTGTAAAGGTTCCGCATCGCGGGACTCTTGCCGATTAATTCCCCAAACGAGACTCCAATGTCGAGAGAGGTTTTTAATCGGCGAACCTGTTGCTGTAAGCGAGACTGCTTGACCGCCCGCGCAAGCGCGATGTCTAGAAGATCCATTTCCAATGGTTTGGTTACAAAGTCGAAGGCGCCCGCTCGGATGGCAGACACAGCCGCCTCGAAGCTGCCGAAGGCGGTCATTACGACTACAGGAACTTCGGGGTGGTTGCGATTAATCTCTTGGCAAAATTCGATCCCGTTCATGTCGGGCATTTTTAAATCGGTTAAGACGACATCAAACACTTGATCTTTTAAAAGCTCGATCGCCTCGGTGGCTTTCGTTTTCCATTCAACGTCGAAACCATTGGGGGTAAGTGTGTCAACCAACATTTCGCACATTGACTGCTGATCATCGACAATCAGAATGCGGGGCGGGAAATTGTCGGTGTCGTCAGTCATGGGAGCAGTCGGAGATGCTGGTCACTAATTGAGGGCTACGGCGTATTATTAATTTAGCAGGAGCGATTGAGCGAGAAAAGCTTGACAGGAAATTCGTGGATCAAAAATTGCGTGCGAAGAATGATTGAGACTCGCTGTTCAATTACTAAAACGGTTTTGCAATAGCGGGCCAACTGACGTGTTTGTCTAGGGTCAAACCTCAATCCGGACGATCGGAAAAGTCATTAAATTCTGACGGGTCGAAGTAAATCTCTAACTCCGAAAGAATTAGTGATCGACTTCGAATTCTGCTGTCTTATAATCCATAGTCGGCTCCTCCAGACGTTGGCAATGCCTCAAATTGTTTGACAAGCTGGGCACGACAAGACCTGAGTAGAGGCTCAGTGAGTCAAAGGCTCAATCGATTTCTCAGATTTGGATTTATATTAATGATTCGCTTCCGCTGTTTGATTGCTTTCGTCCTGATTTCCTCTCATGTTTCGATTGGGATTGGTCAGGAGGCTGGTTCTTCGCGTCAAGATCAGGCCCGCGAAAAGTCATCTGTGAAAAGAGTTTTGCCGGTTTCCGAGCGTCCTCGTTTTGAATACCTTGCAATTGAGGACGCCATCGCTGGTTATTTAGATGCGATGAATCAGCGTGACGCGGAGCGTGCTGCAAGTTATTGGAGCCGCCGGGGGCAATGGACCCAAAAGAACGGCGAGCGAGTTAGCGGTCGTGAGAATATTGCTGCCGCGATAAAACAGTCGTTTGCTGAGGAACCCCCGGGGACAACCGTCGCGTTAAATGAAGTTTCGATTCGGTTAGTCACTCCAAATGTTGCGGTGGAAGAGGGCGTGGCCGTTATCAAATCTCCAGAGAGCGAGCGGCAGACACCTTATTCGGTAGTGCATGTGAAAATGGACGAAGGTTGGAAAATTGATTCTGTCCGTGCGACACGAGTACCGGTAGCTCCTGAAAAGGTCTCCCGATTGGAATCTTTGAGCTGGTTGATTGGTGATTGGCGAGACGAGGTTTCTGGTGGGATTAGCGTAGAGACAAATGCGAGCTGGACGATGGGGGATCATTCCATTCGCCGTTCTTTCCAAATGTTTGATGAGCAGGGTCTTCGAGAGCAAGCAACCCAGGTGATCTTGTGGGACGCAAAGCTGGGGAGTATTCGGTCTTGGGTTTTTGATTCCAAGGGTGGTTTTGGGACTGGCGTTTGGAAACAGGTTGAAGAAAATAAATGGGCGGTCGAAATGGAATTGCAAATGGCCGACGGGGGCATTGCTACCGCTCGAAATATTTACAAAATCATTGATGACTCCAGATTGGAGTTTTCTTCCACTGGTCGCAGGCTTAACGGCGTCACATTACCTGATACTCAGCCGGTAATCGTAAAAAGAAAGTAAAGCCCAACTTAGTTGGGGATGAATGAAGCTATGTTAGAAATCTTTTTTGGATCTAGAAAAATGAAGTTTTTAAGTTTGGCAGTTGTGGTGTTGCTGACAACGGTCGCATTTGCTGCCGACGCTCACGCTCAACGGCGTGGTGGTGGCGGTGGAGGTCGAAGCTTCTCGTCCGGCGGTTCGCGTACTCCGTCTGGTGGCGGCATGAATCGATCGTCACGAAGTTCAGACTTCAATCGGGGGGGCAACCAGTCTTTTGGCGGGTCTTCGTTGGGCAATTCGAATAATCGTCAGCCAAGTAGTAATACGCGTTCCTTTTCGATGCCGAATAGTTTTTCCTCCAGCGGTATTAATACGGGCAATCGGCGAAGTGAACCGCGTTCTCTCAATCAGACGCGGCCTAACGGGAATTTTAATAATGGCGGAGCTAGTCGAGCAAACAAACAATTCGATAGACCCTCGCAGAATCAGTTAGATGACTTTTTAAATATGCCCAAGAAATCCGGAGATCGTCAGCGCAGTGGCGGCAATACGGCTCCCAATGACTACAACGGAAAAACTTACCAGGGTGAGAACTACACGGTCGATTCGTATAGAGGAAGCGGAAGCGGGACTACCAGTGGCGGCGTCAATTATGGCGGCGCTGCCGGAGGGATTGTGGTTACCGATGCTCAGGGTAATAAGCGCGTTGTCGGTGGATCTGCAGGGGCAGCTTCAGACGGTACCAACGCGGTTGCTGGACGTGGAGGTTACGCGGGTGGAAAGAATACGGATGGCTCCGCGGCTGGCGTTCGAGGCGGTTCGCGGGTCGCTACCGATGGCGAATCGATTGCCGGTTCAAGAACCGTTGTAGGCGGAGCTCGAGACGCTCAAGGGAATGTTCGTGGTGGAGCTGCTGGCGGCTACATCGGGACTGATGGTAATTCGACAGTTGCCGGGGCAGGCTCGGTTCGCGGGCAATCCAATGTGGATGGCTCAGGGGGGTATGCTGCTCGCGGTGGAAGAATGGCGACCGATGGAACAAATACGATCGTCCAACGCGGCGGTTCAGCCGGTGTTCGGGATGCCAATGGAAATGCGCGTGGCGTTAGAGTTGGTGGCACGCGAGCCACTGATGGGTACAACACTTACGGACGGGCAGGAGCTGCTCGGTATGTGGCCGGCCCCGGTGGAAATGTTTACGCCACGGGTGCTTACGCTTCTGGGTATAACGGAATCGTAAGAAGCTATGGTCAGGCGGTTGCAGTTCGAACAAGTTTCGGAGGATATCACTCCTACTACAATCCCCGCTGGTACGCTCGTTATCCAGGCGCGTGGTATGCGGCGGGGATCGCAACCGCAGCTTGGTGGTTAACACCGTCTTATGGGTATGCCTCAGGGTATTGTGGATGCAATGAAGCACCGGTGTCTTATCAATATGGTAATGATGGGATCTATGTCGAAAATGGGAATGTCTACATTGGTGAAGATCCGATCGCGACAGAAGAAGAGTATTACAATCAAGCTGTGAAGATTGCAGACGACTATTCAGAAATAGACAATACCGAGGACGCTGACGATTGGATGCCTTTAGGCGTCTTTGCGGTAGTTACTCCTGGGCAAACGAAATCTGATTTGACGTTGCAACTAGCCCTTAACAAAGATGGAATGATTCGCGGAAACCTATCGGTTGGTTTGACTGATGAAGTTATTCAGGTCAAAGGTAGCGTTGATAAGGAGACACAACGCGTCGCATTCAAACTCGTTGGCAAAGGTGACATCTTGATTGAAGCCGGCCTCTATAATTTGACAGAAGATGTATTGACCGTGATGGTGCATCGCGGTGATAACCGTCAAGAAGAGCGTGGTTTGGTACGCCTCCAAGATGGTGAAGATGAAAAATAATTTTGATCGGCGCAAATCCAGTTTATCTGAACGGAATTGGTTTCGGCGGTGATTTTGAAAATCAAAGGGGGTCGGTTGTCCGGCTCCCTTTTTTTGTCAACTCAAATCTTTGAGAAAGACTGCAAATATTATGATCTGCCGTGTGCCTGCAACGTCGGCAGCGGAATTGACGAAGGTTGGCGTCGTAATGAAGTCATGGGTAGCTGAATCCGATAAACGAGAGGAAGCGATAGGTTTCTATCGTTCGAAAGTTTCGGAATACTCGACATGCAAAAAATCGCACAATTCGGAATTTGCATTCTAATCTGCGTGATTGGTGGCTTGGCGGGATGCCGTTTCGGCGGTCTGGATTGTGTTCGCGCGGTTCCCGTTTTTGACTCACAAAACGCTTCAGGTGTGCCGGATGCATCGCAAGTAGAGATCGCCAGAACACTTTACCGCGATGGTTGTAGGCTGGATCGGGATAAGGATGCGGGGTGCATAGCACAGTATGTATGTGCTGCCCAAACGATCTGGCCAATGGTGGCAGCAGAGGCTGTCGCGAGCGATGGGGGAGATGGCGCGTCGGCAAAGATTTACAATCAATGTCTTCGAAGAATTATCGATAGCGGTCAGAAGTATGAGCTGTTTAAACCGCAGTCTGGTCAGTTGTTGGTGAGTCCGTCGAGCAGTGATTGGATTCCTATTTTGTACCGTGGGTTTACGTGGGACCCGCAGGATTTTGATTTGGTAATTCCCGCGACTACTGAGGTTAGCAAAAAGCTTAATCATGATTACCGCTGCAGCGGAATTGGGGTTCCGGTTGTCGTAATTAATAAACGCTTGGAAGGTGAGCGTTTCCTCAGGGATCAGCAGGCATTTGCCGCAACATTGGTTTTACGGTGTGCTCGTTCCGATGAAGAATCACCAAGCGGCTTTGTTTTTGAGTTTGTCGATCCGCTTCGTGCTCGTTCGGTGAACGTAGACGGTTTCGAGGTTGCCGTTGCGCGAGACCTGTCAGCACCGATTGCGTATCGCATTTCCAAGCGTGATAAGAACTATCTTGAAGGGTTTCTACAACCCGGAACGACTGACGAGGGGCCAGGGTTGTATACAGTGGAGCCTTACCAACCCGGTAAGATTCCGGTCGTTTTTGTGCATGGTCTATTATCGGATCCATTTACTTGGTCAAACGCTGCCAATGAATTACGTGCGCGACCTGAATTGATTTCGCGATTCCAGCTATGGGGATTTCAGTATCCAACCGGAGAACCGTTTTTAAAGAGCGCGGCGGTTTTGCGAGGCCATTTGAATGCCATCACAAAAAAGTTGGATCCCAATGGAGAAGATCCTGCACTTTCTCAGATCATCTTAATCGGCCACAGCATGGGCGGATTGGTTGCCAAGTTGCAGGTTACTTACAGTGGAGATCAGTTATGGAATTCTATTTCAAAAGTCCCATTGGATTGCTTGGTGACGACAGAGGAAACGCGAATGGCGCTTCGTGACGCGTTCTATTTTCAACCGGTTCCCACCGTCTCCAGAGTTGTTTTCCTTGGCACTCCACATTGGGGATCTCCCAAGGCCAATCGTCCGATTGGCCGCTTAGGAACAAAGTTGGTGGATGAACCAAGTTCGATGAATGAGATTCGCGAGCAGTTGTTGCGAGATAATCCTGAGGCCTTTACAGAGGAGTTCACTAGGCGAATTCCGACCAGCATTGATTTGTTGCGACCAGAGAGTCCATTACTTAGGAAAATGAATTGTCTGAACTTTAGTGAATCGGTAAGGCTTAACTCAATCATCGGGTGTGGTTACTACCTTTTGGGGGTTGGTGATTCCGACAAGGTCGTGCCAGTTCAAAGTGCACGAATTCCGGGAGTGGAATCTGAACGTTTAATTATTTCCAAGCATACGAAAATTAATTCAAATGAAATGGTATTAGAAGAACTGTTCCGGATTCTCGAGACCCATCTTGTTGATCCGTGCCTGTCCGGAACTAGCTTTTCGGTAGACGGGTTGCAAGAATAGACCATCTTGGCAAGAGTTTACCTTGGGCAACAGTAAACTAGGCAAGAGTTTCAATTGGCTGAAGAGTAAAGCTGTCTGGTTGCCTTGGTGCGTTTTGTGTTTTGGGAGCGTTCATTTTTATATTTTGTGGTCTGTAGGTAACGGAGTGAGAAAGATGACGGACGTGGACGATGAAACAAAGGAACAGCGAGGCGCTAGTTTTGCAGATAATTTCTTCGCCAAAGATGAGTCAGGATTTAACGTAGAA
Organism: Planctomycetaceae bacterium; assembly: GCA_024225195.1. Lineage (GTDB taxonomy): Bacteria > Planctomycetota > Planctomycetia > Pirellulales > Pirellulaceae > Mariniblastus. The sequence continues at coordinate 4,492 of JAAEMV010000138.1, read as the reverse complement.
ATTGTCGCAGCGACACATGTTGGCAAAGTGCGTCAGCGGAACGAGGACCACTTTGCTGTGATTCGCAGAACGCGCCGATGCGAGCTGTTGTTATCAAATCTGCAGGAGGAGGCTGTTAACCTAGTGGACGGACATGCGTATGGTTTGATGGTGGCTGACGGTGTTGGAGGAGCTAGGCACGGAGATTTTGCATCACATCTCGTTTTGGAATCAACGCTGCACGCGGCGGACCAAGCATCGAGTTGGGTGATGAAAATTAAAGATTTTGATGCTCAGGAAATGCGGCAACGAGTTGATGCGTACGTAACGAGAATTCAGGATGAGTTTCACCGGCACGCAAAGATCGACCCGAATAAAAGTCAAATGGGCACAACGCTGACCGGTGCTTATTTGCTTCCGCCTCATGCAATTATTTCTCATATAGGCGACTCCCGAGCCTATATTCAACGTCATGGCAAATTGAAGCAAGTCACACGCGATCACACATTGGCACAGTCGCTGGTTGATCGTGGGACCGCACCGCAGGATGCAAAAGCATTCGGGAATGTGCTGGTCAACAGTATTGATGCCGTTCGTGACCACATCGAAGCTGATGTCGTCCATCTTGAGATAGAAGCACGGGATCGTTTATTGCTGTGTTCGGATGGGCTCAGCGATATGGTTCCCGAGGAACAAATTTGTAACATTCTAAAATCAGATGGTTTAAAGGAGTGTTGTGATGCGCTTGTGGAGGCGGCTTTGGAGAATGGTGGCCGGGACAATATTACCGTGGTATTGTGTGAAATAACGGCAGAGTAAATCGCGGCTTGGCTAATTGGGCGTTTCGCAACCTTTCGTTTCGCAACCTTTCGTTTCGCATTATTTGGGGAAATCTCGTCTCAGTAGGGGGGAATTCGAACTATACTTGACCGACGATACATTGCTTTTGTTCCTAGTACAATTTCTTGTTTCCTCGGTAGGGTGCTCGTTCTATGCGATCCGGTAAAGTTTTATTTTTGCTCAGTGTGTTTCTGTTTACTTTCACTTGTTTGAATTGCAGTGAAAGCTCCGCCCAGTCTCCGGCTCAGGTTTATCGAACTTCGCCAGCAGTGTGGGGCTACGCAACTGCGGGCTGTAGAGGCTGTGACCACGGGCGATATGCTCCGATCGCGGGTAGCTTTCCGGCGTACTTCGCGCCTCAAGTCCCAATAGGACCAATGGTTGGCGGTGTCGTTCCTACGATGTCAGCTTATTACGTTCCGACCGTGCCAGTCATGGGAGTTTATGCCGCACCGGTCGTTCCTGTTCGTCGCGTTCGGCGACGTGCTGCTTTGGTTTATCCAGCAGTGATTGAACCAGTTTATTGGTATCCTAATTAGGCAATTCAACCGCAATGGGTTCGCTGTTGCGGATGGAATACAAACGAAAAAAGGCTGCCTGTTGAAAGGCAGCCTTTTTTATTTTTATCAGTAAGTAGTCGATCTCTACAGATTAATCACGAACACGGACTTTACCACGACCGGTGACAATAACCTTGGCTTCGAATCCGCAAGATGGCCAGCAAAGGTTGGCAACTTGGCGATCCAGAACGCCTGATTTCCAGGTGATGATCGGTGCTTCTCCGACGCAGCAAACAGGCACCTTAACGCAAGCTTCGTACTCGCAACCGCAGGGGTCTTGTAGGTAGAACAACGTAGGAACTGGTTTGGGCTTGCAGCAACGCTTCCGGCAGCGAGGTTGGCAGCAGGCGTCGGTTGCTGCCATTGGCACTGGGACAGCAACAGCGTTCTCGAGAATGACGGACGGGCTCTCAACTGCATCGGCTGGAATTGGAACGCCCGGGTCCTGAGGAGCTGGCGGAATCGCAGCATCCTGTTTGACAATTTTACTTTGAGTAAGTGGAGTCTTCAGAACAGAAATTAACCCGTCATCGGAGTCTTTGTTCGAAGCCAAGAGTGTGATTGTGCTGAATGAAAACGCCAAAAGGGCGATCAAAGAAGCAGTGGTTTTCATCTGATTCTACCTGCGAATGTTGGGTCATTTACTAAGATTCGTGTTGAAGTTCTCGCAGCCAACGATTTCGGAGAAGTTTGACTAATCAAGAACTACTCTCCAGTCTAGCTAATTCCCCATGGCGGTAAATGGCAGGCTAGGTAAAACTCGGGCGAATCAAGTAAAACCCAGATGAGACAGCGAAAACCGTTGTAAATCTGGGAAGAATTCTATTCCATTGATTGGACAATTAAGTAATCAGGTTCTGAGTTTTCCCCAATTTGGCCTGGGGGTGCATTTCCCGAGGCTTAATTGTTACCCGCATTCGCTTGTCCAAGCAGTTTTAGCTCCAAACAGTTTTGGCTCCAAGCAGTCTCAGCCCCGAGCAGTTTTCTGCCCAAGAAGTTCCAATTAGCAAATTAGCGGCGGCGATCACGAACTTTCGCAATTGGACCTATTCTAGCTCCGGGATAGCGTTGGAGCGCGTTTTGCGTTGCCTGTCGGCTGTTCGTTCCCGGTACGACAACTTTCATTGGGCGACCGTAGTTTCCACGAGCGGGTATCAGCGTGACTTCCCACAGGTCATAAAGACCTGCGTTGTATCCCTGCAATTGCAGATTCATTTCAGAAATTTCTCTGATTGACTGTAGGTTTTGGGCGTTCGCCTGTGCTTGAGCTCGTAAGTAAAAGGATTCTTTCTCTTGTTGCTTTTCATTTTCTTTAGCCGACTTGAAGCGTTGCCAACCGCGTTCCAGAGTCGTGCGATCCGCTGTGGAAAAAAGAAAGAAGGGGAGGCCATAGCGATCGCCGTTTTCAAGTTCCAACATCACCCCTTCACACTTATGTTCAACCTCGCGGTTGGGTTGTTTCTCAAGCCATTGATTCATCTCATCGACGTTTTCAAATTTTTGATTGGCAAAGTGAGCCACAATTTTAGGAATGATTTCTTGGTAGACCGGAGGTAGGTTTTCGATGTCCCGGTCGTTTACGTAGGTCTCGCCACGCAAGTATCGTTTTACCTTTAAGTCGCGTTCACCGTACTCGACAACTTTACCATTGATCTTAAGGCCACTTTCCAGTTTCCAAGTGTTAAGTTGATCAGGCTCCCCCCCCTTTTGTTCCTCTGCCTCGCTCGATTTCAAAAAGGCGCGGTCGGCGTCCGATAGATCTTTAATGGCAACAGAGACAAGGTCTTTATTTTCTTTTTGGAGGACGACGTGTTCGCTGTCGTAGGCGATCAAATCAGCTTTGAAGGTGTAATGGCCATTTGCGTCGGTCCATTCGCGAAGTTCGGTGAATCCAAAGCTTGAAGCCGTGTAGGCGAATGTCAGGACTAAACCAATTAATAACTTGTAAAAACGCATTTGTTCTACCTTTGAGGACTGTTTATTCTTCCTTCAAATTATTCCCTGAGATTGGGGGCAGGTAAAGGCAGGAACTTAGAAGTTTTCGAAACTCACTAACGAGTATGGAAATCGATGTGTGGCTTCAAACGAGGCGGTGCTGATGCGACAGAGGCGGGAAAGGGGTAAGATCAAATTGAATAGAGCATGAATTACTTGAACTTCCAGCAACGTCCAGTCGTAGAGCACACGTGTCAAATCCAGCAACATTTCGACTTATCAGTTACAACATCCACAAAGGGATTGGAGGGGTGGATCGTCGTTATCGTCCAGAACGAATAATTGAAACTCTCAAACAGTATTCTGCCGATATTGTTTTTCTTCAGGAAGTTGACGATCAAGTCCCCCGTTCTCGAATGGATGTTCAAGTCGAACTTTTTTCAGAGGCGCTGGAAATGAAGCACTCTGCTTACCAGCGGAATGTTCATTTAAAACAGGGCCATTATGGGAATGCAATTCTGAGTCGTTTTCCATTGCTGGATGTCGAGGATGTCGATCTTACGATTCCCTTAAAGAAACGCAGGCAAGGTTTACTTGCCCACTGTCGGATAAAACACGACGGTCATCAAAGAACAATGTTGCTGGTAAATGTTCACTTGGGATTGGCAGGATTTGAACGGAAGATGCAGTTGCGAAAACTATTGGAGCATCCGACTGTTCATCGCGTCCATCAAGAAACTCCCATGGTCATTGGTGGGGATTTAAATGATGTCTGGGAAAATCTCGGCAAGCAACTAATGACGCCGGCAGGTTTTTCGATTGCTGCTAAATCAATTCGAACATTCCCAGCTGCCTTTCCCGCCCGAGCACTCGATAATTTGTTTTATCGGGGGGACTTAACTGTCAAACATGCGTTTGCCTCAAAGTCCAAAGTCGCGGGGCAGGCCTCTGACCATCGTCCGCTTATTGTTGACTTTGAGCTTGGTGCGCCATGAGTTCGTCTAGCGGTTGATTGGGTTAAGGGTTTTCAGTTTAGCCTGATGCCGAAGTGTTAATGAAAAAAGTGCAGCGTTTCGCAAATGGACTCGCTGCACTTTATTTTTTGAATCAGGTCTTGCGCGATTGGAGTCGCCCTAGTTTGTCGGTGGTGCCGGAAGGTCAAAGGTAGTTTTGACGTT
>JAAEMV010000137.1 GCA_024225195.1 Planctomycetaceae bacterium | reverse complement strand
TCGGCAGGAAGTTGTGCTTCGAGCGTTTTCCAGTGTTGGCTAAAAAGCTTTTGTTCGTCGGTCGTTGGTTGGCGACCGAGAGTTAATTCAAAACAACGTTTTAAAGCGGCGTTGTCTCTCTGGACTTTCGGAATGTCGGCGGTTTCCTGCCATACTCGGTTGGCCAACGCGAGTCCCCGCGAGTACGAATCTTGACTGTTAAACAGGTTGAATACTTGAGGAGTCACCGTCGATGCCTCGCGGCGTTCACATGAAAAATCGGGAGCTGGCGAGTTGAACACTTCTAGCATGGGATGTAAAACACCGCGAAGTTTAAGAACGTAAATAGACCGGCGGTGGCGTTGTTCGGGTTGCGGGTTGGGCACCCAGGCTGATGCAAAGGTTCCCATGACCTGCCGCGGCTGCATGGCGACTTCGATGTTAATTTCCGGGCGGCAAGGAATGCCACCGATGCGTGGATTCAATTCGCCAGTCACCTGCAGCATTGAGTCTCGGAGTTCTTCTGCCGTAAGTCGACGCGGTTGGAAGACAGCGAGCGACTTTCCAAGTGGATCCAGTTTTGTGAGCGAGGCAGAATCGGGATGTTCCGAAGCGCGACAATATGCATCAGAAAGCATGATCTTGCGATGCAGGTTTTTGATCGACCAGCCTTCGTTGACGAAGGTTGATGCCAGATAGTCAAGTAAGAGCGGGTGTGTCGGTGGTCCGCCAGTGGATCCGAAATTGTTTGGGTTTCCAGCGATGGCTTTGCCAAAGTGCCACTGCCAAATTCGGTTGACGATGACTCGCGTCGTGAGTGGATTGTTGGGGTTAGCGACCCAGTCGGCAAATTGAGATCGGCGGCCTGATAGGCTTGGGTTGATCTCAGCCGAGACAAGATTGTCGATCACGCTCAAGGTTCCCGGCGAGACGGCTTCCCCTTCGGCAAACGGATCACCTGCGGAGCGAACACAAGAAGATTCCAGTTCACCTTTCGTTAAGTCTTGAGGCATTCGAAGGGGTTCGTGAACGCGGACGAGCGTTGGCGTATGTCCGTTGTAAACAGAGTGAGCAAAGGGTTCATATCTTTCGAGTTCCCACGTGAGTCGTTGGGTGCCTCGGTTGGAAACGCGATTGATTCCGTATTGATGTGGGGTGAAACCGACGAGTTTAGGAGGGAATTCATCTTCAGGGATTCCACTTTTCATGAATTCGTTACGAACCATGTTAAAGGGACTAGTCGCCTTCTTCTTTTTCTTAGCCTTGGCCATGGAGGCGTCCCAGCGTTTTTTGCGCTGGGTTAATTTTTGGGCCTTCTCCCCAGAAGCCTTGGCAATCTGTTCGTCAAACCATTTCTGAGAATTTTGCTCCAGAATGATTTGTAGATCGGCTTGCGTTTTGTTGTAGGAATCTTGTAGCTCTTTAATGAATCGTTTTTCATCAAAGCCGTCTGTGTTCTCCGTTGGAAGGAACTCGGCCTTTCGCTCGGCTAACTGAGTTGTCGCAAAAACCGCTTGAATGCTGTAATAGTCACGGGTTGGTACGGGGTCGAACTTATGATCGTGGCAGCGAGCGCACTGAAGCGAGTGGCCCAGAAATGTCTCGCCGACACTGTTTGTGACATCGTCGAGGAACCGCTGCCTCGCGACGCGCTCGACCTCCATGCCAGTCAATTCCCAGGGTCCCATTCGGAGAAATCCAACGGCGATGATCCCTTCGGGATCGTCAGGCATGATTTCGTCGCCGGCGATTTGTTCTTTGATGAATTGATCGTAAGGCTTGTCATCATTAAAGGATTCAATGACATAGTCTCGGTATCGCCAGGCGCTTCCTCTTTGGTAGTCGTTAGCAAATCCGGAGGAGTCGGCGTATCGGACAACATCGAGCCAATGTTGGCCCATCCGCTCGCCGTAGTGAGGAGATTGTAAAAGCCGATCAATTACCGCAGCGAACGCGAGTTTGTCGGATCGTTGATCGTCGATAAAGAGGGTTACTTCTTCCGGTGTTGGCGGAAGTCCGGTGAGATCAAAGGTTGCCCGGCGGATTAATGCCGATCGCGAAGCTGGTCGTGCCACCTGTAGTCCGGAGGGAAGAGCATTTTCGATTAAGGTGTCGATTGGGTTTCGGTTGGCATTCTCTAATTTGACCTCCTGTAAAGGTGCGTAAGCCCATAGACCGGTAGGATCATATTTCCGATTAGTCCAATCGGAGGAAAGTCCTCCAGAGGTTTTGACGGCCACACCGTCCTCGGCAGACCAGGCGGATTCGTATTTTTTGTTAATGGCTTTTTGACGTTCAGCAGAAGGCCACTTAGCGCCGGTACTAATCCATTGGTGCAGCCATTGGAGTTGTGTGTCGGTTAGTTTTTCCGCTTCTTTGGGAGGCATCGCTGAGAATGTCACCTCGCCACGTGCGGCAGCCAGATAGAGAGAGCTCTGGTCAGGCTTGCCAACCACGATTCCAGGGTCTTCGCTGTCACCACCGGTCAACATTGATTGGAGAGACCGAACGTCAAACCCTCCTTCGATTTCATCCGGACTTCCCCCGTGGCAGGCGAGGCACTTCTCGCGAATCAAGGGTGCGATTCGTCGCGCGTATAAAATTTCGCTCTCATTGAAATCAGTTGAATCATCGGCAATCAAAGAAGCGGATAAACCACAAAACAGAGAAAAGATAATGAGTAGTTTAAGTTGATTCATTCGTTTCAGATTTTAGTAACCGAAAAATAGTAATGGCAGTCTGTTGAGTCGAGTAAAGGGCAGGGTGAGGATCGCTTCGTCATGCCCAACGAAGCCACAGCCTGAGCCATGTTCGCTTATTGTATAGGTTTCACGTGCTTTTGTTTAACAAAACCGTTTTCGCGTAATAAGTCGGTCGTTAGATGAGACGGGTTTAGTGGAAGAATTATTGCAATCGTTTAGCCGTTTCGGCTTGTGACTTGTTCTTTGTGTTGATTGCCCGCACTAAACATTGACTAATTACTGTTTTAAGACCAGTTTGTTTGGATAAAACGCTAATATTTATTGTGGACTGACGAACAGTTAATGCTTTTTACGAGTCGGCGGACGAATTGTTTTTTGACCTTTGTATCGTTTACTTTCGCACACAAATTGGACAATTAGCGATGTTCGATTTGGCAACAAAAGAAATCGAGAGAATAGAATATGAAAAATATATTTGGAGCATTTTTCGGGTTTATCTTTGGTGTGGTTTTTGCGGCGATCGGGTTTTGCATCGTTTACTTTTTTGGACTCCCAACCGTGATGCAGGCTAAAGCCAGTCTTGAGTGGCCACAGGTTTCTGGAGTAATTACGAGTTCGAAGGTTCAGTCTCGACGAGACGACGACGGGGCGAGTTATTCTTCAGAGGTGATTTATGACTACACCGTCGATGGCGAAAAGATGAGCGGGGAAACTGTCTATTTTGGAGATTATGTCAGCAG
>JAAEMV010000136.1 GCA_024225195.1 Planctomycetaceae bacterium | reverse complement strand
CAACTCCTCGACTTTCTGTTGAAGTGTTTCCAAATCGGTCTGCAAGCGACGCGAATATTCGTCGTTAGCCGTCGCTGCCATTTTTAGCTGTAGCTTTAGCCGTCTCAGTTCGGCGTCTAGGGCCAGTCGATTAGCCTCGGCGTTACGAATGGCGGTGTCGATGCTCTCCAAAGCGTGGGCATCTTGGGGGTAAGGAATACCAATCTCCCCCATCTCCTCACGAAAAGCGGCAAGCTGACTTTGGTAAGTTGCGACCCGCTCGTTCCATTTATTTTCGAGCTGTTGAATTAGTTTTTGCTGTTGATTCGAATACTCCATCTGCCATCTCCATGTATTGATGGCGTTCTCGATGGATTTGGGTTGAAACAGCTTCGGGTTAGGGCCGTATTTTTGAATCATTTCCTCATCTTGGGGAGCGGCTTCGGCTGGAAGGCTCCAAGGGACAGTAAACGCGAATGCCAAGCACACGAAATAGAATGGGTTTGCGATCATAATGGTCCTGCGATTTTCAAGTTTGAAGTTTCGTGGATTACGGTTCATTAAGTTTCTGATGGAATGGGATTTTGGGGTTTTCGTGATTCAAAATAGATCGGGCTAAATCTCCCGCAGCGGTCTTCGGGAAGGCCTCCGCGACGGCACGCACACGCCATTGGTCGGCAACCTGCAGCGACGACGGAGGATTGGGCAGTAAGTTCTGTAGTGCCAGCCAAGCTGTGCGATCTTTTTGAAAGTTGGTATGGAGCGATTTCCTTGCTCGTTCAAGCGCAGCGATCCTGCGGCTTAGTTGATCAAGTTCGGCCCGGGCAGAAAGTGTTGCGAGCGCTCGTTTGATTTCACGTTGTTCCGCTTTCAATTGTTCGCGTTGCGCTAACCATGGAGCGGAAGATGTCGTTGCCGGGAGCGCATTTTTTGCCGTGTTTGAGACAGGCAATTCCGGGTTTAGCGGCGGCCAAATGTTGCCCAGCCATACCAACAAAACGAAGCCTGCTGAAATCCCGATGCCGGAATTTCTTCGAAATCGCCTCGCCAATTGTCGTTGCTGGGCAAGTTTACGAATCTGGGCGCCCTCGGGTAACGGAT
>JAAEMV010000135.1 GCA_024225195.1 Planctomycetaceae bacterium | reverse complement strand
GTTATCGGGACGGGATCTTCTACTATTTATCAGACCAATCGCCGCGGCACCGAGCAGCGAAAAAAACGTCCAATATTAGCGCCAGTGGGGAACGCAGTTGGCCAAAGCTTGCTATCCGTTCGAAAGGGTCCGTCGCTGCCTAGTCGCGTCCAAGTTGTTTGAGTCTCACAATTCCATTGCTGATGTTCTGCTGGGTTATTCTGTCCAACGATGAGCATGGTTTGTGTAACGGTGCCGGTTGCAAAAGAGCATTGGGTACGCCTGGGCAGGCTGCTGGAATGGAAGCTCGGGAACGACAACCGAGAACTTTAACCGGGCCGTGTAGTGAGACGAGACCGCGCAGCTCAAACGTAACCTGCAAAACTTGGTTCCCCGTTTTACTTCCGATTATTTGGTGAACCTAATATTGGTCATTGTGAATCCTCGGTACTCAATGAAAAAGCAAAACTCAACCGTATTCACAGTCGAGCTTTGCTTGGTTTGATTCAATTTGTGAACTCCGCGTGGAGCAAAGTGTCCCCAAGGTTT
>JAAEMV010000134.1 GCA_024225195.1 Planctomycetaceae bacterium | reverse complement strand
TTTTGACCCGAAGTCGAAACAAGAGACTCCGCGCTGGTTTATGGTCGATATTAAATTGGTCAAAAAACTGAAACGTTTGGTTTCGCTGAACGAACTGCGGACGGTCAAGAGTCTTGAGGGAATGGTGCTGTTGCAGAAAGGTTCGCGCCTTTCTGTCCAGCCCGTCACAAAAAAACAATTCGAGACGATTTGCAAGCTTTCAGAAAAGCCGGCTCCTGTTTGATAGTGAAATTTTTGGCCTAAGCCCTTGAGAGCCCGCATTTCAAGAGGAATGCTCCTGCTCCCTACGCAGTTCAAAGTTTGTTGATTAGCAAATAACTCTAATCGTGTGCTGCTTGCTGACTTGAATTTGGCCTTGGCGCTTTCTATGCTGCATTTACCCTAACCCGCGAATAGACGGTAAATTTGTTGCCGATTGAATTTTTGAGTTGGGATGCGATTTGGATACTGGTTGTTTGAGTTTGGTCAAAAAATCCGGCAAAAAGCAGTGCGATATCGTTTGGCTATTGCTCCAAAGAAATCTGACTAAAACTCGGTGAGCACTCATAACTCAACGAATGCGTTTGCCGTAAAGCGACTGCCCCGAGAGTAGAGGATTTTAGGTTGATCGGATCTCAGCAAAAGCGACCAGCGATTCTCGAGTCAGCGATTCAGCGTTGCCCAGAACGTATTGCTATGCCATTGATTAGTGATTCCTCGTTAGGCCAAGGTTCTGGTGCAAGCCGAAGTAGCAATTTTGGAGTTCCTGCGGCAGTTTCCGTCAACTGTAAGTTTGTGATCCTGTGGTGGACAAATGGAAGGGTTGGTCGTGGATGAAAAAAACATTCGTCAGCTCATATGGCCGGGAAGTCTATGCTCGAAGTTCGAGTTTCTTCGTCTCGGTTGCTATTCATCTACTGGCTTTGTTGATCCTTTCGCTCATCGTATTTGAAAGTTCAGGCAACTCGATAATTTCTCTGGAATTGCTGGAATCCTCAGACAGTGTGCAGGTCTCTCAGTTCGATTTTGAGGTCGATGCAGAAGACAATGAGATTGCTGATTTTGAGTTAGTTGTCAAACAGCCAGAAGAGATCATGGTCTTCGACGTATCCATGGAAAAGCACGGTAAGAAAGATGCTAAGTCCGAGGCACGTCCCTTAAATCAAGAGTGGAGCGAAGGTGACTTGAGTGGTTCAGCCGAGTCCCAGAGAAATCAATCTCCAGAGACTGGGGAATCAGCTAAGTTCTTTGGAACGAAGGCTGAGGGCAACAGTTTTGTTTATATTCTGGATCAATCGTTCTCAATGAATAGAAAGGGGTACTGGCGAACGAATTTGAATTTGAATTTTTCTAGGTTTGATGTTGCTAGACTTGAACTGCAAAATTCAATCGAGACCTTGCAACCGCATCAAGAATTCTATGTTGTTCTCTTCAGCCATAAAGTAAAGCATTTCAATCCCACGGCAGTCAAAGCGACAAATCAAAATAAGAGGAAGTTTAGACGCTGGATTTGGGACAAAGAGGCTAAAGGGTTAAGTGATCCGTGTAGCAGTCTAAATTTTGCAATAAAAACCAATCCGAGTGGGATTTTTTTACTCGGAGATGGCGAGTTTGAAAGGGGCGGACCACTATTCACCATCGATGATATTCGCAGGCAAGTCGAAGGAATAGCAGAAATCCCAATACACACAATTGCTTTGGATGACTTCAGGGCAATGGCCAATATGAGAGAACTGTCTGCACTAAGCGGTGGACAGTTTGATTTTATCAAGCTTCCCCGCGAAGCGGACGAAGTTGAAATTAATTTGACCGTTGATCAAAAGTATGGTTTGAGAATGTGTGAGATAGCCAGATTTACACCACCGATTAATCGTGGGTTGATTTTTACAAACTCCGAATTCGACTTTATCAGTCTTGTTCGTACTTCGTTGAATCAAAAATTATCGCCTCTCATGAAAATTTCTTTGTGTCGATTAATATTAGACTTTCAGAGTGAAGTGGGTGGAGTGACTAAAAACTCTCGGGCATTACTCCAGACCTTCTTTGAAAGGCTCGACCGAGAATCAGGAGAGGAGTATCAATCCTTTCTCCCACAGGAGGGGAATACGATAGCTGATTGCGAGGAACGTTTTCAAGTAATTCAGAAGGCTCGTCAGCAGCGGGCGAGTGATCTCGAAGAGTCGATGTTCCAATCTTGGATGGACCCATTTACAGATGGGCGGGAACTTGTCCAGTTATCGGATCAGCTCAAGATCGCCAAGCGGATCGTTTCCCTTTATCCAGAAACTGAAACGGCTGATCGGGTCGCCAAAAAGTATGGATTAGCGGACTCTAATTTTCCTGAAATATTTCAAAATTTTGGTTCTCAAACGCATTGAGCGACCGGCTTTTTTAAGGGACCCGTCATTCTAAACGCGGCAGCTTGTTTCGTAGAAATGTCCGTTTCGACCATCGGAATTACGAGGAACAATTGTGCTGAGGCCCCAGGACGCTTGAAAAGACTTCGCTAATTAAACGGAGAGGAGGATTTCGCACTTGTCTTAGAATCAACAGAAAGCAGATAACTCACGTTGAAAACCAGTGTTCTTTTAAAAAGCGGTCCAACATCGGCGGAGAGTTGTAAAGAAATTGCTTTCAAATGGCGATGTTTTCAATCTGAGGTTTGCAGGTTATAATCTCAGCACCGCTGAAGTTCTGCTTTAAGCGAACCGATCCGGGCGATTAGCTCAGTTGGCTAGAGCGCCACGTTGACATCGTGGAGGTCGTTGGTTCAAGTCCAATATCGCCCACTGAAATGCACGGTAGAGAGTTACTATTCTCTACCGTGCTTTTTTTACGGGGTTTTTGCTCGGTCGTGCTTGCCGATTCAGCGTCGGATTTGGCGTCAACAGCGGAAATGGCGTCGCATTTGGCGTCAACTTTTTAGTTCGGCTATGGTGCTCCCTGGTCGTTTGAAGTTCTTGGGTGTGCTTCGCAGTGCCGATGTTTGAGTGATCGCCGTTATCCGGTCAAAAATCTATAAAAATGGGAATAGATACGTCAACTATTCTTGGGCTGACTGCGATTTATTCTTGTCTTCATTATCCCATTCTTCATGCAACTTGGATGTGACTTCGTTTTTAATGCGATTTTCTTCTTCGCGGCCAATATTCGTCCCATGATTCCTTCCGTTGTGCATCGCATGGTTCGGCAGTCCCATGCTATTTGGCGATTATCACCTCGGCAGACAGTGACCAATCGTTGTGTCCGCCCGAAATCGTGTGGAATGATGCACTCGGATAGGCCTCGGTCAGCGATTCTGCATGTCGAATCGGAATGATCTTATCGTCTTTTGCTGCATAGATGGTGACTTCGCCGTCGTAACCTTGCAACGCTGCGATGTTGTCCCAGCGATCGCGAAGCAGTAGCCATACAGGCAAAACAAAGAACCTCCGGGCTGCGACACGGTACAGAGTATCAAAGGGTGTAATCAAGACGATCTTGTCTGGAGCCGGCTGACAATTTGCCAGCATTGACGCAGGGCCAGTTCCGATGGATTCGCCGATGATACATACAGGGGTGTTTGGGAATCGGCTTCGCAGGCTTTGGTACGCATCCCGAGCGGCAGCATCAATGGTACTTTGAGACGGAGAACCGTCGCGTCGGCCGTACCCTGGATACTCAAGTACGTAAAGAGAGTCGCGCGATGACATGTGTTTTAGAATATAGTCTCGATCAGACGCCTGTCCGGCGTTCCCGTGCATCATCAACCAAACGACATCAGGCGAAGAGACTTCCTTGCTGTAGCCGATCGTCTCACTATTCTGAACCCAAGGAGACAACTGAGTGGCATCTGAATGGCGAGTAGGGAAGTACAGAAGTGAGCGTTGAATAAAGAACATCAGAACGCAGAGTAGGAAATAGCAGATGAAGCACCCAAACACAATTCGGTACCAAGGTTTTTTTGGGGTAGTGCTCATACGTATGCTAGCCGAACGATTAAATTACCTGGCGATGTTTACCGTTGAATGAGCGGAGCGAACGCCCGATTGAGTGCTTCGCGTGCAACCCTTTGTTATGTGGCGGTTAGCCACGCCTGATATTGTTCCCAATCTTTGTCGTAGATTTGCACGCGCAAGTCCGGTTTCGCGTGCATCACATCGTTATCCCGCGTGTTCTTGATAATTTATTTGCCCAACGGCGGTCCCGCAATGCAGCTGTAGACAACGTATACTGCGAGCGGCAGTGTTGCAAACAAGCCTACCCAAGCCAGACTCTTGTATTTCGCGGAATGGAGCGGGTCAGCGTTGCAACTGGAGGCTGAGTTAACGAATATTCCTGCGAGCGAGAACGCAATAATTCCAATTCCCATTGCCGCTGGCGAAGCCAGTATCAAGAGGATCTTGACTGACATATGGGGAGGATTGTCAAACAAAAACTTGCCAAACAGTGATAACAGAGAAAACGCGAATACTGTCAGAAACAAATGTTTGAGTTGGAACTGCATGTCGCGTTTAGTTTGACAATAAAGAACTGATTTAAGCGGGATAACGGTTGAGATAACCGGGCGATGAGTAAGTGTGAATGAGCGAAGCGAACGCCCGACTTGAAATCGCTCCGGTTCATCGATTTGTTATCTGGACATTCTATGCAATGCCCGAATCCATCATTGCGGGATCAAAATCATCATCCTCTATATCAAGCACCAGGTCAAATTTGGAATTGGGAGTGTATTTGTACCCAAGCTTAATCGTGTCGCCTGTTCTAGCCGTTGAAATCGTGTTTTCGATTAGTCTAGCCAGTCTATTCAGATCATCCAACGTTCCGTGAATTGAGTTTTCGTCAATTCCGCAATCAGTCCAAGTCATTACCTTGAGGTACATGTACGGGCCGAAGTGATCATGCTCGCTGAGTGTGGCATTCGTGAGATTCCCACAATAATCACGAAGCATTGACGCGAAGCCCAGTAGCCCAGCCTTCGATCCATTGAATTGCCAACGCTTTGTGTCGTAGTCTAGATCGTAGTAGAAACCGAGGTCACGCCATTCCTGTCGCGTGGCTCGATTTGTTGCGTCGGAAGGTGTCAATGTTCAATGTTCCAGTACAGATAACGATCTACATCACCTGGCGGCCGCCGGCTATGTGGATTTCAGAATACGCCCCGAACGGCCGTTCCGGTGCATGTGATTGTTAGCTGTCTAATCCCAAGCAAATTCAGCATGTTCGACCTTTGGGTCGGAACCATCGGATCTAAAAGACACGATGGCTTCCCAGCCTCCATAGCCACCGAACCGTAAAACGATCCGACGTTTTGGGTAGTCGTAAACAATACTTTCCCATCGTTCTCCTTCAATCGGTGAGAACTCAGTCTCGCCATTCGGTGCCAAGAATTTT
>JAAEMV010000133.1 GCA_024225195.1 Planctomycetaceae bacterium | reverse complement strand
GAGTCGTATCCCAAATTATTCATCAAGGACTGAAATGAATCGGTTTCGGTTGCAAAGAGATCGTCAAGCACGCGAAAGGCAGCAAAGCTCATTGCTTCCGATTTGTTTTCATCGGTGATTTCGCTGGCAGGCTGTTGCAATTGGTCGTCAAGCTGTGTGGAGATTGCTGTTTCGTCATAGGCTGACCAGGCATCGTAGATTGCCGTGTGGACCATTCCAAGCGCGCGTGAGGCGACAGTCGGACCGAGATCGGTCGCGGCGATGGCTTCCTGGGTTACTTCGTCCCACTGAACGGAAAGACTGGGAGTAGGATCGTCAACCTTCACGGTTTGGGATTGAGGGTCTAGCTCTAGCTGGATGAAGTTGCGCCCGAGTTGTTCACTGAATCTCGTCGCTGCATTTTGAATTTTGTCTCTCAGTTCAGCCTGCATAAAGGCCGTTTTTTGTTCAAAAACGTTCCGCAGGGAATCGACGGTCTTGTCGGCTTTTGAGAGATTTGAAAACTCGACCTGTCTGGTTTTGAATTTTCCGGAAAATTCATTGGAGCTGTCAACGTTGCTACTGTCCGAACCAATACCCGCATTCAATTTGAATCGATTTCGAAAGTTCGTTGTGACTGATTCAAAGTGATCGCTTTGAATTCCCATTGCAATTTTAGTGTTCCCTTCAAAATTGGAATTTGCAATTGAGATCGAATCGGATCCAGTTTGGGACCTGATCAAGGCATTGTCATTTACGGCGACTGACTGAAGGATGACTTGGTCATTGCCGAGACCTCCCGTGAGGCAAAGATCGTCAGCAATTGACATGTCTGCCACGAAGACAAAGTCGGCTCCCGATGAGCAATGAATTCGAACGTC
Organism: Planctomycetaceae bacterium; assembly: GCA_024225195.1. Taxonomy (GTDB): domain Bacteria; phylum Planctomycetota; class Planctomycetia; order Pirellulales; family Pirellulaceae; genus Mariniblastus. The sequence continues at coordinate 9,989 of JAAEMV010000133.1, read as the reverse complement.
GTTTGCAATGCTGTCTTTTTGTTGGGAGTCACCGACGAAGAATAGTGTGTCGTCGCCTCCGGCAAGCTGGACGGAAATGTTGCCGTCGAGGGTCTGGTTTTGAGCGTCAATCGCAACAACATCGTTGCCCGAACCCATGAAAATAAAGATGCTGTTTAGTGAAGCGAGATCGATCGGAGCAGTTGCATTTTTGGAGAATTCAACTCTGGTTCCCTCGCCCCCTTCAACGGTGGCGCCGAGGTCTGGATCGAGGGAGATGCTGATTTCATTCCCGGAGCGGTCGCCGCGAATAAAAAGATCGTCCGCGTAGAGATCAACATTCACAACTCCGGCAAGCATCTGCCGCGACTCAAGTGATTCGTAGGCGAGTTTTGGCGTGTGTTGCTTACGCGTTGGAGAAGTTGACATCGCACAGCCTTGGAGGTTGGTATGGTACTCCTGCGAGCACCCACCTTAAGGTTACGGTGGGAACCGCACCAACAGCTAAAAAAAGCCGAGATTTCGAAGCGAATTGCCTGAATTTCTAAATGAGTGACCGATTGCCGACCATTTAGGCGAGCAAAGTGGCTGATATTGTCTTCTCTCGATTTTTCTTTTTGGAGTGACAGGGGTTCGCCAAGTTTCCAGAGTCATGCCGCGATCAGTTCAGCGACTCAGCCAGTTCTTGAATGACAGAAATTGCCATGTCGACGTCTGATTTTTCTGTATCAAATTGACCGATGGTAAACCGGATGACGAACTTCCCCTCGTGAAGGGTCTGGGTGAGATAGATTCGTCCGTCCGCATTGATCGCTTCGATAAGTTCGCGCGTTTTTGTGTCGGCATCATGACCGGGGGGGGCGAATCGAAAAGTAAATAAAGAAAACATGGGGGGGGTGACAATCGTGAAGTTATTCAGTTTTTCTATTTCATTTGCTGCCTGCCCTGCCCACTCGATGTGATTCCGGATTTTTTCCTGTAGTCCGTTGAGTCCGTGACTCCTGATAAGGAACCAGAGTTTCAGGGCTCGAAAGCGGCGGCCTAGAGGAATACACCATTCTGAATAATTAACGATTCGGTCCTGTTCAAGCGTTTCTAAGTAGGAAGGTTTGATCGCGAGGGTTTTGATTTGATCTTTGGGTTCCTTGAGGAATTGAATGGAGCAATCAAAATTTGCCCCGAGCCATTTGTGAGGATTGAAGACAATGCTGTCGGCCATCTCAATCCCTTTCCAGATCGAGCGAAATTCGGGACAGATCATTGCGGAGCCTGCCCAGGCGGCATCGACATGCGAATACAGATTGTATTGTTGGGCGATCGCAAGAATTTGGTCGAGGTGGTCTGATGCACCGATCGAAGTTCCACCGATGCAGCCAATGATCCCGGCGGGGACAAGCCCGTTAGTCCGGTCGGTCTCAATTGCGGACTGGAGGCTGGTCGGACACATGGCCCAGTCTGAATCAGTTTTGACTTTGACTAAATTGTTCTGGCCAATTCCGGCAAGTCTGATGGCTTTGTCGATGGAAGAGTGAGTTTGCTCGGAGGCATAAATTCGGAGCGTTGGCATACCGGAGAGGCCCTCTTCGATGCCACGCCAGTTCAAGGCTTTTTCTCGCATCGTGAGGACGGCAGACAAGGTCGATGAGGTTGCGGTGTCTTGAATTACTCCTCTGAAATTGTCTGGGATCGCAAGTGCCTGGCGCAGCCAGTCAATCATTGCAGTTTCGAGTTCTGTCGCGGCAGGTGAAGTTTGCCACAGCATGCACTGGGCTGAAATTGCATTGGCAAGTTGCTCGGCAAGCATCGATGCCGGCGAAGCGTTGCTGCTGAAGTAGGCGAAGAACCGAGGGTGCTGCCAGTGGGTCATCGATTCGGGTACCAGTTTTACAAAGTCTGCAAAAATGTTTTCGAATGGTTCTGCCGACTGAGGCGGTGCGGTCGGGATTTGTTTCAGGAAATCCCCCGGTGTTACGTTCGGGCGAATGGGGCGTTCACGTAACGTTGCATGGTATTCTGCTGCCCAAGCGGCGGCTTTTGCCGACCAAATAGGGAGTTCGTCGTATTGCATTGGAGTCGATGTGGTTCTGGGATTTAATTAAGGTTTAAAGTGTCGAGTGCTGGTGATCGGTCGACCGGAAGGCGGCTGGTTCTTGCCATTAATCGTCGATTGGAAAATTCAGTTGATAAATTGATTTGGCCAGTTCGGGTGTCATGAAGTCAACGATAATGAATCCGTGGCGATTGTGAGACGCGGTTCTTAAATAGTCGGTCAGTTGTTGATTGATTGAATCGCTGATGGAACGAATGTTAGGAAGGCCATAATTGTTATTCACGTATCCACTCGTGTAATGGAGGTGGATTCGTAAATCGGACTTTTCTTTTGTGGAGAAAAGAAAAGCGTGTTCGATGGTTTTCCATTTAGTGTCGGCATCAGGCAGCGAGTACCGATCCTGGACGAATATATTCTTAGCCTTATGGAATCCATTGCTCTCCCAATCGATCGCCGGAATCCCAAGAGGTTCCTGAGAAGCAAACCGTCGCAGCAATACAATTTTGCCGCGAACGTTCGCCAGCGAGGGAATTGATTCTTCAAGATACCAAGTTGATCTTGATTGATCGATATAGTTGCGCAGGGTTTGGGTGAACGACTGTGAATTCTGACGCGGTTTATATTCTTGTTTGATGCTAACCACGATCGTTTCGCTGGGGTGATTTTGAAGATGTGTTTGAAAGGTCTTGAGGACTTGGGTGAAATTAAGATTCTGGGATACCAGGCCGTGGTAAATTGCGAACTGATCTTTGCTGTGCCGACAGCGAATGTCGAAGAATCGGGTGCCCGATTCTAATTGCTCTTGAAGGGACATCGATTGACATTTAGCGGTTCCCAGAATTGGCTCACGAGTCGCGCCGCTGTTGTGCGTGCCCGGGATGTTTATTGCAGCCAGGGACGTCTTGTCAGGGATTTTTGACATCCAATCAGACTGCAAAGCGTGGCCTACATTAGGCACGATTAAAATGAAGAGAGCGGTAAGAAGTAGTTTCATTGGAAGCCTGTAAAGATGCCGTTCACGGAGTAGGTGTAGCCGCGAAATTTTCGTACTCCCTTTGCAGGAGAACGAACGTTCGTATCTGGGTGAGGAGAATTGCGTGCTCTAGAAACCCTGGATGTATACGAGTAAACCTAAAAGGAACTCTTGAGGACAAAAATCAGTTTAGCGGTTTTTGCCGAACTGGGCTAATTCAGGCGTTGGCTGGATGACTAAATACTCTAGTTGAGGAGGGATTCTGCGTACTATTGTTTTAAATCTCCTTGCCACTACTGGTCAATATTTCCTGTGTTTTGTATACACAAAGCCATGCGGAGAAATGATTAAAAGCAGTCCGTCTTGGCACTGTCTCCCGGACTTCATTTTTAATCGCTCCAAATTTATTAAACGCTGCCTGGCGCCGACCGTTTGGGTTGAGGACTGGGTTATGCGAATATCGTAATTATTGTCGCGTGGGTTTTGTGGAATATACGCTCGATTCATTCGGCCATTAAAAGTGTGGCAAGCGGTGCCAAATAAGAAATTATCAATCTGAAAGGAACTTGAGGATGGGTGTGTTAGTTGGAAAAAAGGCCCCGGACTTTACCGTGCCGGCAGTGTTGGGAAGCGGTGAAATTGTTGATGCATTGACACTGTCAGAGGTCATCAAAGGGAAGTACGGATTGTTGTTTTTCTATCCGCTCGATTTTACCTTTGTATGTCCTTCAGAGTTAATTGCGTTGGATCACCGGATCGAAGAATTTAAAAATAGAGGTGTGGAGGTTATCGGTGTCTCTATTGACTCTCACTTTACTCACAATGCCTGGCGAAAGACAGCCGTCGAGGACGGTGGTATCGGTGCAGTAAAGTACACCTTGGCGGCTGATATGAATCACGAAATTTGTCAGGCCTACGATGTCGAGTCGGAAGGTGGAGTGGCTTTCCGCGGTGCCTTTATTATTGACAAAGACGGCGTGGTGCGTTCGCAAATCGTAAATGATCTCCCAATTGGCCGGAACATGGATGAGTTGCTGCGAATTGTCGATGCAGTCCAATTCCATGAAGAGAACGGTGAAGTTTGTCCGGCAGGGTGGCAAAAAGGGGATACCGGAATGCAGGCTTCTCCAGAGGGAGTTGCTTCATACCTTGCTGGAAATGCTGAAAAATTGTAAAGCTGGTTTTTGCTCGAGCATCTGGCACTTGCTGTTGGTGAGTCGCTTAACCAGAACTTGCTGGAGACGAAACGGAAAAGACAAAGAGCCCGCCAATATTTGATTGGCGGGCTTTTTTTTTGAAATGGAACTTGACGTTTACGTACGGTTGTCGTATCGTTACGGCTGTTTGACGTATCGCTACGGTGTATTTACGTATTTGTACGGTTTCAGTCTGGTTTTTGTCGTTCGAAGTTGACGGATAATTGAAAGAAATTGGATGAGTGTGAAAAAATTGACGAATGCCGAGCTCTCGGTAATGGAATTACTATGGGAGTCGGAGCGGCTCACGGCCCGCCAGATCTTGGAACAGCTCTATGATGATTCTAAAAAATCACAGCATGGAACCGTTCAGCGCTTAATGCAGAGTTTGGAGCAAAAAGGTTTTGTTGAGCGAGATCGAAGTTTGGGCGTTTATCTTTTCAGTGCAACAATTACGAGGGAAGCTTACGGCGGCTTGCAATTGGAATCACTTGCCCAGCAGTTGACCGGCGGATCGATCGCTCCATTGTTAACTCATCTTTTGGATGAGAAAAAACTGGGTAAGGTCGAAATTAGGCGTCTTCGAAAACTGCTTAAAGAGGCTCAAAGCAATGATTGATTTTATTCTGCAGATGACAGTAAGTAATTTGCTGGTAGCGTTGGTGTTGGTAGTTCTAGCTTTGGTTTTGCAGCGACGATACCGCGCGAATGCGCTTGCTAACGTTGTCTGGGTTCTAATCCTTCTTAAATTACTGACCCCGCCATTGGTCTCGCTTCCGCTGGTGGAATTGGAATCGCTAGTCGAGAGCTCCCCCCCAACTTTGACTCGTTCGGTCGTCGCGGATGAAGGGGGATTTACGGACGTGGTGATTTCAGCTGTTGAGCTGGACTCCCAAGATGCAACGCGAGTTGAGTTGGGGTTGGTCGACAACGGAAGCAGCATTTTTTCGCAGGTGATCGTTGCCTTGGGGTTAGTTTGGATTGGTGTTTCTGCACTGTTGTTGAGCGTTTCGTTGTTCCGAATTATTCGATTTCATATTCAAATTCATCGGCAATCTAAATCTGTAGAGCCGTGGGTTCAGCGCTCGGGCCATGAAGTTGCCGCGACTCTTGGTCTGGTGAAAACACCTCAAATTTCAGTATTGCCTGCAAATATTTCGCCATTCGTATGGTGGCTGGGAGGCAGGCCGCAAATCTTCTTATCTCAAGTAGCGATGGAGCAGTTGCAACCGGCGGAATTACGATTGGTTTTGGCTCACGAAATGGTGCACATTAAGCGGTTCGATCACTGTGTCCGCTGGTTGGAGTGGTTAGCAGCAGCAGCGTTGTGGTGGAACCCCGTCATGTGGGTGGCACGAAAACAACTGCGATTAACGGAAGAGATGGCGTGCGATGCAGCGGTCGTTCAAATGACGGGAGTCGCAAAATACGATTACGCAAGCTCATTATTAAATATGGCAGAGATATTGGCAAAGTCGACGAACCGTCCGCCGACCGTCGCCAGTGAATTTAACAGTGGCGGAGATTTGGAGAAAAGATTGAAAATGATTATTTCAAACAAGCAATTAAATATAAGCCAGGGAATGCGGATGCTCACCATCGCTTTGGCGGTTTGTATCTTTCCAGTGGGTTTAGTTTACGCTCAGGACTATGGAGCGGTGCAGCGTCGCCTAATCGAGGCGGTTAAAGCGGGTGAGCTGTCCCGCGAGCAAGTTGCTCCAATGATGGAGGCTATGAAAAAGGCGAAGTCGGAGCAAAGTGATGAGGCCACCAGTCGGGAGCGTTATGCCACCGGGGCGAAGAGGATTGAGGCGGCGATCGAGTCAGGCAGAACATCAAAAGAAGGCGGGGAAAAACGGCTTGCCGAGATGCGAAAAAAGATGTTCCCGACGCGTGACAACGGGGATGCTAAATCGGATCGAGTTGATGGCGACAACATGGAGCAGCGTAAGAGTCGCTATGCGGCTGGTGCAAAGAGGATCGAAGCTGCGATTGAGTCGGGCAAAATTTCCGAAGTAGAAGGTAAAAACCGGCTTGCCGAGATGCGCAAGCAAATGTTCCCCGCTCGTGACAAAGGTGATGCTAAATCGGATCGAGCTGAAGGTGGCGACATGGAGCAGCGTAAGAGTCGCTATATGGCTGGTGTAAAAAGGATCGAAGCTGCGATTAAGTCGGGCAAAATTTCCGAAGTAGAAGGGAAAAATCTGCTTGCCGAGATGCGCAAGCAAATGTCGCCCGCTCGTGACAAAGGGGATGCTAAATCAGATCGGGCTGAGGGTGGCGACATGGAGGTGCGTAAGCGTCGTTACATGGCGGCCGCCGACGAAATCGAAATGGCTGTCGAAGCTGGCAAGATGTCCAAAGGAGATGCTGAGAGGAAATTAATTGAGATGCGAAAGAAGATGTTCCTTTCAAGCAGCAAAGGGGACGCTAAATCGGATCGAGCTGAGGGTGGCGACATGGAGGTGCGCAAACGTCGTTACAAGGCGAGTGCCGAGGAAATCGAAATGGCTGTCGAAGCTGGCAAGATGTCAAAAGGAAATGCTGAAAGGAAATTAATTGAGATGCGGAAGGAGATGTTCCCTTCACGCAGCAAAGGGGACGCTAAATCGGATCGAGCTGAGGGTGGCGACATGGAAGTACGCAAAAGTCGTTACATGGCGGGCGCTGATGAAATCGAAATGGCTGTCGAAGCTGGCAAGATGTCAAAAGGAGATGCTGAGAGGAAATTAATTGAGATGCGAAAGAAGATGTTCCCTTCACGCGGCAAAGGGGACGCTAAATCGGATCGGGCTAAGGGTGGCGACATGGAAGCACGAGAGCGTCGTTACAATGCTGCCGCCAAAGAGATTGAAGCGTCGGTTGAGTCTGGCGTGTTGTCAGAAAGAGACGCAAAGGAAAAATTGGGAGAAATGCGAAAGAAGATGTTTGGTAAGTAGGCAACTTTTTCGGACTAGCATGGGGCTCTTCGTTTATTCGGGGAGCTTTTTTTGTAGGCTGAAATACGGTTGGTCGTACAGGTTTCGTTGAGAAAAAATGCGGTTTTGAGCCCGCGGGGCCTGTTTCGCTAGTTTTGTCCTTGGTTCCCGGGTTACTTAGAAGGTCCACTTGCGGTTTGCGACAGCAGGACGAGGGGCTTCCTCAGTTTTCTGGCAAACCGTTTCTTGGCATTTTTTACCGAAGAGTATATCAATGGCTTACTTATGCTTTCTACTACTGTCATTTGTTGTCACTTTCACTCCTGCAGAAAACGGGGATCGCGACAGAGTTTTGTTCGACTTTGATAAGCCTGATGCGGTTCGCGCATGGCGGCCAGTCAATGACGGGGTGATGGGGGGTAGGTCTTCAGGAAAGGTCAAAGTCAATCAGTACAAAAATCTTGAATTCTATGGAAATCTGTCGCTCGAGAATAACGGGGGATTTGCTTCGGTCAGGGCAAGGGATGAACGGCTCGCAATGCAATCTGGCGACACCGTGGTGCTTCGCGTTCGTGGTGATGGTCGTACTTATAACTTCAACGTTTACACGCAGCGAAACATGGGAGGATATTCGTACCGTCAGTCATTTGCGACTGTGGATGGCAAGTGGGTAGATGTGGAACTTCCCGTCGATAAGTTTGTGGCCACATGGCGAGGGAGAAATTATCGCAACCAAGCATTTGATCCGGCCTCTGTGGCTGGACTGGGGATACTTTTGGGAGACAAGAAACCAGGTGGTTTCAAACTTGAAGTTGAGTCCATTAGCCTCAAGGCGAAGAAGTAGAACAGTTTAAACACGCCCTTTGGTGTCGCCTAACTAGGGCGTTTATGACTGTACTGAATGTCATCTTTTTGTTTGATCCAAAAGATCATTAGCGGGATGGTCATTGGCCAGGTACAACCAGATGTAAGTCCCAAGCAGATCAAAATGAGATTGTAAATCCAACCTCCCAATCCTCGATTCCAGAAGAGTCCAACTAGGAAAACGATAGCCAAAAAGAACACTGGTATTCCAAGAAATACTAGCATGACTGTTAGTTCGTTTGGCGTGGTTTCAAGTAGTTGACTGAAATTCTCTAGATCGGTCGCCATGTAGACAACGCCGATGAAGAGAAAAGTGTACAATGCGAACATCAGCAAAACGTAAATTCGCTGATAGGGGAGGACTGTTGGATTGGGGGTAAACCCGGCGGGATATTGGTTGTCAGATACGGTTGTCGGTTTATCTTGCGAACTGTAGGGATTGTTCATATCTTCGACCATCTTGAGTTCCCTTGGGAAAGCTGACTGTGTTATCGCTGAGTGCTGTTTCAAGCTTAACCAATTGACGGGATCCTGGGTATCAAGTGTAAATTTTTAAGTGCCTTAACGCGATTTCAGGCTGTGATACACTTCTGAAAATTCTCTCGCCATGCGATGCGCAGAAAATTGCTTGTGATGTCGCTGAATTGCATTTTGGCTCATCTCTTTCCAGTTGATTTGTTCCGTGACAAACTTCTGAACTGTGCTTGCAAGCGCTTCAGGATTTCGATTCGGAATGATCCAACCGTCGCTGCCGTGAGCGATGGCATCCCGAACGCCGGGTACATCCGAGCCAATCATGGGCAAGCCATGGGCCATGGCCTCTAGTAAGACCATGGGTAAGCCCTCAGGTTCTACGCTGGGCATTACGAATAAATCAAAGTTCTTTAGATGTGAAGGAACATCGGTGGTGAATCCGGGGAAGTGAATGTCAGCAGCCACACCGTTTCGATTCACTAGTTGCATGATTTCCTGTTTGTAGGATTCAGTGTAAAAGGTTCCAACGATGGTGGCCTCGATTGGGCATTGTCGTTGTTTGAGAATTGCGATGGCTTCGATTAAGACTTCGATTCCCTTGCAGGGACGGATCAAACCAACGGAGCCCAATGTCCAGGTTTTCCCGGGGGCGAGGCGATTGAGATCTTTAGCCGAGGGAACACCGTTGAGGATCATTCGGCGCGACTTGCCAAGCATTAGCCGATCTGCAAGTTGGGTTGTTTCCGGGGACACGGTGGTTACGAAGTCGGCGTGTTGAAGTCGTCGAATACTGTATCGATTAAAAGCGGATCTCACGAGGCCAGCCTGCTGTCCGAGAAACATATCGTGGACGGTATAAACCACGGGTCGACCAGTCAGTTTGCCAGCGGACAAGGCGGCCCATCCACTTCTCGGTGTGTGTGCGTGTAAGAGATCGAAGCCTCCAGTCTCAACCATTTTTGCAATGGACTTGATGGATTCAAAGTGCCAAGGGTGGGAGAGGTTGTGAGACTCCAGTGGAGCGTTTTGGCACTCCCGTTTTAGCGGGAACTGGTCACCACGGACGCAAGCAAATCCGGAGTCAATGCCGAACTGGGTTGAATGGAGTGCGAGTAGATCCTGCACCTTTTCCGCGCCTGCGTAGTACTCACCGTTGATGACGTGCAGGACCTTCAGCCGTTGCTGAGCTTTTCGTTCTGCAAGGATGGGCGAAACGAAGCCAGAGGTGGAGGTGTTGGAAAGGTTGCAGGGTAACATTCGACTGCCTCTAAGCACTGCGGACAACGCTAAAAAAGGCGTCACCCCGTTTGGCCGAACCAAGTCCGGTTGTAGTGGTTTTTTGGTTAATGCCTGCGCAATTCAATCGCGTGGGCGGAAAACGACTGGTAATCTGTTGAAGCGTAGGTCATTGGTGAAAATTAAGACTGTGAATTTGCGAATAAAACTTAAAACGCTTGCCGCCTTATTATTCAAAACGTAGGCTTCTAAAAATACACTTTATTGGGTTGCACTGAATGTGCACCAACTTGAAATGT
>JAAEMV010000132.1 GCA_024225195.1 Planctomycetaceae bacterium | reverse complement strand
TTCTCGCCCTCATTGGCAAATGCTTTAGCTTGTGATTCGCTGGGGCTTCCTAGGTAGAATGCGGTCATCAGAGCGAAGATAAATAGGTAATTAAGGAACTTCATAGCTTGGTTTACCATGGTTAAAATCGTTTTAACTAACTGCGATTACATCGCAGCAGATACAAGTTGGATTGAGTTTGTTCATTGCCATTTTACGGTGCGACAATGGTCGGGCGTGGTTTTCCGCAGCTGATACTATTTGCCGTCGGTGCTGAGTAGTTTTTGAATAGTCGGCTCCATCGCCTCTGCCCAGATTTGATAGCCCTCACTGTTGGGATGAAGCAAGTCTGGCATGATTGATTTTGAGAGTGTTCCGTCTTCTTGAAGGAACTTGTCACCGATACTTAGAAAGAAGACTTCGGAATCATCATCTGCGTAATTTTTAATGAGCTCATTGACCTCCGAATTAATTTTTCGGAATTCGTTTTCTTTGTCGGCTCCCCGCGGAAAGATATCTAGAAGTAGGATTTTGGTTGAGGGGAGTCGCATTTTCACTTCGTCAATGATTCTTTTGATTCCGAGTGCTGTGTGCCGCGGGTTTTCTTTGCGGTGCCCTGTATTGTTGGTACCGATCATGATGACTGCGAGTTTCGGGGAGATGTCGTCGATAGCTCCATTTTGAAAACGCCAAATAACATGTTCGGTGCGATCGCCACTGAATCCAAGATTGAGGGCATTTCGATCGGCGTAATATTTGTTCCACGTTTCGAGTCCTTTATCTTCCCAGGCGTGGGTGATTGAGTCACCAATCATTAGCAAGTCCACACTTTCCATGGCTTTTCGTTGAGCTAATTTAGCCTCGTGTCTGGGCATCCACCATTTTACGGCCCACGCCGCGGTTTGCTGGCCTGGCATAATTGACAATTTTGGTGTGACGCCCGGGTAATCGCGCCACAGCCAGCGCAGTGCGTCTGGGAAAATTGAACCGGCGTGTTTGCCGTTATGGCCTCCCTCTCCGAAGTCAAATTTAACGTCGTAGTTTTTGAATTTAAGTGCGGCAAACATCTGTTGGTTAGCCAGTGGCCAGTTGCCGAACTCATTGTCCAGATCGTTGCTGCCGTCTTGCAGATAAATGCGTAATGGTTGCGGGTTAGTGTCCTCGCTGGTGGTGGATTCTTCCGTGGTGTCAGCGTCTTCTGCAGATTCAGTGGTTGAATCTTCCGCAGATTCAGTGGTTACCGGAGCCGGAATGACCATTTTGGTATCGGTTGCCCGGATGAGTCCCGGATAGCGATCGCCACCGCGAATATTGGTGAAGCTTCCAATGTGGCTGAGAACTTTACTGAACTGGTCAGGCCGTTCCCACGCCACCGTAAACGCGCAAATGCCTCCACTGCTTGCACCAGAGATACCACGTCCCAAGGGGTCTTTTGTGATGTTGTAATTTTTCTCAACCTCGGGAAGGATTTCTTCGAGGACGAATTTCGAGTAGGTATCGCCGAGCGAGTCGTATTCGACACTTCGATTTTCAGGCTTTGGGTTCCAGCCTCGTTTTTCCGGCAATTCGTCTTTGAGGTGACCGGGGTCAATGAATACGCCAATCATGACGGGTAGCTCTTGGCGATGAATCAGGTTGTCAAAAATAATTGGCGCCCGGTACTCGCCATTTTCGTTCATGTAGGCATGGCCGTCTTGAAACACCATTAACGCCGCGGATTTGCTCGCATCGTATTGCGCAGGGACGTAAACATAGTATCGCCGTTTGGTTCCCGGGTAGATTTTACTGTCGAGCCATTGGTATTCGGTAACGGTTCCCTGAGGCGTTCCCGCGACACGCTGAGAATCTTTCCCCAGAAAGTACCGGCGTTCTTTGGTTTGGGATTCCGCCGTCGTGGCTAATGCCAGAGAGAAAGAAACGGCCAACATGGCTACCAAGGCAGTTTTGATGTTTAATTCAATTAAAGCAGGGTATTTCATGGAGTTTTTGATATTAAAGCCGGTCGATTGAGTTTTGGGCAATCGATTGAAATTAGAAAACGAGTGTTTGGTGTATCATTTATCGCCTCTGCCATTGGTGGAGGCAGTTTGGGAGAGGGTGTGAACCAAGCGGCGTCATTCGATCTCCTCAGGCTATTAGATAGCGTAACGTTCTTGGACGCTATTTTCCAGTCAATTTCGAGTTGAGCTGGATGATCTGAGGCTCGGAGTTTGGCCAGCGGGCAGAACTACGCGACGTTGTGCGAAAGCGATCGAACGGGTTAGACTGGAGCAAATCTAATCAACAGAAGCGATTTAAATTCCGATGGGATTAACATGATCTCGCTCGAATAACGCTGGCGGCGCGGAATGTAAATGGCAGGACGGTAATGATTGAAACAATTCTCGGCTATTTTGTGGGGATGCTGGTCGGCATCGTCATGGGAATGTTTGGTGGTGGCGGGTCGCTGCTACTGCCGGCAATGCTTTACCTGCTGCATTTTGATCTCAAGTTTGCCACAGCCTATACAACGATTCTTGTCGGCGTTACAGCCTTGGTAGGGGTAGTGCCGCGGGTCAGGCAAAAAGTGATTGATTTCCCGACCGTTATTGCGTTGGGAATTCCCGTGGCGACTGGAAACCTAATTGTGCGGTTGTGGTTGTTCGACGTCGTTCCAGACCAATTGTTTACAATCGGCTCGTTGGCGGTGTCCAAAAAGATTTTCGTTTTGTCAATTTTCGCCAGTCTTATTTTTCTCTCATCCGCAACTTTGCTCGGGTTCATTGGCAAACCAGTTAAACAAAAAACGGATCTGAAAGCTAAAAAGTCATTTGCTTATTACATCTCATTGGCTGTTGGGGGGTTGCTGATAGGTGTTGTTCCCGGGTTCACAGGAGCTGGTGGTGGTGTGTTGATCGTCCCGCTGTTGGTGATATTTTTCGGGTTACCAATGCGGACCGTCGTGGGCACCAGTTTATCCATCGTGGCTTTTAAATCATTCGTCGGGTTTTTCGGTGGCGATTTAATTCGGATAGGCAACGAGATGGATTATCAATTTTTGATTCAATTTTCAATTTTGATGATTACGGGAGTCGTGATTGGTTCGTGGTGGTCTCAGAGGTTTGACGGCGAGAGGCTGAAGCGCATTTTTGCATGGTTTCTGCTTGCTCTTGCCGCTTTCATTATCATTTACGAATGCTTCTTTAAGATTTGAATCTAGAGTTGAATCTAGGGAAGAGGTTACAGGCAAACAGGGCTAGGCTGTGGTCTTCGGCGTTTAATTTTTGTCCGCGGCTCTATCCTTTGTGACTTGGTTTTCCTGAGATACAATCTGAACTGGCTTTTTCTTCAACTACTTCTGGCGTTTTTCGATGGACACACAAATTTTCAGCGGCTGTATTCCTGCCTTGATGACACCCTGCGGGGCTGATCGTCAGCCTGATTTTGATGCTTTGGTTCGCAAGGGGCAGCAAATGATGACTGCCGGCATGCAAGGTGTTGTTTACTGCGGTTCGATGGGCGACTGGCCTTTGTTGACGGACGAACAGCGAAAAACCGGCGTGGCGAGACTTTGCGAAGCAGGGGTTCCTGTCGTGGTTGGGACGGGCGCCATGAACACTCGTTCTGCGGTAGACCACACTGCTCACGCGGCATCGGTCGGCGCTAGTGGGTTGATGGTTATTCCGAGAGTGCTCTCGCGGGGAACGTCGCCGACTGCCCAGCGGAATCATTTTGCGGCAATTCTCGCAGCAGCGCCTGAGGTTCCCGCCGTAATCTACAATAGCCCCTACTATGGTTTTGAGACCAAAGCAGATTTGTTTTTCGATTTGCGTCGGGAGTTTAGCAACCTTGTTGGTTTCAAGGAATTTGGCGGAGGCCCGTCTTTAAGTTATGCCGCCGAACACATTACAGGTGCCGACGAAGCGTTGAAGTTGATGGTTGGCGTTGATACTCAGGTTTTCCACGGCTATGTGAATTGTGGTGCCGTTGGCGCGATCACGGGAATTGGAAATGCTATCCCGGAAGTTGTCTTGCACTTTGTTTCGCTTTGCGAACATGCGGCCGCAGGGAGCGTGGAGGCAAGGCGTTTGGCTCAAGAGCTCAATGATGCCCTGTTCGTGTTGTCGACCTACGACGAAGGTCCAGATTTAGTCCTGTTCTATAAATACCTGTTGGTACTTAATGGTGAATTGGAATACGAACATCACTTCAATGAATCCGATTGTCTGAGTCCGAGTCAGAAGAATTTTATCGAATCCCAGTATCGGTTGTTCAAGAGCTGGTGGGGGAATTGGCCGGGGCGGACATTCCAAGGCTAAGTTCAGAACAAGAATTGTCTGGTTTGCCTCTCTGTCCGCCCGAGCGATTCAGTTCGACCTGATTTTTAACGTCGTGACGTTGCGGAACAACGGTTATTCTGCCGGTTCAACCGCGACATCGTCTTGAGACCATTGACCGTCAATCAACCGCCAAGCCTGATTGGGATTAGTATCCTGAAGGATGGCGGGAAGACGGTGAGCCCGAACGTGATCAAAGCACTGCAGCATTGCAAAACGCGTAATTGATCCTGGCATCCCGACGGCAGTAAATCCGGGGTGCCCGGTCGCTGGGAACGGACCGCCGTGATTCATTGCTGCTGAGACTGCGACCCCTGTAGGCATCTGGTCGTTCAATAGTCGTCCGACTCGCTGGCGAAGTTCAGGAGCGATTTGGTCGTAATGCCCATCGTCGGTGGAATCGTTGGCAGAGTAGATACATCCTGTCAAATTTCCTTCGAGTGCTTCGATGATTGCTTTGGTCTGTTCGATCGAATCGCTGACAACAATCAGTGTGGAACCACCGAACGCTTCGGTTTGGAGTTGTTCAGCGTGAGAGAGGAATTGATGTCCTTCGACTTTTAATACCGTGTTGCTGAAAGAGTAGCCTTCGCCTCCTCCAGTTGTTCCTCCGCAGACCAGCGTTGCCCCTGCGGACGTGAGGGTATCGATTGCCGACTGTAAGCCATTCTGTCCAGAAAGGGAGAACAGAGTGCCGACAGGTTGCTCGCTGAATTGGGTGGCAACTGTTTCGATAAACTGTTTTCCATCGTCGTCATTTTGGACAATGATAAGTCCGGGGTTGGTGCAAAATTGCCCTGATCCCATTAAACAGCTTCCTGTTAATTCGCTGGCGATTTCATTTCCCCGTTCCTTGAGCGCGCCGGGTAAAATGACGATCGGATTGACGGACGATAGCTCAAGGTAGATCGGCTTGCCAACCGAATCGGCTGCTTGCTTTAAGACCAAGCCGGCATTTCGGCTGCCGGTGTATCCAATTGCAGCAAGCCGCGGATCTCGTGCTAGTTTTTCACCGTCTGCATGCGAGGTGCGATAAATCAACTGGACTGTGCCGGCGGGCATTCCCGTTTCTTCAGCGGCGAGTTGTGCTTCTTCGGCGAGCAGGCGGGTCGTGCCGGGATGCATCGAGTTGGCTTTTCCAATGACCGGATTGCCTGCCGCAATTGCCGCGGCGAAATCTCCGCCGGAAATGCTGCCAAACGCGAGTGGAAAGTTATTAGGGCCAAAGACGGCAACTGGCCCGAGGGGGCCGAAGCAGGATCGGATGTTGTTCGCGGAATCAATGATTGGCATTTGCCAGGCTGACGAACGGGCTGCCGCCGCGGCGGCGCGTAATTGGCCAGTCGTTCGGGCAAGTTCTCCAACCAATCGTGTTTCAGCGGGGAGTGCTGTCTCCTGAGCAGCGGTGGTTCGGATTTCTTCGGATCTCGCGTCAATCCGAGTGGCATAAGCCTCGAGGAAGGCTGCGATTTTCTCGCCGGGCATATCTCGAAGTTGGTTATAGGCGGACTTGGCGGCATCGAGGGCGGCTTCACATTCAGCCCAACTGCTGACCGGGTAGTCTTCTGGAATTAAGGTTGCGGCCCGAGGATCGCTTGCTTGAAATGTCTGTGTGGCATCGGAATCTCGCCATTGTCCGGCAATTAAAACTTGGTGTGTCGCCATGATATATCTCAAGTTGGTAAAAATTATAGAACGTTTTAAGGAAATGAGGACTGCGGAGCCGAGGTGGGCGGATTAATTTAAATGGCCACTTCTCAAGTAATTGGGAATCCAACCCATGAGGATCTCCCCGCAGCGGATGTTCACGAATAGAATAAACTAACATTCTCCGTCGGCTACTGAAACCGTCACTGCCGTCCCAAGCCCAGAATCTGCTGCTTCCTATGCTACAACGAATTAAAGTTATCGACTCGCACACCGGTGGTGAACCGACGCGGATTATCGTCTCTGGAGGGCCTGATCTCGGTGGTGGAACGCTGGCCGAACAAGTGGCTGTTTTTCGGGATCAATTTGACGGGATTCGCAGTGCGGTCGTCAATGAACCACGGGGGTCAGACGTCTGGGTGGGTGGTCTATTAATTCAGGCCCAAGACCCCGCCTGTACTACCGATATTATTTTCTTTAATAACGCCGGCTATCTAGGAATGTGCGGTCACGGCACGATTGGGCTGATGGCAACTCTTAAGCATCTAGGGATTGTAGAAGAGGGCGTACACCGAATTGGGACGCCGGTCGGAATGGTGACGGCTCGTTTTACGGGAAATCGCCGAGTCGCAGTTGAAAATGTAGCGAGCTACCGCCTCCATCGTGACGTCACCATCGATGTGCCGGATTACGGCGAGGTGATTGGCGATATTGCCTGGGGCGGG
>JAAEMV010000131.1 GCA_024225195.1 Planctomycetaceae bacterium | reverse complement strand
TCAGATTTCGACGGTCGCCCATTACCCAAAACTGGCAACTGGGATATCGGCGCGATTCAATACAGCGCAGCCCAGCCGATCGTCGGCAAGCAACCAGAGCGTTGATCACAAAGTGCTTTTACGTGAAAACAAAAAGTGCGGCTGAGAAGATTTGAACTTCCACGGGATTATCTCCCACTAAACGCTCAAAATATCCTCAGAACAAATTTCGACTCTTTATTCTGCCCGTGAACGTCAGTCCATCAACGTTTCAAACGCTGGCAATTACGCTCACTGATAGGAAGTATAACGCGGTATGACTGGAAGAAGTAGCATTCCGGTTCGAGGTCGACGTCATGCCGCCGCCCGCATCTCCTTGAACCCGCTCCAACCCAACGCACCGCCGACCAGCAAGCCGATGCAACTGAAACCCATGCCGATGTAGCTGCCGCCATTGCCGCGAGGCTTCAACGCCACGATCACGCTTTCGGATGCATCTTCCGGATTCACCCGGACCAGCAAAGGGCCCTCGGGCTTGTACTTGCTGCTCATCTCTTCCGCACTTTTCTTGTACCGGCCCTCGTAGGTGATGTGAAAGAAGCGGTAGTTCTCACCGATGTGGTTCTGGCCATCCACCTGGTAGCGGTATTTCACATGCGGCACCCAGTTAGGGGCGTGACTCGCGCTCTCGCGAAACTTGCGGGCCCCCGACTCCAGCACCACGCCCTGCACCTTCGGCCAGTCCACCGCTTCGCGTTCCTTGGAACTGCCGAGCATGCTGCTCAAAGCCACTAGAATCACCATCAGGCTGCCGAACATGAAGACGATGCCCATGATCATCTGGCCCTTCGGGCCGATTTCGTTTTTCGAAGAATCGCTCATGATGCCTCACCAATAGGGCCTTTGATAAAATGAGGAATTGCATTTTGGCCGTACTTGGCACGGTTGTCAAACAACTCACATCCGAGTGAATTAGAACCAAAAAATTGTCGAACCTAGCTTTGCAGGTTCGCTCCACTGCACGTGATAATCCTGTTGCATCATTCAATAGGACAAAGGGTCTTCGAGCATTAAGCCACTGCGCAAGCCGGGGCAGGCCATTCGGAGATGACCAGTGGACAAAGAAAACCGTCAAAAAGCATGAGTGGGAGTCAACCAACCGACCTCAAGGAAGACCAGAGAAGATCACCTAAACTGCCAATTCGGTCGCTAACACATTTTCTCACCTTGATACCTTTTTCTCACCTTGATACCTTTCGGTTCCTTGGGAGAATATTTTGATTGTCGTCGTGACTTGGCACCACTGCCACTCACCGCCTGCAAGGGGATTCACACATCTAGCTCACGAATGCCAGATCATGAATACCAGATCACGCAAAGGGAACCCTCGCGATGACCAACGGTAAATACGCTTTATTAACAGGACCTATTGGCCAGAGTGGGCAGTACTTGCGGAGGGGTTCGCTGCTCTCTAGACCATCCCAGGCGGTGATTGGTCGCGCCAAAGATTGTATTTCCATTACGCAACGCATCGCGAAGATCGTAGAATCCTGGAAACAGATGTTGGGCACCTCGTTGCCACTACGAGGTTGCCTTGCTGGAGAAACCAGTCGCGACTTATATCGACTTGGGCATCGCAACGCGGATTGGCTTTGCAGAAATGGTGAAGCCCTAAGCGGAACCCTCTTACGTAACGCGGCACGTGTCGCGTTTGGAGACAATCAGAGGCAGACTCGGGACAACAACGTATCTGGCGCGGAGCAAGGCCTGCGGCTATGCGAAGAGGTCCGCATCCGCCATCTCGCCTACGGGTCGACCGCCTACGTTTTCGGTCGCCTTGGTAAGACGATCTAGGAGCAGAATTCATGAACGCTGTTTTGGGAATTAAATGCGGTCCGCAACACGACACCGGGGCTGCCGTCGTCTATGAAAATAAGGGGCAACTTGCGTGTGTCGCGATCAGCGAGGAACGACTCTCTCGAGACAAGCAGTGTCGGATGTTTCCGGAGCGGAGCATCAAAGCATGCCTACACGGCGCCGGTCTTCGGCTGGAAGATATAGATCTCGTCTGCCTGGATAAGCTTGGTCCCGATACCCATACTCTGGACCACCGCTCAATCAACTCAATTCCCACATCGATTTGGCAAGAACCCGAATCCGATTTTCTAAAATCACTTGGCGATACACCAGTGATGATTGTCAACCATCACATGGCGCATGCAGCCACTGCATTTTGCGTTCACGACATGGATGACGCAGCGTGCCTAGTCATCGATGGAACCGGCTCAGATTATCCGTTGTCCGAAAGCCCTCACCGGCTGATTGAAATGAGTTCACCCCAGTCTGACGAATCGATTCCGTTGAAGTATTACGAACGAAGGGCCGAGACTCAAAGCATTATCAAAGGCACTCGCTCTGCCAAGGGGCAGATTCATCTAACCCGAAAATCGGTCAGCACACGGAGCGGATGCGGACACTTCTATTCATTCTTTACGCGGCAAGCACTCGCGTTTGGTCATCTTCAGGAAGGGAAATCAATGGGATTGGCAGCTTGGGGTGATCCTTCGATCGCTGCAAGGCTTCCTGAAATCCCTAACGACGCGTTTCAAGGAATTGATACCTTGATGCTGGACTATTTGAAAGAAATCGAGTTTCAATATTCCAAACGCCCCCAACACGTACCGGCGACCGATGAGCAATACGCAGCGTTTGCCTACTGGATGCAAGCTACGCTCAAACAAGCCGTGATACATTTAGCCCGATTGTCACTTGAACAATGTGACTCCAGAAACCTGTGCATGGCGGGAGGCGTTGCACTGAATGTGGTCAACAATCGTTTCGTGTTGGACACACTAGGCTCAGAACAGTTACTGGATCGGATGTTTGTTCAACCTGCCTCCAGCGATTCAGGAATGCCACTCGGCGCGGCGCTCTACGGCTACTACATCATCGGAAATGGAACACTTCCGTTTCAAAAAAACTTGGTCTATTTGGGGCCTCCACTCAATCAGCTCGATTCCGAAACTCTGATGTTGGAGAATGGCGCTTTCCGATCCAGTCAACTGTCAAAAGACGTTGCCGATCTATTGATGGAAGGCAAAATAGTCGGCTGGCTGCAAGGACGATCGGAATATGGTCCGAGAGCTCTTGGAGCCCGTTCCATACTTTGTTGGCCGCGGCCCAAAGACATGAAGGATCATCTCAACCTACGAATCAAACATCGCGAACCCTTTCGGCCGTTTGCTCCGATCATAAGCGAGACCCGAATGAACGAAGTCTTCGACGTCGATTTTCCGGTTCCCTACATGTTGTTCAATACGCAAATCCGCTCTGAATTTCTCGATCGAATTCCGGCAGTCGCGCACGTTGACGGTTCCGGTCGACTTCAAACCGTCTCTTCCCAGCGGACCCCACAATTGCATGATTTGTTGGATGAAATTCAAAGGAGAGATCAGGTCGGTGTCTTGCTAAATACGAGCTTTAACGACGCGGGCGAACCGATCGTAGAAACGGCGGCAGACGCGATCGACTGTTATCACCGGACGGGACTGGACGCTCTGGTCGTAGGCGACACGATACTCGTTCGCGGCAAGGAAGTGAAACCATCGAATATCGGCAACCATTAATCCCACGTGAATTTGGCAATGATTAAATTCCAGGCAGACTGTTGGCCGCTCCCATGCCAAACGGAAAGGGACGGCTTTCTTTTGAGTTCAGGTTCCTGCGAAATGGATGGCGAACGACTTTCGCTGGTCAATTGAGTTACTTGGAAAGGGTCATTCGTCTCTAGTAATTTGGGATGCGTGAATCAAAGGGGGCACTTGAATCAATGGAGCTGGGCCTCTTTGATGGTTGGTTGGGGATTGGGTAGACCTCCTTTCTTCTAAAGGAGCCCGCCAATGAGCCAGCTTGTTGTTCAGAAGTCGACCGCTTAGGACTCTTCCGGTTTGGTCGGCAAGTAATCAAAGCATTGATCAGAAAGTGTTTTTACGTGAAAAACACAAAGTGCGGCTGAGAAGATTCGAACTTCCACGGGATTATCTCCCACTAGGGCCTGAAAAATTCCTCGAAATCAACTTTCGACTCGTTTTTTTTCGTGTGGATATCAGCTCACCAACGTTTCAAACGATTGCAATTACCCGCACTAATCTGCAGTAAAACGCGGTATGAACTGTTTCCCCGGTCC
>JAAEMV010000130.1 GCA_024225195.1 Planctomycetaceae bacterium | reverse complement strand
GGTAAGGTGTGGAAAACAGAAATTCCGGTTGAGGATCGGAACTCGCTGCAAGCGATGGAGCGTTCGAATCGTCCGTCAGGTCGCGGTGGTCCGGGCGGTAGAAGACCCGGTGGAAAATAGGTTTTGCTCTTCGCTCCGCAGACCCAAGGGTGCCTTTGATAGGCACCCTTTTTTATTTCAAGGGAAAACACAGATTGGTCAACGCAAATGGTCTATGTTGCTTTCCCTTCGACTTCGCAGCTATGCAAGATAGAAATCTTCTGCCAAATTTTACGCGACAAACCAGTGGTAAGGATCTCAAGTTCTGACGCGGAAGCCATTGCGACTCCGTCCTCAAATTCTTGAACATAGACTGCAGCAACTTTCCCAGTCAGAGACAGCATTTCACTGCAATAATCTAAATATCGCCGAAGTTCAAAACGGGTTAATGTTAAATCAGGTGATTCACCCGTCTTGGGGTATTGAGTTGCTTGGGAGATGCGATGAGGATCTTTCGTCAGCTGATGCATATCGATCACATGGGCGATCGATCTCAATTCGTGAAGAGCTTTCAACGCCCTTGCCCTTTTGTATCTGACTTCAACGGACAGCAAAAAGAAGATTGCGGCGCCGATAAGGACAACATCGTTTAGCCCCGCTTCCATGAGCGTCACCACTGATTCCAAATCCAAAGGTTTGTTGAGATCCGATTGAAAATAAAAGAAAGGGATTATCGAGCAAACACAAATGATGATACAAAACGCCCAAGTCAAATAGCGAATCCAAATCACTGGTTTCCCAATCCACTCAGCGCGATCTTCCATGTTTTTTGCGATTAATGACAGTTGTCCGCAGACCTTATTTAAACCAGAATCGGGGAACCTTTCTTTAATTCGCTGATTCAATTTTTCAATCGTTTCAACAATCAGCCTAGGTTGAAGTGTGTCGAGAGACATGTAATTTAAACCTTGAATGAGTGTTTTCGACTGCCCAGACCTATTTAGGGGTTAGGGCAACTTCGTCCCACATGAATTGGTTCCCAAGTAGGATTTAAGGTGGTTCTGGAGCACTGAAATTGCCGTCGCGTTTTTGCCGCCGCGGGGAACAACAAGGTCCGCAATCTTTTTTCCTGGTGCGAGAAATTCATGAAACATCGGTCGCACAGTTTTATGGTATTGCTGCAGAACAGATTCAAGTGTTCTGCCCCGCTCATTGATATCCCTAACGAGCCGCCGGGATAGGCAAACGTCTAGATCGACATCAACGAATATTTTTAGATCCAACAGATTTCGGACTTCGGCATTGTGAAGAATTAAAATCCCTTCGATTAGAATTACTCTTGCCGGATCAAACTTGGTTACTTCCTTGCTGCGATTATGTTGTGAGTAGTCGTACTGAGGAACATCGACGCTTTGCCCGGAAGCCAATTCGGTTAGATGTTGGAACAGGAGATCATGCTCGAGAGCATCGGGGTGGTCATAATTAACAAGCTCGCGTTCCGCGAATGTCAGACCGTCTCTACAACGATAGTAACAATCCTCGTTAATAATTTTAACTTGGTCATTCCCAAATTCTTCATTGAGCAAATGGCAAAGTTGGGAAGCCAATAAGCTTTTGCCGGATCCCGAAGCGCCCGCGATTCCGATAAAAATTGGTTTTTCTAATACTTCCATGTTGTCTTAAAATAAACGTTGCTTGAGGACTTAAAACACTTGTAAATCTTACACGCCAGCGGTTTCAAGAATTAGCCTTGTCAGCAATTTTTTTGTTCGCTAATCTCCCGCTCCATGCTTCTTTTCTGAGGAATCGCCGTGAAAACAACCACCGTCCTTTTCCCGCTCTTTTGCTTGTTTTTAACTATTGCCCCATCTTTTGGCCAGACTTCGCTGGAAATTGATAGTTCCGAGATAATCGTCGAAGAACAGCCAAGCATTTGGAGTGGCTCCTTCGCTGCCGGGCTCAACGGCAAGTCTGGGAACAGTCAGAGCGTGGATATGAATCTCGAGATGAATTGGGTTCGAGAGACAGACTATAGCAAGACTGACCTTCTCGCTAATTACTTTTACAGCACCAATCAATTAGCAACCGTGACAGACCGCTTTTTTGGACAGGCACGACAGGAACGAAAGATCCGCGAGGGTCGGTTAAGTGCGTTTGCGCAAACGGCAATTAATTGGGACCGTTTCAAAAACTATGACTACAGGATTGCATTGCACTCAGGTCTATCTTACGAATTCATCAAGGAGGATGATCGGCTCTTCACAACACGACTTGGTGCTGGTGCCTCGAAAGAAGTGGGAGCCGTTATCGATGACTGGATTCCTGAACTTCAAATGGGTGCTGACTGGGAACGCAAAATTACTGATACCGTTAAAACTTACTGCACCGTCGATTACTATCCCAGTCTTAAAAATTTCGATGAATACCGTGTCAATACGAACGCAGGACTTGAATTTCTGATTGACTGGGAAAAAGACATTAACTTCAGGATTTTTGCTTTTAATCGCTACGATAACACTCCACCGGCTGGGAACGTATCCAGCGATCTCGATTATGGATTCGCTTTAGCTTTTGATTTCTAGACCGCTGGCGTGTTACAGCCATTGAAATGCCCGGCTAGTTTTGCGACTTTCCTTTGAGGCAATAAAGTTTAGAAATGCTCCGAAGAATCAGCCGATCACCGGCGACTGCCGGAGAAGCTTTGAAGCCATCGCCCAATTCGGTTTCTTCGATTAGCTCATATTCGCCACTTGGTTGAAAAGCGTATATTTGTCCCTTTTCGCTGAAAGCGAAGATGTGCTCACCGTCAAATATTGGCGACGCAGCGAATGTTGTTTTTATTCTTTGTTGCCACAAGATTTTTCCATCTTTAGCACGAACGCAACTCGCAATTCCCTTATCGTTAAACATAAACAGTTTACCGTTTACCAAAATGGGTGAGGGGCGTCGGGTCACATTTTTGCTAAGGGTCCAGTCGATATTCGTCTTTGTGATATCTCCTTTTCCTTGCGGGTTTACTGCGTCCATACGGCCCATGCCATTGGTCAAAATAACGAGTCCGTCCTTGGTTAGGATAGGTCTTGCCGATGCGTTCATGCCGTCGTGATAAACCGTCCACATCGGCTCCCCAGTGCGTGGGTCATAGGCTACCGTTGCGCTGGCGGAAGGATAAATCAGCATCGGCTTACCTGCTATTTCAAACACACTCGCTGTGCCATAGGCTTTTTTCCAATCACCGTTGTCCGTCCCGTACTCAAGATTGCGATCTGTCTTCCAGGCAGTTTCGCCGGTCTCTTTGTTAAACGCGACAACATACTGTTTATCAGAACCGTCATAGGCAACGATCAAGTTATCGCCGTACAAAATTGGCGACGATCCAGGTCCGCGAAAATGATCGCATTCAAAATCCTCGCGATTCCAAATGGTGTCTCCCGTATTGGTGTCTAGGCAAACCGTCCCGTAGCTTCCGAAGTGGAGGTAAACCCGCCCAGCCTCTACGGCCGGGGTGCAGCTTGCATAACTATTGGTGGCGTGCCTGAACCGCGGGTTTTCGTTCTGATAGATTAATTTGTCGTGTATCACTTTACCGGTTTTGAGATCGACACATATGCCGAACATCTTTTTGCCGTCCTCGGTGGCAGACGTCAGCCATATTTGCTCACCCCAAATTACAGGAGAGGACCAACCTCGCCCATGGATTGGAGTTTCCCAGGATACGTTTGTCTGGTCGCCTAAATCGGTCGGCAAAGTAATCCCTAGTGCGACACCGTCTCCAGTGGGTCCGCGAAATTCTGGCCAATTTTCCTGGCCAATTAGTGAATTCACAAACAACAAAAAATAGATAACAGTAAATAATTGTCTGGAAAACTGCACGTTTAATTCCTTTGCGGCTATCACTCATCCACCTAGTCAAATTGTTGGATGCCTTAACAAGCGTTCCAATTTCAATGAAAAGAGTAGCGAAATACACGCGCAATAGTAACGTTACGTCGCGATCAACCGCAGCATCGATAACTTGGTGCGCAACAAACAATAGACCAAATCCAAGATTGGATTCAACAAGAAAATGCCATCCCTTTAAAGCAAATAAAGAGAAAATACCGAATCAATTTTGCCCATTCACGGTCTGAATTAGAGAGTGAACGTCAGACCTAGAACAATTGAGTTTTGAACGACATCCCGATCACTCATGCTTGTAAGCCCGATCAGTGGTGCGAACCCAGTACTGCGAACGTATTCGAGACTAATTAGAGAATTGCGAGAGGGTTCAACGCGATAACCGAGAACTAGCTGACGGTTAAATTCAAATTCCGTTCCCGGAGGACCTTGGATCCCCTCGCTCCATGATAAAGACCAACGAGCAGGCATCGAGATAAAGTAAGAATCCAATGCAGCCTCAGCACTATAGGCGATCACATCATGATCGGTTACCGGCCAGGCGCTAACTGTTCGTACATACTCAACTCCTAGGTGCAAACGGTTAATCCGCATTCTGGCATTCACGTCCCAGGCACCATTCGGATCTCCGAAAAGTGTCGGATCGAGATGTTCTGGAACGTCGGCGTCATAAATCGTGCCGTAAAGGTAGCCACCACCTAGCTTCAGTTCTCCGTCTCGCCGTGCAAAGGGCATTCTCAACAACAGATTTGCGGCAAAATTGTTCACGTCGCCGCTCGCTTTTGAATCGACAACCCGGACACCACGACCGCCACTGAGCCCAGCAAACGTTGCGCTAACAATGCCGTTGTCGAAACCAATTCCGCCACCTTCGCCCAAAGCACCAAAATAGTGCCATGGTATCGACTGAGAAAATGGACTTAACGTTCCCATATCTCCAAAACCAACATTTTTTTTCCCTAAGTAACCGTACCATGACGATCGGGAGAAGTCTCCGAATACGACATAAGCCTGCCGAACCTGATAGCTTCCTTGTTTGGGATTGTCAAAAGAAAAAACATCGGAGAAAAGGGTTTCTACATACCCATGAACTCTCGGACCAAAGCTAACGCTAGTGGCCAAGTTGGCCTGCAGCATCCTGAAATCAGATGCGTAATTACCTTCAAAGTCGGTGGGGAACCTCCCCAGATAAGGGAATTTTCCAGCATCGTTCGTTTTGCCATAAATCGCAGATGCACGTAATTGAGCGCCGAGAGTCATGTTGGTCTGACCGGAACTATTCAGCGAATGTTCGAGTAGTAAAATCTCCTTGTTCGACTGCCGATTTTGAAAATCAAGCATCGCGCGAGAATAGTCGGGGGCGAGCTGAATAAAATTCCCGTCAATAACGTCAGAGAATTGACTACCGTCTTCAATGACGACTTCTCCCTCCACTCCCTCGGGGTACTCAATGACCATGGAAGGATCAGAGATTTCGAAAACATCCTCGTCTTGCGCTGACAGCACAGTCGAATTTACAGCCAATAAGAACGCTATTAAGCAAGCGAATAGGCCGAATTCTGGAAATGCATGACAGCTTAAAAACTTTGGAATAGCTCGTCTAATTAATAACATTCAGAGTAACCTTGAAGAACTCAGGGAAACGTCGCGTCTCGAATCTTTAATTAGATATTGTTTTTCTTTGAGTCAACTCGAATCTTAATAAAGCAACAGCTTTCACTGCTGCTAGCTGGCTTTGTTGCCGATTTTCAAGACATCCCGACAATACACTAGGCTATTTAAAAGCTCTTTCATTTGAAATTCCGGATCGTTGGCACCCCCAGCTGTAATGGGTTTGCCTCTTCTCGCCAGCCGAAGGAACGCTTCGTAATCAACCGCCTTTACATCCGGATAGGCGGCCCAAAATTCATCCTTTTGAAAGTCAAACGGTTTGTTAAATCCTGAGATGATTTCCAATTGAAACGGAACGCCGGGACAAAGTTTGGCAAAGAGATCGGTGTACTGTACCCAGTCAACCAGACCATCGCCAACGGCATTCCAGGCGACCCTTGCGCCGGTGTCGGTAAGCCATGCCGTAGAATCTCTTATCCCGGAGCTGACTGCATGAGGTCCGAGAATCTTCAAATTTTCCAGCGGGTCTTCAAGTGTCCATGTGGCGTTTCCGCTATCGATGGTTGCCCCGACAAATTCGGGACCGGCGGCCTCAATCAATGCGACCAATTCACGAGATTGCATATCGCCAGCATGGTTTTCAACTGCAATTTTTACGTTGGCATCTATCGCAGCAGATTTGACTTTTTTTAGAACTTGTACGGTGCGATCGATATGCTTTTGAATTCCACCTTCGGTTCTGCGATCTTTTTCGCCACCCAAATAACATCGAAAAACTGGCGACCCAAGCTCAGAGGCAATTCTAATACCTAACCGAAGATGTTCTTCCGGGGAGCCCCATTTATCGTTCCACCGCCCCGCGGAAGGACAAATACTACCGGTGCCCGCATGGACAACTATTCCCAAATCAGAAGCCCTCGTTGCGAGGTCACGAAGGTAATTTTTTTGGTGATTCTCATAAACATCCAAGTCCGAAAGCAATAACGAGTCAACTTTCTGTTTTCCAGCAAAGTCCAATAATTCGCCCGCGTTCCACTTCATCGCCCTGATGGAGAAATTATCAAAGCCTAGCGGAATTTTTCCGCGCTTTTTGGTTGGTATGGAGCCGGCCGATACACTTGTCGTTCCAATTGCCGCGAAAGAACAAATGGCAGCACCAGTCGCTGCAATGAATTGACGCCGAGGCAGTTCCGTTAAGCGAGATTTAGGGCTGTTTGCCATCGCGGTTTTCTCCATTTTGCGTAAGAACTTGGGAATGTCTTCTTTTGTCGTTCGACGAAGTGAGGTGGTTAGGGTGCAGTTTTGTCGCGCTCAATTGCTTCCATTATCATTCTTTTGGCAACGTCTACCTGCTCAACACTTGTAATTTCTACCCATTTATCCGGCTCTAGGTCTTTGTAGTGCTGGAAAAAGTGCTCGATTTGTTGGATGGTAATTTCAGGTAAATCTGAATAGCTTTTAATATTTTCATAACGCCGAGTCAGTTTACTGGTCGGCACCGCAATAATTTTTTCATCCGGTCCCGCGTCATCTTTCATCACAAGAACGCCCACTGGCCTGCAACTCATCACCGCTCCGGGAACAATTGCTCTGGTATTGCAGACGAGCACGTCGATTGGATCGCCGTCGAGCGAAAGCGTATGGGGCACAAAACCGTAGTTGCCTGGGTAAACCATTGGCGTATAGAGAAATCGATCGACGAACATTGTCCCGGAGGCTTTGTCGAGTTCGTATTTGATTGGCTGGCCGCCCACCGGGACTTCGACAATAACGTTGATATCTTCAGGCGGATTAGTGCCGATTGGAATGGAGTCAATTCGCATCGATAGATTTCCGAATTAAAATAGAAGGCGGCGAAAATCAGTTTCAAATCGAAGGAACGACCTCGACGCCGTTAAACCCTAATCTTAATCGCTGCAAAATCAGACACCAGTGGTAGTAACCGATACGAAGCTGCGCATAAAAAAAGGGACGGCATCGAAGCCATCCCTTATGAATCAATGATGTAACCAAGTGTTACTTAGCGACTTCTTCTTTGTCTTTAAGAATGATCGCTGTAAGCCCGTCTGCGAGCTTTTTAACAGCCTCTTGAACATTTTCTTCGCCAAGCCTCAAAACTTTAACAGTCTCCCAGCCCTTCCCTTCTTTTCCAGAAAGTGTCGTGCGAAACTCTTCGTAAATTTCAGTAGCCTGTTCGTGCTCTTCTTCATTTAAGCCAGTAATCTTGGGCTTCCTTCGCCAATTTAATTGACATTGCCCTTTGTAAACTTGGATCACGCTGCAGTGATTGCCAGCCGACGCGTAAAATGTTGCGTAGTCAGATTTACCGCGGGTAACGCTAGTGTAGGTGCAGGTAAGATCGGTGTTTTCGACGATAAACTGCTCTAGCTCGACATAGGCGTTGTAAGCCCTTGCACTCGGACACAGTCTTTCAGTTTCGCGATCCCATTGTTCGCGTGTAATTTCTGTCGCAGCCATCGGACACCTTATTTAACTCAACACGTAAGTAAACCAGAGTTCTTATCATAACGGATATTTGCAACCAGTTCACTATTGATTCACAAAAACACCGTCACTTTCGGTTTGTTAGTCTAAAAAAGCCTTGTCTTAGCTGAAAAAACGACTTAGCGGATAGAAAATTGCGGGTAATCCGGCGTTGGAACATGGGTTCCGCCGTATTTTTCCAGTTATAAATTCCGTTCTACATTTTTATCTCAGCTTAGATAAACTAGTAGCGTCTCAACAATGATAACTGGCTGCCAATAAAAACGACAAAGTGACCATGAACTTACGAGCCCATCCAGAGAAGATCTTCCTGCTCAAGTATCTTGCCATCGGAGTGATCTGCTGCGGATTTGCTGCATACGCCGCGTACGACGGATTTCTTGCCTACCCCGCTGAACTTCCCCGCGCCACTGCCTGGGAAAAACTTCAGATTGAGATCGAGGCAGACCCAACACTTGATCGGACAGAGTTGGTCGCACGATGGAAGGCAATGGCGAAAGAAAATGGTTGGAGTGCAAAGCAAATAAGAAAAGACGATACGGTCGCCGCGATTCAAAATAAAATTTACTGGCAGTACGCATTTATTGTAATTGGACTGGCGATCGGTGTTCCATGCGTAGTGTGGTATTTTGGCAACCGTAACGCGTGGATTGAGTCGACTGAAGACGGATTGCGATCTAACACTGGCACGGAAGTTTCTCTGGGTCAAATCGTTAAATTTGATAAAAAGAAATGGGAGAAAAAAGGAATTGGTGTAGTCCACTTCAAGGACAGTTCCGGAACTGAAGGAACGTTCATTCTCGATGATTTAAAATTTGACCGAAAGATCACCGATGAGATCGTACGCTGGGTAGAATCAAAAATACCGCAAGAGATGATTGTGAACGGTTCGCCAGAAACTTCTGAAATTGCGAAAGAGTCGGCGGAAGAGTGAACTTCTTAACCTGACAGTAAGGTTTGTCTACCTCGGGTTAAGACAATAGAATGCGGGGACGATTGTTTAGGAATAACCGCAATTCTTCGTTTGGTGAAGACCACTAGCGATCGGAACATCCTTTTTTGCACGATTCAATTATGACCCGTAATCGCAAACTCCTCATTAGACGGCCGCTACCTAAGATCAATATGCGACTCTTGCCGCAGCGATTTTTCGTTGTGGCGTTTTTGCTCATCTCGATTCAACCCTATTTAGCCTCGGGCCAAACCAACCAAAAACCAGTTTCGTTTATTCGAGATGTTCGGCCGATCCTTTCTGATAAATGTTTCCAATGCCACGGACCGGATTCAGAGACCCGAGAGGCAGACTTGCGGTTCGATCGCGAAGATTCCACTCTCCAAGTGATCGATAAAACGTCGCCGCACCAAAGCGAATTTCTCGAACGGATCTTGCATCTGGATCCTGACGTTCTGATGCCTCCCCCTGAGGCACATAAGCCCCTTACGGTGGCCGAAATTGAGACCCTTACTCGGTGGATTCAGCAAGGTGCTAATTGGTCTGAATTTTGGGCTTACGTCAAACCTCTTCCGCAGAACT
>JAAEMV010000129.1 GCA_024225195.1 Planctomycetaceae bacterium | reverse complement strand
GTACAACATATTGTTTTTAATATCTTAAAATCTTTTAAAATACCGGTTATGATTCAGGGACAGCAGATAGAAACTTTGCTCAGCATCGGTATTGCTGTTTCACCAGATGATACGGAAAACAGTGATGAAGTTTTAAAATTTTCAGATATTGCAATGTATGAGGCTAAGCATGATAAAGATGCTAATTATAAATTTTTTGATAGAAGTATGTTGAAACATGACAGCGATGGATAACAGTGACTCAGGTCCAAATCATTTGGTTTTGAGAAGGCCCTGAAATAGAAGCGATTAAGGAGAGAAGAATGAATATGTTCAATCCTGATACATACTGCGGAAGCTATTGCGGTGCATGCTCTATAGCTATGTACAGCAAGACAGGTCGCGCTGATGAGTTTGTCGCCTGTCTCGGAGGCGTGCCAAAGGAGGAACTTTCTTGCGGCGGCTGCAAGTCAGACAATATATACGCTGGCTGTAAGGCATGCGGTATCCGTCGTTGCGCGAGAGAAAAAGGCATCGAGCACTGCATCGACTGCGCCGATTACCCATGCAAAAGCTACAGGACATGGCAAAAATTGGCAACGATCTTCCCCCATCTCAATGGAGCTGCCGCAAGCCTGGAGAATATTAAACTTGATGGCGTTGACCACTGGCTCGATGAGCAGAAAAGGCGTTGGTCATGCCCGGATTGCAGCATGTCTTTTTCATGGTACGCTACTGCATGTTCCAAGTGCGGCCGCAGCTTAGCGTCCAAAGCGCAAAAGTTATCCGGATGGAGAAAACTCCTGTGCCGCTTCTTGCTCCCTGCGGCGTACCGGAAAGGAAGGGCGGAAAACAAAACTGTTTAACCATCGCATGCACACGGACGCACGCCGGTGACGCGGGACAATTTGTAAAATCAGCCGGTTCCGGCTTCCTGTACGCAAAGCCGGAGCTTTGCCTGCAAGTGCGTTCCCAAACCGGAGTTTGGGAACGAGAAGTGTCCCGGTTTAGATGGATAGCCAAATTCTACAAGGATGCAAAGGAGGGAATGATGAAAAAAAGATACCAGGGCAAATGGTTACCGGCAATACTGGTAACATTGATGGTTCTGCTCGTCGGCAGTTTCAGCTATGCCGCCGAATCGCTTTCACCGGACCGGTCGGTTGCGAAAACTGAACATGGGTTGGAATGCTTTATGGTTTTGGCGGGGAAAAACGCAACAGCGGATGGCTCGGTTCTTGCGGCGCATAATAACGACCTTAAGGGGCATGAGGCCTCAATGATAAAAAAAGTGCCTCGTCAAAAACATGAAGCTGGCGAGGTCGTAAAATTCACGTCAGGCCTTGAGATTCCGCAGGTGGAAGAGACAAACGAATGGATGGTTTTGCAGATCCACAGCGGGTTTGCAGAAGGGGATGCAATCGCCGTAAACGAACATCAGGTCTGCATTGCCGGTGGCCAAGCGCTGGGCAAAGATAGAAATGAAAAGGCCAGGAAAGCGGATCCGCTAGAAAAAAAGGGGCTGACAGGTGGTGTCAGATATATGGCGTTGTCCCGATCCAAGACCGCGAAAGAATGCGTTACGCTCATGGGAGAGCTTTACAGCAAATACGGAGTAACATATCCAAGTGGTGTTGGTGTGGTTGATCCCAATGAGGTCTGGTACCTTGAGCCGGGTGGCGGCCACACATGGGTGGCTGTGCGAATCCCGGATGATAGCTACTGGGTTGCGGGAAATGGTTTCAGAGTTGGAAAAATTGATCCCGACGATACTGAAAACGTCATACTTTCCCCGGGTCTTTTAGACTTTGCCAAGAAAAATGGTCTTTGGAATCCGGAAGACGGGCCTTTTAATTTTAGAAAGGCCTTTGGTGGTGGACGGGAAGAATACACCTTTGACACCCGGCGGGTCTGGTCCGCGATGAGACATTTGAGTCCTTCCCTGTCGCTTGATCCCAACCAGAGAGAATTTCCCATGTTTGCGGTTCCGGATGAAAAGATTACGGTCAAAAAACTGACCGCCGTTTTGCGAGACCGGTACGATGGTACGGAATTTGCCGTTAATCCTGTCGAAGGGATAGGAACTAAAGAGCGGCCCATATCCGTACCTAGCTGTGTACATACGAATGTGGTTCAGTTAAGAAGCGGGATGCCGTCAGATATTGGCGCGATTCTTTGGGCCGGTCTCGGCGCTGCCCAGACGACGACTTATGTCCCTTATTATTTCGGCATCTCCGGGGCGCCAAAAGCGTTTCAGACCGCCGGGCCGATCTATGATCCTGATTCAGCCTTTTGGGCCTTTAAAACGCTTGCCATACTTGTGAAACCGTATCACAATCAACTTATCGACATGGTGCTTCCGGTTTGGCAAAAAATGGAAGAAGAAGCGTACCAAAAGCAATCTTCCATTGAAGAAGTCGCACTTGTGCTGTATAAGGAAGACCAGCAGCTCGCAAAAAGCTTTTTGGCGACATACTCCAATGGGATTAGCCTAAAGGCATTGGATACGGCCAAAAGCTTGGCGAACAACCTTATAACCGAGATCGCCTCGCAAACCGATAAGTTGCAAACGTACAATTGTGCTTGGTAAGAAAACCCGGCGCACAGAAAGTCGGTATGGCGTAAAATTATGGCGTAAAATTTGTCGTTATTACAAATAGTTACTGCTGACTTTCTGCCGGAAATTTAACCCTGTAATGCTCTTTTTGATGCCGAAAAATACAATATTGCCCAAAAAAACACCTATGATTTGAAATGAAATTGATGGATTTCCAGTTGGTCCGACCCAATTTCTCAATCATTTTTTTTTCGGCATC
>JAAEMV010000128.1 GCA_024225195.1 Planctomycetaceae bacterium | reverse complement strand
AGCGAGCATTTTTGTTGTCTAAACAGTCAAGTTTTTAAAGCGGCGATTCTATGGATATTGCAATGATTGGGACGGGCTATGTCGGGCTTGTCTCGGGAACCTGTTTTGCGGAGAGCGGGAACAACATTACTTGCGTAGATATTGATCAAGGAAAAATTGATCGGTTGAACGAAGGAATTATCCCGATTTACGAACCCGGATTGACTGAGATGGTTCAGCGGAATCATAAAGCCGGTCGATTGCACTTCACCACTGATCTCGAATCCGCTGTAACAAAAGCTAAAGTGGTCTATCTCGCGGTGGGGACTCCGCAAGGAGATGACGGTTCCGCGAATTTGTCAGCACTTTGGAGCGTCGTCGCTGGAATTGCTCCATTTATTAACGCCGACACAGTTGTGGTCACCAAAAGCACCGTTCCTGTTGGCACCAATAAAGGAATTTACGATCGCCTATTTGAGTTAAACGGAACTCATTATCGCGTCGCCAGTAACCCTGAGTTTTTAAAAGAGGGGGCCGCGATTCATGATTTCATGTATCCGGATCGCGTCGTTGTTGGCGTGCGAGAAGAGGAAACAAAAGAAATACTAAACGAGCTGTATTCTCCTTTCTTAAGGACTGACAAGCCCTTTCTTTCAATGTCACCCGAAAGTGCCGAGCTAACAAAATATGTTGCCAACGCGTTGCTGGCGACAAAGATTAGTTTCATCAATGAAATGGCAAATCTGTGTGAAAAGATGGGCGGCGATATTAATGACGTCCGGCGTGGAATTGGTCACGATCAACGAATTGGTTTTTCGTTTCTTTTTCCCGGTGTTGGCTATGGTGGAAGTTGCTTCCCGAAAGATGTCCGTGCGTTGGCGTCGATGTCGAAAGCAAACGATCTACCTCCAACCATCCTGGATGCGGTCGACCAGGTAAACGATCGGCAAAAGTTCGTGCTGACTCAAAAAGTAGACCAGCATTTTGGAGGCGATTTGAAGGGCCTCAGGTTCGCGGTTTGGGGTTTGGCCTTTAAGCCGAAAACAGACGATATTCGCGAAGCACCTGCTCTCGTTATGATTGAGCAACTACTAGAGCGTGGGGCGACGGTTTGTGTTTTTGATCCTGAAGCGGTCGAGAATGTGAAGGTGGAATTGGGAGATAAGGTCGAATACGCTGAAAAATCAATGGATGCACTTGCTGGAGTAGATGCTCTGGCGATCAATACCGAATGGGATGTGTTCCGGCATCCTGATTTTGATGCGATTAAATCAACCATGAAGTCGCCCGTAATTTTCGACGGGAGAAATCTTTATAATCCCGTACTGCTGGCTGAATTAGGGTTTACCTACTATTCAATCGGGCGTGCCACGGTAAAGCCATCCACTGGTGACGCCTGAGCGTACTAAAGGCGTGAACTTCGAGTCTTGTTGGTCATACTTTAGTGGTTAACCAAGGGGCGAGGTGAAGCTAATGCAGAGCCAGTTACCTTAGTCGTTGGCAGCATTGGTGTAGCAGTACTCAAACAATGCGCTCCATTCCGAGACGGCAATTTCTTGCAGTGCCGGCGATAAATGTTCGTTCTGTTCTCCATTTAATTCACATTGATCGGTAAAGTCACTTGGGTTCCATGAAGAGGTGTCAAGCACGTTTTCAAAGCACGGGTGGTTGCCGGTTTTTCGAAACCAATATTTACTGTTCCAGTAATCACCTTCCAAGCGATGCATGATTCCGTGCCAATAGCTGCCCTCCGGTGAGTGGATGGACTGGCTGATCTCATGAGATTCATTGAGGAAATTGTGAAGCAACCAGAGTCCCGACAAACAGCATTGAGCCATCGAGTCGTCTTTGACTCCTCGCGGAAAGCAGTCACCCACTGATAATTTGACCAGCTCAGATTTAGCCTTCTGGTTGCTCGATGTCAGTGCGTAATTGCTAAACGCCTCGTCACTGAGGATAGGTTGGATTGCTGGAGGAATTTCAAGGGAGAGAAAATTATTCACGGCCGATGTTTGTTGGCGAAAGAGGAAGTGGCGTAGCTAGAGTGCTATCAGTTTAAGTGATAGCATCTCGGAGTGTTGGGGTGGAGGCGTCAAAAATCGAGTGTTTTGACGAAAGCTTCGAGAGATGGGCGGTGGTTTCCGCAATTTTTCCGGCTTGTTGCCCCCTGCCGACCCTCCTATACTCCCGCACCCTATTGCTGCGCGATGCGGACGGAGAGGTTCGCCGTTTCGAGTTTTCATCGTTCTGGCAAACACAGGGTCGACTAACACGTATCAAAATCATCGACTAACGGTTCATTTGACTTGAGCTTGTTTTACCAGAATCGAAAACCATGGATGGCAATTTCCGGTGCGTGTTCTTACGCGCGCACTTGGGGAGTTGGTCGTTGCGGAACTCGATTGGCGATTATTCTTGTTAGCGTCCTGATGCTCGGGTCCATTTTAGAATCGACGGGGGTTCAAGCAAAGCAAATTTCTTATCCCCGACCTGCGGCTGACAAACCGATCTCAGTTTCTTCTGGAAACATAACGCGTTGGCAGGCTGGACAATTCGAAGTCTTGCATGTCTCCAAGGGAGTCTTGATTACCCAAGGGGCGGTGAGCGCATCTTCTGATGAAGCCATCATTTATGTTGAGGCTCCTGATGGGGGCGTCGACGAATCCAGGGGTTACAAAATCGTTGCCTATCTTGAAGGCAATGTTGTGGTGCAACTGGATCGCAAGGGGCCTGCCCATGAGTCCAATGGAGAATCGGCAGACCAAATTGTTGACGATCGATGGTTGGGGCGGTTTTTTACAACCGGGACTGTTGATCTTGATCGAAACGCTTTGAGACAGAATCTTGATGACTTGCCGGCTATTTACAATCGATCTCAAGCTGTTTTGAGGGATGGCCTAGACTCATCGGTGCAACCTGTTGGATTGATGGTCCCTCAGGAGACAATTGTGGTTTCCCCGCAGACTGGTCGAATTCAACAAATCGAACCAACATTTCAACCGCCGTTAATCGGACCTTCGACTTCCCAGAAGCCATCGGTGTTATTGCAGGATATGCCTTCAGCGCGAGGGAATAAGCCTCCTCAATTCAATATACAAATCACAGGTCGAGACTCGAGCGGTGATTTAAATACACGCAGTGCTCCGAACCCCAAGAATCCAAACGAGCGCATTACGACAGCGGTTGGAGGAATTCGAATTGTAATCGATAGTCCATTAATTGCTGATGCTGCGCCTTTTCAGGGAGATCGTGATCGGAAGCTCTACATCGTTGCTGACAATATGGTTCAGTGGCAAACTTCGTTACCGGACGGATCAAAGCGCGATCAGTTTTATCTCGAAGGAAATGTGATTTTTTCCAAGGGAAGTCGAACAATCTATTCAGAACGAATGTTTTACGACGCGACGACACAGCAAGGCACAATCTTAAAAGCAGAGTTGACGGCCAAGGTGCCTGATTTCGAGGGAACGATCAGGCTTAAAGCAGATGTTGTGCAGCAATACGATGAGAACAACCTGCAAGCGTTCGGTTCGGCTTTCACGTCGAGTCAATTGGGTGTGCCAAAATACTGGATTCAGTCGGAAAGGATTGGACTCTCTGGAAGAGAAGTTCCAGTGGTCGATCCAGATACTATGCTTCAGACAGTAGATCCGCAAACTGGGCTTTATTCGGTCGAAAATGAATATGTGGTCGACGCTCAGCAAAATCGGGTTTACGTCGCGGGACTTCCTGTTTTTGCTTGGCCAAGGTTTCGGTCTAGCCTTGGTGATACAACTCCCTATTTGGATCGTTTTGGAATTGGCAATGATCAAATTTTTGGTTTTCAAATCAATACCGGCTGGAATATGGAGCAGGTTCTGGGGCTAAAAAAGCCTGCAAATGGAACACGCGAGTGGATTGGAATTTTAGATTATCTGAGTGACCGAGGCGTTGGTATTGGTTCTGAAGTGAACTATGAGAAGAACTCCTTTTTTGGCTATCAGGGAAAAGTAAGAGGACAGTACCGAAGCTTTTTTATCAGCGATCGAGGCAACGATAATCTTGGAGTCGGCCGGACCAATATTCCTCCCGAAAAAGATCCTCGTGGTCGGATTTGGTTGCAGCATCGTCAAGATTTAAATACGGGCACGGTGGTCCGCGCAGAGCTTGGCTATATCTCAGACCGAAATTTTCTGGAGCAGTATTATGAGGTGGAGTGGGATACTGATAAAGATCACACCACGGGATTTTGGTTGGAGCGAAACGAAGGAACGCAATCCAAGAACCTGACGGTTGATTTTCAGCTAAATGGATTTTTTACGCAAACGTCGGGAGTTCGAGCCGAGCATTTTGTACTGGGCCAGCCGCTGTTTAATAATCGAGCGA
This sequence comes from Planctomycetaceae bacterium, assembly GCA_024225195.1. Lineage (GTDB taxonomy): Bacteria > Planctomycetota > Planctomycetia > Pirellulales > Pirellulaceae > Mariniblastus. The sequence goes on along the minus strand of JAAEMV010000128.1, from coordinate 7,799 downwards.
TCTGGCACAGTCATTCACAAGCTGGCTATGTAAGGATGAAGCGAGCGAGTCAGCCCGAGTCTATTGAGGAACTAAATAGCTTCAACTACCTCGCCTGGGAAACGAATGTTGATAACACTGACATTCGGGTTTATGACGGGATGAAATTTGGCACCCGTAATGAGCTTGATTTTCCGGTTCAAGTTGGGCCTGTCAAAGTAGTGCCTTATCTATTGGGGGATTTGAGTTATTGGCAGGAGGACCTTCAAGGCAATGATCTATTGCGAGGTTATGGGCAAACAGGAGTTAGGGCCAGCCTGCCTGTTTGGCGAGTTGACCCGTCGGTGCAAAGTGTGCTGTGGAACGTCAACGGTTTGGCTCATAAGGTCAGCTTTGACATGGATGCATTTTACTCTGCTTCATCGCAAGACATGAATAGGCTGCCACTGTATGATCACCTCGACGATGATTCCCAGGAAGCGTTTCGACGTCGGTTTGGAGTAACGACATTTGGGATTCCCAACGTTCCGCTTGGGCAACAGTTTGTGGATACCAAATATGATGAACGGTACTTTGCCATGCGTTCCGGGATGCAGGGTAATGTGACCGCTGCTTCTTCAGAAATTGCAGATGATTTGTCGGCGATTAAATTTGGGGTGCGGCAACGATGGCAAACCAAGCGTGGAATGCCTGGAAAGCAGCGGATCGTTGATTGGATTACATTCGATACGCAAGCGATTTTATTTCCAAACGCCAGTCGCGATAATAACGGGGCGGATTTTGGGATGTTTGATTACGATTTCCGCTGGCATATTGGAGATCGTTTTTCATTGGTCTCTGACGGATATTTTGACTTCTTTTCCGAGGGTTTAAGAACGGCAAGTTTTGGTGCCAATTTCAGTCGGCCCGAGGTTAGTAATTTATATCTTGGCTACCGAATGATCGAAGGCCCGCTTAGTAGCAATATTTTATCTGCCGCGGTGACTTATCGGATGAGTGAAAAATGGGGCTTTAAAGGTGGAAGTCAAATCGATTTTGGTGAAACCGGAAATATCGGAGAGAGTCTGAATTTGATCTACATTGGCGAGTCGTTCTTATGGCAATTCGGTGCGATCTACGATGTGAGCCGTGATAATTTGAGTTTTCGATTTGGTTTCGAACCTCGATTTGGCAGTCGTGCCCGGCTGTTCCGCCCTGGTGGAAAAGCGATTCCACCGGCGAGTTCTGGTTGGTTGGAGTAGAGATGGCGAACGATCACGATGCCAATTTGCCAAGTGACATCTATTCGAATCGTAGCTGGTTTCAAAAGTTCAGGGTTTCGTTTCGAGGTCTTTGGCTGGGAGTAACAGGGACTCAATCGCCAAAGAGCATTAACAGCTTCATCGTCCACGTACCAATGGCACTGGTCGTTTTGATGCTAGGCGTTTTGATTGGTTTAGATTCAATCTCGATTGCATTGCTTCTTCTCTGTATTGGTACTGTCCTGACTGCCGAGCTCTTTAATAGCAGCCTAGAGTCGCTTGCCAAGGCGATTACAGATCAGACAAATCAGCATGTTGCTAACGCTCTCGATATCGCCAGCGGCGCGGTCCTCTTGATGAGTTTGATGGCATCGATCGTCGGTGCCCTGATCCTCGGGATACCTATCTTGCAAATGTGGGCGCAATAAATGTGGGCGCAATAGAACGCTCAAAATTCTGGTTGCACGCCGGCACGAATCCGAGTCGATTGTTCTGTTGAGAAGCGCATGAAAAAGCGTACCACGTAGTTGAGTGATACGATTGCGAGTGGGCGGTCGCCAGTTTGATCGCGATTCACACGGATTGCAGTCAATAAAAAACCCGCCAACTGATTGCTCATGAAGACGGGCTGCTGCGATGTGAACGCTTCGCTAGACCTATCGGTAGCCAGAAAATCTGACTTTGGCCTATTTACCGGTTTCGATTTTCGTTTGCTCTCGCTTCTTTCAACGCAGCAGCTTCTCGCGAGAGTTTAAACTCTGGACCTTTCGCGAAATATTGCACGTCATCCCGAAGGAAGTACGCACTCGGCAGCGTTTGCCCGGCGACGCTCATCTGGCAGCCGGTGGAAGCGACGGCCGAGATAATCGCGGCGCCACATAATAGTAAACTAAGAGCTCTTGATTTCATTCGAGAATACATCTGTTGGAAAACTCCATAATTCGGTGCCGCGGTTTCATATCACAGCATCACATCCGCGGGATAACCGTTACAAACTCTATCGTCTCGACAGCGGGTAGACTTTGGAACAAATCTAGAAAAATCATTACAACCGTTGAGGTTTGGTGGACACTTGTTCTCCAAACTGCCCTGTTTAATATTTTGTGGCTAGTTAGGCGAACTGCTAAGATGAGTGGGACTCGAAATCACCTCCATTACCGATCGAGAGAGCCCGTTCGTGGGCTCGTGCCTCGAAAATGTGATAGCAGTTTTTTGGAATCAGAGTTATCTGAAACCGTCGTAGGTTCGAAAAAGACTAGAGGGTTGTTGTGTGCGAGCCTATCCTGAAGGCTGGCGTCATTCGCTTGCAGAGTTGTTAAGTCGGGTGCGTTGATAAGTGACCCATTGCGTTTTTCCTTTTGGAGTAATTCATGATGCAATCGAAGCAGTTGTTGGAGCGAGCTGTGGGGTTTCGTGGCAGTCGGTGGAACTACTCACGCTGTCTCCGGTTCCCCTTCGTTTGGATGGTCCTTTTAGCGATTGGTATTTCCAATTGGAGCACCCCTGCTGTTGGTCAAACCGGGCGTCTTCCCAAGGCAGATTACTATATAAACTTTGCCAACAACGCAGATTATTTTGCTGCCGACTATCAGGATGCCTACAAACGCTTCAGCCGCGGTTACAACTCTGCCTACAAGTTTGGAACGCGTCGCTTTTTAGATTCCGTTTGTTACCTCACGATGATGGGTGAGTGTAATTACCACATGGGCGATTATGCGGAAGCGGTGAATAATTATGAGCAGGCACTTCGGTTGTATTTGTCCTATCAAGCAGAAGGGTGGCAGTCGCGTTTGCAAGTCCCTCAGGTAATTCCTGCCAACAATAATGCATTTGTTCAAGCAAAGATAAATTGGTGTCAGCCAAAACGAAGGACGTCAATCGCGAGGGTGCCCAATTCATTTTCGATGTTGTTTGGCCGGTTAGATTCTGAGCGTGCCTTCTCCGATGGTGGAGTTGTTGACAACGCCGAGATTTATAAAGTCGATGTAGCTGAAATCATGCGGTGTACGGCTCTCTGTTTGCATCGTCGAAGGGTCATCAAAGGTGCAATTTCAAAATACGATCCCTTCACGAATCAATTAATTAACGGGCTTTCGGTTGCCGGTGCTGGCAATGGTTCCGTGATGGGTGCGTATAACGGTGTTCTGTTGGGGATCGCCCAAGCGTCGATGGAAGAGTGGGAGAGTGCCGCGCGTACTCTTAATACATCGCTGCAGATGAAGGGAATGGATCATTCGCTGACTCCGGTTGCGTTACTGGAGATGGCACAAATTGCGTCGGTAACTGAGAATTACACCGTCGCTGGTGACCTGGCCTTGGAGGCAAGTTGCTCGGCTGGAATTTTTGGTCAGTACGATTTGGTCGAAGAGTCGTTGAATTATGGCGCGACCATTCATTTGATGACTGTTAAATCCGCCTACGCACCGCTTCAAAATGCCATCAAGTGGGCCGCTTTTAATAAGGCCAGGCTGATGCAGGCTTCGTTAATTGTTAAGCTCGCAGATTGTTTTGCCGAAGCGGGTGACGCTCGCTCGGCTGCTGCGGTGCTGCGGGAGGCAAATGGTCCCATCAGTACTAGGAATTCATTGGGGAATGCCGTCGTAAGTGCGCGTCTCAAATACGTGACCGCTGTGATTCAGTTCTTGCAGGGGGATTTTCGAAAAGGTTCTGCATCTTTGATGGCAGCGTTAAAGCATTTTCAAAAAGGATCTCGCTGGCTTTATCAACTTGGCTTAGCTGATCAATTGGTCGTATCGGGCAGTATTACCCAGCGTCAAGGTGAGCTGCTGTATTCGGCACTTCTACGAGATCCAACGGATCTTGATTGGAAAACGGATCCGATGGAGGCGCTCGCATTTTTAGCTTCCTCGCATGTCGGGCCAATGGAGCGCTGGTTTGATCTTGTGGTTGGCCGGATGAATCATCAGCGAGCGCTGGAGGTGAGCGACCTAGTCCGCCGGCATCGCTTTTTCTCCAACCTACCGTTGGGGGGGCGATTAATGGCATTCCGCTGGATGCTTCATGCTCCAGTTGAATCGCTTAGCCAGACCGCGCGAGAGCAGCGTACCGCGTTTCTCAATTCCAATCCAAAGTACAAAGCGATGTACGACCGGGCTAATCTGATTCGAACTGAATTATTAGCCTTGCCGACCAAACCGGATCCAAGGTCGCCTGAGGGAATTCAGCAAGGGAAATTGCTGGAAGAGTTAGCGGTCATCTCCGAAACTCAAGAGGCCGTCCTGGCGAGTTATTCATTGCGTCGAGAAGTTTCAGAGATGGTTTTCCCACCGCAAAAAAACATCTCAGAATTCCAGCAGTCGCTGCGTCCAGATCAACTTGCGTTGGTCTCAATGGCAACGTCGAGTGGTTATCACATCTTTTTGCTCAATTCGAAAGCAATTAAGTACGTTGGTTTGAGCGGCGGCCGAACGGTACTTCGAGGTGTCGCTGATTTGCTGAAAGACGCGGGGCTGATGGAATCCGCATTGGATCTTAAAAACCTTCAGGATGAAGAGTGGAAGGATTCCGCCCGTGATTTAAAGAATAAATTGTTCGGTGACAAAAGTGATGCGAATTGGAGCGACGTCAAAGAGCTAGTCGTTGTGCCTGACGGTGTTCTCTGGTACCTGCCGTTTGAAATTTTTCCAATTGGTGAAGGCGATGATGAAAAATACTTGAGTGATATTGTCAACGTTAGATATTCTCCCACGCTATTCCTGGCCTTCGGGTCTCAACGGCCGGCACGGCCTATTGAGCGTTCCGCCGTTGTCACTGCAAGGATGAACCAACGCGGGGAGGCAGAGCTCTCCAAGATTGAATTCGAAGGGTTGGTCAAAGAACTGCCTGACGCGATTCAGTACGATAAGCCCATTCGAGTGCCATCGAATTACTTGGCTTCTTTATTCGATCAACTTTTGATTTGGAGTGAAATCAAGTCCACAAGAAATGCCCCACTGGCGATGAGCCCGATGCAAATTGATCAGGGAAAAGCGGGGATCACCATCGAATCGTGGATGGCACTGCCGTGGGCGGGCCCCGAGCATGTGATTTTACCCGGTTTTCATTCTGATGGCGGCGCAGGATTGCGAGGCAAGTTGAATGGAAACGATTTGTTTTTGACTTCCATTGGATTGATGGCCTCAGGAACTCGTACGGCTCTGATTAGTCGGTGGGCAACTGGAGGCAAAACGGGTTTAACACTGACTGGGAAGTTTGCTGCCAAGCAGGAATCGCTGGGGCTCGAAAAAGCGATTAGGGAGAGTCGGCAGGAGACCCGCGAAACGGTTTTGGATTACGAGAATGAACCTCGGTTGCGAATGAAAAAGACAGATCCCGTTCTTAACGCTCAGCATCCTTTCTTTTGGGCAGGCCCAATGTTGTTGGGGATTCCCGATAATCGTCCGCCCGTTAAGGAACCGGAGGCTCCGCTTAATGGCGAGGGCGAAGCAATCGACGGCGGTGTCAAACCTGCGGGCAAAGAAGAGGGCGATGTAAAAATTGACCCCGACCAACCTGGCGGCAAGGTGCCCGACGACAAGCAGAAGTGATTTGGCGAGGTGCGGCTCGGTTGGTCGAAATTGTTTCCGCCCGAATTTAGATGAACGATTTAGAAAAGTTCGCTTGGTTGATCTCATGATTAGCGGAGGTTGTGGCGGCTTTCTGACCATTGCTGGTCGATATTTAGCGGCATTTTGCCTCCCGGCGAAACTCGGCAAGATATGTCTTGCTTTCAATCGTTGTTTCTTTCAAACTCGCGTTCAGTCAGACGCCGACATAAATTCCTTCCCAACAACGGATGTGCGATGTTGCGAATTCCAGGTTCCTTAGTTTTGATTGCGATTGCTGCGATTTTGGGTCTCTCGCCCTGCTCTGTCGCGGGTGAGGTTCCTGAGACGAAACCGGATACTTTAGTTGTCTGCCCCGCCCCATTTCAGCAGGTGATGGTCAAATGGTGTGACTATCGAAGCAAGCAAGGGCATGTAATTAAAATGATAACGCCTCCTTTCAGTGTGGAGGCACTTAAGCAAACTATCATTCAGGTTGCGAAATCTGGTTCTCTGAAACACGTTCTCATTGTTGGAGATGTTGGAGATCCGAAAGTTCGGAACAACTTAGCTGTGCCGACGAATTACGTGGAGGCCAAGGTTAATGTCCTGTTTGGATCCGATCCTGAAATTGCCACCGACAATCCTTATGCAGATTTGAATTCAGATGGTTTGCCGGACCTCTCTATCGGTCGCATCCCGCTCGACACAGTCGCTGAGCTTGATAATTACATTGAGAGGATTATTAAATACGAAAGCCCATCGCGCAAACAACAGTGGCAACGGCGGATTAATTTTATCGCGGGCGTTGGTGGATTTGGCTCAATGATCGACGGCCTGATTGAACAGACGACGAAAACAATTATTACTGACTTAGTGCCGGGTGAATATGAAACAAGCATGACGTATGGCAGTTGGTGCAGCCCATTTTGTCCAGATCCGAGGAGATTTTCGGAGGTTGCAATATCGAGATTCAATGAGGGTTGTTTGTTTTGGATCTACATCGGCCACGGCAGTCGAACGGCACTTGATCGTGTGCGAATGCCTGATCGCAGTCATTTGATTCTTGACAATCAGACGGTCCGTAAACTCAATTGCAAGGAAGGCAGTCCCATTGCCCTGTTTCTGGCTTGCTATACAGGAGCGATGGATCACCCCGTTGATTGCCTTGCGGAAACGATGTTGCGACAGGATGGAGGGCCGATCGCTGCGATCTGTGGGAGTCGAGTCACGATGCCTTATGCGATGAGCTTGTTGTCTTTAGAAATGGTTCATGAATATTTCCACGGTGAGGTGGAAACCCTCGGTGAGTTAGCTCTGCTCTCCAAGCAGCGAATGGTAAAAGGGAGTGCGAACAATCCCAAATATCGTGAAATGATCGAAGGAATGGGGCAAGTATTTAGTCCTGCTCCACGACTTTTAGATCTCGAACGTTTAGAACATGCCCAATTGATTCAACTGATTGGCGATCCACTGCTTCGGCTGAAGCGTCCGGATCCATTGGAACTACAAGTGAAGCACTTTCCAACGCTCGAAAATCAATTGCAGGTGTCCGGGGTTTCTCCAAAATCGGGTGACCTGAGAAGTGAATTGGCCTACCCTCGCGATCGGTTTCGCGAGCGCCCACGTCGCCGGGTGAAATACGATTCGAGCAACGAGTCATTGAGGGAGTACCAGCGCACGTACGAAAAGACGCATGATCTGGTTTGGGTTACCAAGACGATCCCAGTGGGGGCGGGGCCGTTTAAAGTGACGCTTCCAATTCCAGCTGAGATTCGTGGAGATTGTATTGTCCGCGGAATGTTGCAGTCCGCTGATTATTTTTCAATTGGTTCGGTGCCGGTTGAAATCTTGAAGAACAATCGCAGTCGTCAAGCTGAGTTGCGAACACAGGAATTGATAAAGTGAATCATTGTTAGTCACTTCGCCGAAAGGCTAAGCAAATCAATTGTTTTGAGACGAGGCGTCTGATCTTGCGATTCGATCCCCTGCGAGAAATCGGGTTTGCTGGTATTATGCGGGCAACGGTCAAATT
>JAAEMV010000127.1 GCA_024225195.1 Planctomycetaceae bacterium | reverse complement strand
GTTCACTTTGGAAGAGTCGTTGTCGTGGTGGTCGAATTGGTATCAGTTCAGAACACGATGATTTCCCAGCGATACTGACCGAAGGATTGGATCAGTTATACGCGAACGAATGGGACGCCGCCCGGGCCGCAAAATCTCTGGGCTGCACAACTTCGCAACTTATCAAACTGCTAAAGAAAGAACCTGCTGCGTTTGAATTGGTCAATCGCGAGCGGGCGAAACGGACTTTGAAAAAGTACCGTTAATGCAGCTGCGATTGAGTCTTTTGCCTGATCAACTGTAGGCGACGCCGAAGGAGGCGATACTTAGTGGCCGTCGAACCTGTGAGCTGGGTGATAGTGACCGGCCGCAGATGTTTTCACCGCATCAACGAGCCATCAATGATTTCACCATTTCCAGCAGTTCCAATAGCACGCCAGACGTCCCGATCGATTTGATTTGTCAACGATCTAACGGAACCGTCCATCAGCACAGCGTTCACGCTTCCCGGGTGGTAACTGCG
>JAAEMV010000126.1 GCA_024225195.1 Planctomycetaceae bacterium | reverse complement strand
GCCGGCTAATCGATGAACCAAAACCCGAATTCGGATAAGGCGAGCTTCTTTCATTACTGAAATTTCAATTTCATAATTCGGTTAATCATGAGGCGGAGTTGAACGTTTGTCAAATTTTCAGCAATTCCGCGTTATTGGGATAGCAACGAAACCTGCCCCATTTGCAGATTGAGTTGGTAAAACAGCCCGTCAACCAAGCCTGGCAAAGGAGAAAAGGGGGTCAGGTACGGAATTGGCAGTTACGGTGACCTCCTTTGATCTTCCTGGGGATCATCGTATGGTTGACACTTGCTAATGCTTTTTTTCGGTTTTCTTTGTCCACGGGTTGTCTCCGCATAGCCTGCCTCGGCTGACGCAGTAACGTAACATTTAGAGCTCCTTGGCGGTCAGCTCCGCGTTGACTCGCTCGACCCAGTCAGGCAATCTACGAATTGGCCAGCTGGCCAGTGCAACCGGTGAATTACCGCTCTGCCAGTTTTGCAAACTGCTCAGCAGCGATTCTCAGCTCGCTCCACTGCATTGGGCGTCAAGGCGTTTCGTTCCCCATAACAGCAAACGGTGCGCGCAGAAAGAACGCGATCGTATGCAACGGCCAAGTATCAGGAGTTAATTTAACAGGCCTGCCTAATCCCTGGACGAACTATCTATGGCCAGGACGAATCTTCCATGTCAACCATCACGCGAAAAGAAAGCAAAGGGTGACGATAAGAGGCAGGCACGGTGCAAAATTGCCGCATCGACTCCGAACGGCTCTCCAATGTGG
>JAAEMV010000125.1 GCA_024225195.1 Planctomycetaceae bacterium | reverse complement strand
TGGGACGACTGTTTTTACTGCCGTGATGGGGAGCCATGACGATGTCGTAATGGCAAGCCTGGGAGGCAAGTAATTGATCCAGTCCGTTTGCTTCGAGGTCGCCGGGGAGCAAGATTCGAAAACCGTCAAACTCGATTGCTAAAACGATGCTGTTGGCGTTGTCTGATCCTTGAATCCCGGCCTTGGGTGGGCTTAGTATTTCAAGTGTTGCCGGACAGACTATATTCAAAGAGCGTCCGCGGGATATTTGCCGGACGTCAATGCTAAGGCTCGCTAATTCTTGCAGTAATTGGGACACCATTGGTACCAGCGTGGCCTGTTTTTTCAATCGAGGTGTGACAAGCACTTGATGGATGGCAAATCGCTCTGCCAGTGCCGGTAACCCATTAAAATGATCCGAGTCAGCGTGAGAAATGATGACCGCGTCCAATTGGTGAATGCCGTTTTTCCAGAGCAACGCAGACGCGGTTGAGTGAGCGTTTTTGGGTGAACCAAAACTGCCGCAATCATAAAGAAGATTTTTGCCACCAGGTAATTCCAATAATACGCATCCACCATGCCCGACATCCAAAACGGTGATCGTTAAATTTTGCCGCCGACTTGCCGTTTGAGTGGCAAGCCAATTGGGTCCCCACCAACCAAGCGTGAACCACAGAGTGACGGCAAAAATCATCCAGTGGATTTTGTGAGCATGGAATTTTAGGTAAATCACCCAGA
>JAAEMV010000124.1 GCA_024225195.1 Planctomycetaceae bacterium | reverse complement strand
TGATTCTGATGTACATTCGTTCGCGAATTTTGAAATAGATCTGTGATCTTGGCAAGGTAGACGAAACGCAGCGGACCACTGCTTAACGGGTCTTTTTTGAGCGATAGGCTCTTGGGGTAAGTGAGTTGTCGCATCGACACGCTTGTGACTTTTCAATTTTGGAACGGATTGGTTGTTCACGATGCGCGAATATGTTTTATCGTCGGTGTCCAGGGATTGCCGCGTTGTGTGGTGAGGATCCCGACCAAAAAAATTGGACGCTTGGCTTACGAGTGAGGCAGGCACGCGACTGTATTTCCGGTGCCCTGAATTGTTGGGGTGCGGCCTGTTATTGCGTAATCGTATTTGAGAGTTGGTTGTCGGAGTTAAACGGCTTTTTGTGTTGCCTGTTGGGTTTTGCAACAAGCAGTTCATTTTTTGTTCCAAAAAACTAAACAGGGCCTAGCTGAGTGGTTTGCCTGCTTGGTTAACCCGCTAAGCAGATATAATGCGTAAATGACGGGGTAAACCGGTATGCCGTTTTATGGAGTCGCCGGTGAACCGAATGGGTTGCCCCCTGTTGCCAAGTTTTTTTTGAGAATAGCTGGTTTGTTGATGTTGCGTTTGGGGACGCTTAGATTACTGTTTTGTCGCTGGGCTGTTTTTCCGTTTATGCGTACGGTCCATCGAATCTGCTCCGATTATTAAACAACCAGAATGAACAAGCCTAAGGATTACCTTTGCCGAAATCATTAAGATTTTTGTTCTATTAATCGGCTA
>JAAEMV010000123.1 GCA_024225195.1 Planctomycetaceae bacterium | reverse complement strand
TGATTCTGATGTACATTCGTTCGCGAATTTTGAAATAGATCTGTGATCTTGGCAAGGTAGACGAAACGCAGCGGACCACTGCTTAACGGGTCTTTTTTGAGCGATAGGCTCTTGGGGTAAGTGAGTTGTCGCATCGACACGTTTATGACTTTTCAATTTTGGAACGGTTTGGTTGTTCACGATGCGCAAATATGTTTTTTCGTCGGTGTCCCAGGGTTGCCGTGTTGTGTGGTGAGGATCCCGTCCAAAATTTGGACGCTTGGCTTATGAGTGAGGCAGGCACGCGACTGTATTTCCGGTGCCCTGAATTATTGGGGTGCGGCCCGTTATTGCGTAATCGCATTTGAGCGTGGGTTGCCGGAGTCAAGCGGTTGTTTGTGCTGCTTGTTGAGTTTTGCCTGCTGGGTTTTGCAACAAGCAGTTCATTTTTTGTTGCAGAAAACTGTTCCGGCCTAGCTGAGTGATTTGCCTCCCGTTGAACCGGTAAGCAGATGTTTAAGCGTAGATGACGGGGTTAAATCGGTATGGCGTTTTTTTGGAGTCGCCAGAGAACCGAATGGATCGAGCCCTGTTGCCAAGTTTTTTTCAAAATAGCTGGCTTGCTGATGTTGCGTTTGGAGACGCTTAGGTTACTGTTTTGTCGCTGGGCTGTTTTTCCGTTTATGCGTACGGTCCATCGAATCTGCTCCGATTATTAAACAACCAGAATGAACAAGCCTAAGGATTACCTTTGCCGAAATCATTAAGATTTTTGTTCTATTAATCGGCTA
>JAAEMV010000122.1 GCA_024225195.1 Planctomycetaceae bacterium | reverse complement strand
GGACCTCCACCGAATCCCGGTCCATGATTCGCTTGAGCACGAAATGTCTCGTTATTGTCGTAGGGTAGGATATGGAATCGGTCAAATTTTGGTTCCTGATAAATTGAATAATCAGCGCCTCGCTGATAGTAACCATCCATATCAAGCATCACATTATCGATGGCTAGAAACCAGAGAATTCGATCGATACAAATCGCTTTATCGAGTGTAGATTCAAAATCCTTTGAATCAGTTTCCGCCAATATCTTGGTGGCCTGAATCAACGCCTCCCAGGACTCCGGCGTGTCCTTGGTCTTTAACTCATAAGCCCGATAGGCATCAGCCTGATCGCCTTTGTAAACAAAACTCGCTCTATCTCGACCGGGAGGCGCTTTCCATCTCCGTCCGCCTTTGGCGTCAAAATGCTCTTTCGTAAAATCAGAATTGAACTGCTGCTCATTAATGTAAATTCCCCAACTCCGGCCATTGATAACCACGTGGACATAATTGGCTTTGGGGACCGGAATATAATCTTGAGCAATTCTGCTGTAGAGAACCAACCTCAAGAACGAGGCGTCGGAATGGGAATTCAAAAGATTCAACGTTCGGTAACCGTACAAATCTTGTTTTTTATCAGCCCAATCAAACGTCAAATTAAGCGACCGCTTCTGCCCATCACCAAGAGAAAAAAAGGAGGAGTTACCACGGAACCGGACTCCTACTTTTTCATAAATCTGCTGATCGACCGTAACCTTCGCCGATAGATCTACCCCGTAGTCCTTCAAAGAAGCCATTTCCTTTTCCCATTGATCCGATTCAATATCAATGAAAATTGTTCGGAGGATCGAAGCGTCGTAGAGAGAGCGTTCGGGGAAACTGTCGACAGAATCTTTGGAAATTTCCCGACCAGGTTCATTGGGTTTTGTATTCTCTCGACCGCGATTTCTTCTCGGTGGCCCCCGTCGTGGTGAGGGCTGATTAGCAATTGACTCGAGTGCAAGTTTTAATTCATCACCTTCCAGACGCCCGTTTTTATCGGCGTCAAATTCACCAATCAAATCTCGCGACGGCATCGCACCTGGTCCGCCCGGCCCGCCCGGCCCGCCCAGTCCCATGCCAGGACCACCACCCCTACCATCCTGCCGCCCCCTCATTGGCGGGAATATCTCATCCACGGTGAGTTGCCCGTCTTGATTTTGATCCAAAGACGCTAATACCGCCGGCGCATCATCGATCTCTTGAGCCGACAGTCGCGCATCTCCATTGCGATCGAGTCCTGCTGTTAGCCGATCCATTGGCGGACCTTCCTGAAACCCCAACACCGCTTGGACAACGCCCAATTTAATGACAACCAAAGCAAAAATTGCGATGCAAAAACCAACCCATATTTTTTTCATAACGAGCGCTCAGCCACCTTAGTTATTATTAAAACACGCTTTTACAGATTATTACTCACGCAATTAAATATTATTGCGGACATAATTCACCGGATTTCCCAAGATTTTAATCAACAAAAAATCCGAAGGCCAGAGAATCACCAATGTGCTCAACAGAGCCGGGTGTGTTTTCGGCGAAGGAGCCTGCAAACTACGATCCGAGAATCTCTCGATACCTTGCATAAACGGAATCCTCCATCGTGATTGACGAATTTTCTGGAAGAAAAACTTCAGGCTCAAAAGATCGCGACACAACATCACGAATCTGGATCCGGTCGGCTAAAACGCCACAACCTAAAGCCTGAATCAAAACATTTCCAATCGCGGTCGCTTCGGTCGGACCGGCACTCACTGGCCGCTGCATGACCGTCGCGGTAATTTCCGTTAACAGGCGATTATTTGCTCCACCGCCAACGATGTATAAAACTTTGATTGGTTGCCCAAGAATATCTTCGAGCAAATCTACCGTCTCTCGATAACACAATGCCAAACTGTCGAGGCAGCAACGAACTAGTTCACCAAGCGTTTCCGGGAGCGGCTGTCCTGTCGCCTCAGCAAACTCTCTAATTTTTCCCGCCATGTTTCCCGGAGCAGCGAACTGAGACGCATTGGGATCAATCAAAGTTCGAAACGCTGACACCTCCGCTGCCTTCTCCGCCATTTCTGCGTAACTAATATCCCGCCCTGATTCCAGTTCTTCCCGTCGCAACTCTTGAACAAGCCAAAGCCCAGCAATATTTTTCAGGAAACGCGTTGTTCCCGACAACCCTAATTCATTCGTAAAAGGTGCCGCACAAGATTTCTCAGAGGCAAACGACTGTGCTAACTCGGCTCCCAACAAAGACCAAGTACCACTCGACAGATAAGCCCATTCAGCATCACTGAGGGACGGATCGACCGGAACTGCCGCGACAGCGGATGCTGTATCATGGGATCCAGGTGCGATGACTTTAATATCCGCCTCCACCCCCGTCACCTCGGCAACTTCTTGACGAATATTGCCGATCACGTCTCCCGGATCGATGATTGGCCCCAGCATTTCAGTGGGAATATTGAGTTGCTCCATCAGTTCAAAATCCCAATCCCCCGTCTCAAGTGCCAGCATACCACTAGTCGAGGCAATGGTCCGTTCAGTGGTCATCTCACCTGACAGCCAGAAATGGAAAAGATCAGGCACAAACATTAATCGATGCGTTGCCGCTACCAACTCGGGTTCACGCGTATTTCGAGCCACGACCTGAAACAGCGAATTGATTTGCATCAACTGAATTCCAGTCCTCGCGTAAAGCGCTTCGCGGCCGCCCACGATTTCAAGCGATTTTTCCATCGCTTCGTGGTTCTGCGGGTCACGGTAGCAGTGAGGCAATGCCAACAATTCACCTGACTTACCAACCAGCGCCCAGTCCACCCCCCACGTGTCGACGCCGACGCTGCGGAGCTGGACATTGTTCTCACGGCACCAAGCCGCAGCTTGCCGAATTCCCTCCAAAACGTTCAGCCAAATTCCGGTCAAATCCCAAACAGGTCCCGCCGGGGTAGGACACGGGTGGTGCTCGAAACGATGAACCTCCTCCAATTCAACAACCGCAGGGTCTCCTCGCAGCAATCCGATAATCGCTCGCCCTGAACTTGCTCCTAAATCAATGGCTAAATGAGCGCTCGACATACCCGTCCTTCATTTTAAAGCCGGCATTTGTAAAAAAACAAACGGCCGCAAGTTAAAAATTCGCAATTCAAATTCACAGGAAAACAACCTTGGGTCCATCCGTCAGCACCTCCTCCGAGCTATCGCCGGAGGAGAGGCTCATTCCCAGGACACCATTATTTAACCGCGATCCTGTTTAGCGAAGAAACGCTTCGTGCAATCCACCGTCAACATTAATAATTTGGCCGGTGGTCTTACTCGATCGATTAGACGACAGAAAATAAATCGCTTCCGCTTGGTCTGCTGGAGTAATTGGCTGCTTGGTTAAGGTTCGCTGTGCGTAAAACTCAGCCAAACTACTTCGCAATGAATCATCGGTATCCGATTCATCAAATTCAATCGCGTATTTCGTTAGCGAAGCAATCACTCGGTCGCGAGGGAACATCGTACTCCCAGCAACCACGGTTGCCGGAGCAACTGCATTCACACGAACGAGTGGTGACATCTCGATTGCCAACTCGCGAACCAAATGGTTGGCAGCCGCTTTCGAAGTGTCATAAGCAACTGACCCTTTCTTACCCACCACACCATTCACACTTGTCGTCAAAACGACAGATGCCAACAATCCTTGTTCTTTGAGTAGCCCTCTTACTTCATCGACCACGTTGTAACTTCCCCGCACGTTGACATCGAAAGTAAACTTCCATTTGTCGTCGGAAAGCGAACCATCTCGTTCAGGTGCAACAAAAACTCCCGCCGTTACGATCACCCGATCAATTCCGCCGTAGGCAAGCAATGTATCGTGAATCATCGCTTTGATTGAATTGCGGTCTGTGATGTCTACACCAAGCCCAATGGTCGGGCCACAGCCAGAAATCCCCGAACCTGCGACGCCAATTCCAACGCCATAAATTTCGGTCAGTTCCGCAGCAGTCGCTTCGGCCGCATCTTGACTGAGATCACAGCAGACCACGTGAGCACCTTCTTTGGCAATTCGATGAGCGACCTCTTTGCCGATGCCATTGCCAGCCCCGATCACTAACGCGATGTCTCGTGACATTTCCTTCTCTGGTGGCTTACGCTTCAGCTTGGCTTCCTCAAGCAGCCAATACTCAATATCGAAAGCTTCTTGTTTAGGCAACGCGATGTACTCACCCAATGCTTCAGAACCACGCATTACCTCGACAGCACATGTGTAAAACTCCGCCGTCACTCTCGACTCGCTTTTGTCTTTACCCCAGGCAATCATCCCTACGCCCGGCACTAAAATGACAGTCGGGTTGGGGTCACGCATCGCTGGCGAATTATCGTGCTTATGTGCCTCGTAATAGGCAGCGTAGTCTTTACGGTATTGCTCAAGGCCCGCCGTCAGCAGGGACTTTAGATTCACCAAGCCATGTGGATCTTCCTCGGTTGTCTGAGTCGGATCCCAGTCAACATACAGCGGCTTGATCTTCGTTCTTAGGAAATGATCGGGGCAACTGGTACCCAACTCAGCCAAACGTGCTGCATCGTTTGAGTTGACGAAACGCAGGATCGAATCGCGAGCCTCCACAGTGCCGACAAACTTGTTCATCTGAGAAACTTGGCCACGCAACCAAGGCAGTAATTCAACCAACAAAGAATTTCGAGAATCATCAGACAGTGTCTCGTATTTCTGTCCGCCGAACGTTTGATCTCCCTTGTCTTTGGATTCAATGTACTCGGCTGCTTTGTCAATCAAGCTCAGTGTCAACTCGTAGCATTCTTTGTCGTCATCCGCCCAGTTAATTAAACCGTGCTGCCCCATGACGAGTCCTTTGAGAGCCGGATTCGCTTCGACCTCTTTTTGCATCAACAAGCCAAGTTCAAACCCTGGTCGCAGCCATGGCACCCAGCCAATTTCGTCACCAAAGATTTCCTGTGTCATTTCTCGACTGGCACTGCACGCCGCGATTGAAATCACACTGTTGGGATGCATGTGATCGACGTGCCGCGCTGGCAAAAATCCGTGCAACGGGGTATCGATTGAACTAGCGCGTGGATTCAAATTAAATGTGCAGTGCGGGAAATAACCCACCATTGCATCTTCGGCTGGCGTTTTTGGTCCGTTATCCGGAGCGTTTTTGTAACTGGGAATTAACGAAAGTAGTTTACTCATATAAAGCGAGGCAAAATTCTGCAATTTAGCCGTCCGCAAATCGCCACCCGATCCTTTCACCCACAAAACATCGGTTTCGCCACCGGTTAACGGATCGGTTTCCATGATCTTCGACGATGTGTTGCCCCCGCCTGTATTTGTGATCCTCTGGTCAGCACCGAGGCAATTCGAGCGGTAAATTAATCGTTCCGCGGGAGAAAGCGTATCTGCGACCGAATCGTCCCAGTGACGATCGACATGTTTTAAATCGTTCGAGGCAGTAGACATAATTTTGTTTTTTGAGGTGTAAAAAAGACTTGTGAAAAACCGATAGTGAGTATGGTCGCATACAACGGTTTGATGTCAACTAAGCTACCCCCAGTTAAATACAGCACATCAACACAAATAGGTATTAAACGAACCCAAGATTGGGTTATATTGAAAGTTCCAAATATTTATCATGGAAACTGCATTGAAAATTTCACTTTTTATTCCCTGCTATGTCGATCAGTTGTCGCCACACATCGGGATTGCGATGGTCAATGTTCTTGAACGTCTGGGGCATGAAGTTAATTACCCCGAAGGACAGACCTGTTGTGGCCAACCTGCGTTTAATTCAGGCTATTTCCCTGAAGCCAAAAAAGTCGCAGATCATTTTCTAGATACGTTTGCGGATGCGGACCTCGTCGCAGTCCCCTCCGGATCCTGTACTGCAATGATTAGAAAATTCTATCCTGAGCTTTATCAGGATTCCCCACAAGCAAAAGAGGTGTCGGAACTTGGCGGCCGCGTATTTGAATTTACAGAACTACTTGTAAATCAACTTGGCGTGACCGATGTCGGAGCAAAGCTCAATGGAACGGCAACCTACCACGACGGCTGTCACGGTCTCCGTGAACTGGGGATTCAAGACGCACCGCGGAAACTGCTTGAAAACGTTCAGGGATTGTCATTGGTAGAAATGGATGAAGCGCAATCGTGCTGTGGATTTGGCGGCACGTTTGCAATTAAATTTCCTCAAATTTCGACCGCAATGACGCAAGTTAAACTCGGCAGCGCCACGCAAACCGAAGCTGACTACCTGATCTCAGGCGACCCAAGTTGCCTGATGCAAATCGGAGGTTATTTCAGCCGCCAAAAATCATCTATCCAATGCCTTCACATTGCAGAGGTACTTGACCAGCAATGAGCCAATCGACCAACCCAACCTCTCAATTTCAGACCGATGCGAATCGCGTAACAGCAGACGTTGACCGCAGAAGTTTCCTTCGCAGTTCCTTGCGGGGCTACCAAACGACCCGCAACGCAACTCAGGATCGATTCCTTAATTACGAATCGGCCAGAATAGCGGCCGGCGACGCAAAATGGGAGGCAATTGAAAACCTTGATGTTTACCTCGCTCAATTCGCCGACAAACTGGAAGCCCGTGGTGCTACCGTCCACTGGTGCAGTGACAGCGAAGAAGCCCGAGAGGCAATTCTCGACATTATCAAACAGCATGATGCGAAATCTGTCATCAAAAGCAAGTGTATGACGACAGAGGAAATCCACCTCAATGACTTACTCGAAAAAGAGGGGTTTGAAGTTGTCGAATCCGATCTAGGTGAATTCATTGTCCAACTTCGAGATGAAGCTCCCTATCATTTCGTATTTCCCGCGATGCACTTGAAGAAGGAAGAGATCAACACTCTTTTTCAAGAAAAACTTAAATCAATCAACACCGATGATCCAGAAGAACTGACGATGGTTGCCCGAGAGGTCCTCCGGCAGAAATATCTCAGTGCCGATATCGGCATCAGCGGAGCTAATTTTGGTGTCGCCGAAACAGGAATGATTTCAATCACTGAAAATGAAGGGAACGCAAGGTTAACCACCTCACTTCCCAAAGTTCATATTGCATTGATGGGAATTGAAAAAATAATTCCAAGGCTCGAGGATTTAGCACTGATGCTGCCCATGCTCGCAACTGCCGGGACTGGACAACATCTAACTTGTTACAATTCCCAACTGGGAGGCCCCCGCCAAGACGACGAAATTGACGGACCGGTCGAAATGCACGTGGTTCTGCTTGATAACCATCGAACACGACTGCTCGCCGACCCCGAGCAGCGTGATGCGTTACGCTGCATCCGCTGCGGCGCCTGCCTCAATGTTTGTCCGATTTTCAAAAATGTCGGCGGTCACACCTACGGCACTACCTACCAAGGCCCCATCGGGAGCGTGATCACTCCGCACTTACGCGGTCTCAAAGACTGGAAACACCTGTCCCATTCTTCCTCACTCTGCGGTGCGTGCTCGGAAACTTGCCCGGTGAAAATCGATCTCCATCACCACCTTTTGCGAAATCGGAGAGACGCTGCCGGGAAAGGGCAGGGGGGGCTTGCGGAAAAAACCCTGATGCTTGGCTTCACTATCGTAATGCGGCGCCCGTGGCTTTATCGACTCACCGGCAGGCTTGGCAAACTGGGGCACGTGCTCACCAAACCGATTCACGGCACACGAATTGACCCTTTTTACGCCTGGAAAAAAACGCGTGACTTGGACGATCCAGCAAAACAAAGTTTCAAGCAGTATTGGAAGTCAAGAAAATGAGCCGAGATGCAATCCTAGGCCGAGTCCGCGAAGCTTTGAGTGTTAAAACAGATGCCCATGTTCGCGAAGTCGCTAAAAAATCTTCCCACTCGCTACCCGTTCTCGCTAACGGGCCCGACGGGAGAACGCAGGCCGTTAAAGAATTCCTACCCTTTGTCGGCGAATCCCTTGAGGATCACATCGCTGCCTTCAAAGTTCTTTCTGACAAACTACAAACTGAATTTATCGTCGTTCCAACAATCGATTCGGCACGCCAAACACTCGATGAACTTCGCCAAAAACACCAGTGGGAACGTGTCGGAATTCACGATCATGAATTGGTTCAGTCTTGCGTTGACCAACTTCCGGTAGAATTCTTAAATACAAGCTCAAACTATGATGCTCATGCATTAGAAAAATGCGACGTCGGCATTTCCGGTTGCGACGCGTTGATCGCCCAAACCGCCAGCGCTCTCGTTACGAACCACTCCGCTGGAGGCCGAGCACTTTCAGTTCTACCGCCGCACCATGTAGTCGTGGCAGATGCATCGCAAATGGTGACAACCATGGCAGACGGATTCGCAATAATTCGTGAAAAACATCATGAAAAATGGCCGAGCTTTATTTCCTTTATAACCGGACCAAGTCGCACCGCGGATATCGAACGCGTTCTTGTACTTGGAGCGCACGGCCCAAAAAAATTAACGATCATTATGATCTCTGAGTGATTTAAAACGAAGCAACGCAGATCAATTTCCAGGCGAAATTAACTTAGACCAAGTCAACTCTCTTAAATCTCCTTAGACTTTTTTCACAATCGCTAAGAGCCCGTTCCAACTAGCACGATTGACGAACGCTATGGTATTGACATTTGGCTGGATCGCTCTGGGCGGAATCGCTTCGCTGACTTTGATGCAAACGATTATTGTGAACCTGCATCGCCGGTTCCTTCAATCCTCGGTGGCGGCAAGTATCGACGGCGCTTTTAAACCACAAGTCGCCATCATTCTTTGCGTGCGGGGAAGCGACCCTCGCCTTCGCGAATCGTTACGGGCAATTAACCAACAGAATTATGATCAGTTTTTAATTCACATCGTCGCAGATGATCCTCACGACGCAGCCATTGAAACAGTCCGGCAAGAGATGGAAGCGAATCCGGCATTTCAACCGAGCCTTCATTACTTGTCCGCCCCTTCGAAGACACGAAGCCTGAAGTGCTCGGCGATCATCGAAGCTATTTCCAACCTCGAGGATTCGATCGAGGTAATTGCGCTGATTGATTCCGATGTCATACCCGACCCCAACTGGCTGACTGACCTCATCATGCCGCTCTCAGACCCAACGGTTGGTGCGACAACAGGAAACCGCTGGTTCGCCTCCGCCGCGCCCAACCTCGCTTCATCCGTCAGGCAAATCTGGAATGGTGCTGCCGTGGCCCAAATGACTTGCTATGAAATTCCCTGGGGCGGTTCTTTAGCAATGAAGCGGACCGTGCTGGAAGCTTGTAACCTGACGGCACACTGGTCTGACAAATTTTGCGAAGACACCACGCTTCCGACCCAACTCAAGGCCCACCAACTACGCGTGGTGCGCGTACCTAATCTGATTTTGAACAATGATGAATCGACGACGCTAAAAGCAACTTTCCACTGGATAAGCCGTCAATTATTAACGGTTCGGCTGTACCACCCTGCCTGGCCTCTTGTCGTAATTCACAGCTTGTTTTCTTTCGGCTGCCTCATTGCTTGCCTCGTGCTAATCCCAACCTTGTTCGCCAGCGGTCACGCACTGGCGGGCGCCATCTTGGCAATCGGTCTTACTTTTTTCCAAATCATCAACGCAATCTTGTTTGCTCAAATTCAAAAAAGCAACTTAGCAGTCATCCATCAAAGACTTCCAGATTGCCAGACAAAGTCATCTCGGCCGGGAATCATGGCCTTTTTAGTGACGCAGGCACTCTATCCGTGTGCGATCCTAAAGACAATCTTCACCCGTGTCGTTTCCTGGCGAGGGATCTCTTATTCGATTAAATCAAGAAACCAGATAGAGATGGTTCAGTACCAACCTTTTCCGAGCACAATCAATCGCGATGTCGAGCATAACGAACTGAATTCGATCAATTGAAGACAAAGCGGTCCTCGTTAAGACGGAACCACTGCTGCTGCCCCCACTTAGCTCCAATCTACTGATTTGGCTGGGGATTTTCTGTGATCACTGTTTCTAATGGCCCCGTCCAATTGATCGCGACCTTGGGATCCTCTGTCCGTGAACGATCGATCTCTTCTGAATCGTGTCGCATCAACAAATCGTTAATCTGAATATCACTCAGTTTCAAGACAGGACTGGAATCATCTGGCAACCCTGGAGTTACGTCGAACCGACCTTCGTTAGCGAGCAATTGCCACTGCCCACCGCCGGGACCATGAATGTCGAGGCCAAACTTAAAAATTCGGTCCGTTCCACTGATCCTCAACGCGCCCATCATTTTTTGAGCGGCCAAAGCAATTTCTGTGAGATGGGATTCTATCCAACGCACAACTTTCGGAGCGTTCTCTTTTTCTTTGCCCCAGCGGTTTTGCTTGCCAAAATCAATCAATTTAAAAATCATCTCTTGATCGATCGAAGGACACTCGAGGTGACCGGCGAATCGACTGACATTACGCTTGTCGAAATGCGGGTCGCTGGTCTCGTAAGACTCGTAAATACTTGTATTTTCAAATAGCTTTTCAGCCAATTCGCTATCCGCAGTTCGCTCAGAATCAGCTCCACAAAATTTCACACCATCTGAGTGGAAATATTTATAGCAGTACTCGATCACCTCTCTTGCTGACGTGCACTGGTCAGGTACCAAGTGATAAGTTCGACCGTGGGCTTCGGGAGTCCGCACTAAATGACAAATAGTTTTTGCAACCCAATCCACAGGAACAACATTTCGCGGTTCATCGCCTTCAATTGGAAGACTGATCGGAGTTTCAATTACACCATCTGCATTTTTAGTTTGCTCCGGAACGAGCATTGCCATTAACCGAAGGTAGAGAAACAGACCGTGGTAGGTAGAGGTGTAACCGGTCTGGGAGTCACCGGAAATTACTGCTGGTCGATAAATTGTTGTTGATTCAAAACAATCGGACTCTCGGACTAATTGCTCCGCTTCAAATTTACTCACCTCGTAATCGTTGCGGAAAGTTTGGTTTACATCTAATTCATTTTCGTAAACCGTAGCTTCACGTTGCCCACAAACGTAAGCAGTAGAAATGTAATGAAAATCGCGGATGTTGCAGCGCTTAGAAAAATCAAGCACGTTTTGAGTGCCACCAAGATTCGTTTTCCAAGGCTCTAATTCACGTGAAGCGCTTTGGAATTTCAAAACTGCCGCACCGTGGATGATCTGGTCCAGAAATTTCTCTGACCAGCTAAGTTGTTTAGAAGAAAGACCAAGGTTGGTCTTGGTAACATCGCCAGTGAGCAAAACGGGACGAGGTAGCCGATGACCTAACGTGCCTTCCCACATCTGAAGGATGCCTTCAATGCGTTCGCGAACCATCTGCTGTTTAGTAGGACGAACGACGACCGCCAACTTGTGTCCCTTGAGCAGCAGGTCTCGCATCAAGTAGCGGCCAACCAAGCCCGTAGCTCCGGTGAGCAACGTATATCTCTTGCTCGATCTATGTCTCGAATCTACTTGGTTATTCACTAAAAATTCCTACGCGTTCCGTACCTAATTCTGAATCGGACCGATTGGCACGAAAAACTGCTACAATTGGAGTCAACCTAGCGGTTGCAGACGCCCAGACAAATAGGCAGTTTGCGTTAAACAGGAAGACAGGTAAAGCATGGGAGGCTCTGGCGAACGATGATTTTCCACTTAGGTTCATCACAGTCCCCTTAACCCACGTTTTTTACTATAGTCCCTTATTCGACGACTTACGTAACGAAAAGTTTCGTTTGAAAGAAAAGCATGCGACAAAAACACATTAATAAGCGTTATTTTCCCACCCTAGGGCTTAACACGACCTCCCTACTAGTATTGCTTTGGGTCGTTTCATTTCCGTTTGAGTTACTAAACGCCCGTCAAACTTCCGAAACCCCAATTTTTCCACCCGAATTAACATCCCCTCAAATTGAGGAGGGCTGGATCTCTTTGTTTGATCAAAAATCTCTTTTTGGCTGGAAGCCAACCTCAGACGCCGGCTGGAAAGTAGAAAACGGTGAGATTCGTATTGATTCTGGCCAACCGGGTTTATTGCGGACCACGAGCCAATTTGATGACTTCGAATTAATCGTTGAATTTAAAGCCAGTCAGGGAACGAACAGCGGAATATTTTTTAGAACCAGTCCCAAACCCAACAACGTCAACCGCGATTGCTACGAATTAAACATCGCCCCGTTAGACAATCCATTTCCGACAGGATCGTTGGTGGGTCGGAAAAAATGTGCCCCCGCCGTAACTCCCAATCAGTGGCATCGTTTTCACGTGACCGCCAATGGGCCGAACATAAAAGTCACAATAGATGGTCAAGAAGTACTGAACTACTTCGATCCCACCCCAATTGGGCGTGGCTACATTGGTCTTCAGCTGAACCAGGGAGCCATTGCGTTTCGCAATATTGCCTTGAAACCTCTTAATACACGCTCGCTGCTCGATGGCCAGTCGCTCGATCAATGGGATACCAGTCAGAAACTCAAGAGTACGTTTGAATTAACCAAGCAAAATGAGCTACGAATCTTAAACGGCAAAGGACAAATAGAATCAAAAGCCGCTTTTGGAGATTTCATATTCTCAATGCAATGTAAAACGAATGCGATTGGTCTAAATTCCGGCGTATTTTTCCGGTGCATTCCAGGGGACGTCATGAATGGCTATGAAAGTCAGATACAAAATTTATTCAAAAATAACGATCCATCCCAACCCGTCGACTGCGGTACCGGAGGAATTTTCCGCCGCTCAGATGCGAGACGTGTCAACGCACTCGATCAGACATGGTTTACCAAAACCATTATTGCTACTGGGCCCCACATCAGCGTTTGGGTAAACGGTTATCAGGTGACTGACTGGAGTGACACCCGTAAACCTGACCCGAACCCCCGTCGCGGTCTGCGGTTGGAAAAAGGCACGATCATTTTTCAGGGACATGACCCGACGACCGATATTCTTCTTAAAAACATTCGTGCAAAAGAAATTGCCCCGAGGCGACCAACCCGGTAGGGGAGTACTTCTGTGAAGTGCTCCTGCGGGGCATCCCGATGTTAAGAGACAAAGCTACTTTGATTGTAGTTTTCGAAGTTTTCTAGGCAGCGGGAAACTGACATGTTCCTCACGGACGATCACGGGCTCCACCGTTGCACCAAACCGTTGAATCAGCCACTCAATACATTCGTTCACAACCGTTTCGGGGGCGCTTGCGCCTGCCGTCATAAAAACTGTCTCGACGTTGTTCAGCCACTCTTCCTTCAAGTCAGCTGCTCCGTCAATCAAATGAGCGGCAACTCCCTCATCCTCTGCTAGTTCCCTTAACCGCTGACTGTTAGAGCTATTCTGACTGCCGAGCACAAAGCAAATATCTGCCTGCGTTGCTATTTTCTTTACCGCTTCTTGTCGGTTTTGAGTCGCATAGCAAATATCTTCTTTGGGTGGATTGACGAGATTCACAAACCTAGATTTGAGTTTCTCAATGATTCGATTAGCATCATCCACCGACAGGGTGGTTTGTGTTAGGTAAGCGACTTTCGCATCGTCAGCAATTTCAAGAGCATCAACGCCCTCCACATCCTCAACCAAGATCATAGAATCGGGGGCTTCGCCCATGGTCCCGATCACTTCATCGTGCCCTTCGTGACCGATCAAAAATATTGTGTACCCCTCCCGGGCGTATTTCACAGCTTCTAAATGAACCTTGGTTACCAAGGGGCAAGTCGCATCAATTGCGTTTAAGTTTCGTTCTTGCGCGACTTTTCGTATTTCAGGAGATACTCCATGGGCAGAAAACAGAAGTACGGAACCGGTCGGGACTTCTTCAAGATGATCGACGAAAATTGCCCCCTTTTCTTTAAAGGACTCAACCACATATTTGTTATGCACAATCTCATGGTAGACGTAGACTGGCGTTCCAAATTCGCTCAATGTCAGGTCAAGACTTTCGATTGCCATGTTGACCCCAGCGCAAAAACCTCTCGGGCTGGCGAGTAAAATCTTCATTCATCCACTCCAAAGTTCTAATATGAAAAACGAACGACCGTTCTCCAAATCGCAGTCACCGACTCGCAATAACCGACTGAAACTGCGAATCATACCAGTTTAGCTGACCGCTTCCTTTTTCGGGAGGTAACCAAAAAGGCCTGTCTCATTTGTTTTGAATTCCGGCATACAGGCTCCATAGGCCTCTCTGCCGCCGTCGAAACAGCGATAAAACACGCAAAAAAAATAAGAATCCCCAATCCGCGGTCTACTCAATTCCGATGTCTTAAGAGGAAACACTACACGTTTCCCACTCAATTCGTTAGGCTAGTCATAGCTCCGGTCGTTCCTCACTAATCGTTCCTCGCTAAACGTCGCCCAAGCAATTCCCCCTCAAATTGATGCTCACATCAACGAATCATATACAACTTAACTCGAACGCTGTCGAGCGTGGCTATCGCAGCTGCCGCGGTGCGGTGCGGCGGTATTTCAAGCCACAGCTTTGGACGTCAGTCAATCTCCCTCGCGAGCAGAGGCGGGCCTTGGACGCCATCCTGTTCAACCTGATGAGGACCCTCGATTTACTCGATCTCGAAAGCGCAGACGGGCGATCTCTGGATGTCTGGTTCGAAGTTCGGGATGACCTCAGCGATGCCTTTCGAGGAAAATGCACCTCCGTCGAACTAGCTGCGCTCGTTGACGCAAGCCGCCGATTCAACGTCCCCAAACAGTTTATTTTTGATCCGCTTCGCGGAGCTGACCTATGGATTCGAAACCAAAAATTCCAAACGTTTGCTGAGCTTGAATCTTTTTGCAGTTACGTCGGTGGCTCGTCATTAGTCTCCGCCATGCCCATTTTAGGCGTGACTAGACCTGGGTTTGAGGTACTTGCAGTTGAATGCGGAAAAGCAATCATGCTGACTCAACTTCTGGCAAACTGCGTCAACGACATCAAGCGGAATAAAACTTTCCTAGCTCAGGATGACATATCGCAATGCGAGTTAGACATCCCCCGTTTGAAACTGCGCCGCCCCAGTCCTTCGCTTGTTCATTTCGTGCGATTGTATGCTTCACGAATTGAAAAAATGTTCTTCCGAGCCAAGCACCTTGCCGAACACCTAGATTTCGATGGCAACCGCACGCTGAAGTCACTTTTGGCGATCCACTGGCAAATGCTGCTCAAAATGCAACTCACGCCCGAAACCATCTTGGAAGACCAGGGAGTTCTCAACCGCCACGAAAGATTGGCGTTAAAGTCAAGACATTTGCTTGGCCTCGAACGGGACATCCCAATCTGTCTCGCTGCCAAATCAAATCACCCGCATTGACCAAGACTCTTGTTGAGTGACACGTCCTACTCGTTATCTTTTTCACCAAGCCCGACCATCTCCAACAGTTTCAAAGCATTGGTTGTTTCGGCAATACCTTGTCGCATCTGGTAATCGAACGTCATCACACGAACGCCATCCACCTCTTCGAACTGTTCCGCAAAGTGAACTGTCTGACAAGCAACGGCAAGGTCATCTGTGGTGGCCAGATCTAAGTCATGAGTCGAAATAGCACCGATTGCATTTCCATCGATCAACTTACGCACAACCCGACTGACGGCAATCTGTCGCTCCCGCGAGTTCGTTCCTTGCAGAATTTCATCTAACAGAAACAACATTCGCTTTGGATTATCGGCATTATGTTTTTTCGCCGTATCGACGATCGCTTTCAACCGCTTTAGCTCAGCCATAAAAAACGAAACGCCATCAGCCAGCGAGTCCGCAATTCGCATACTTGTTTCAATATGCAAAGGTGGCAAAGAGAAGGACTTTGCACATACGACGCTTCCCATTTGTGCCAACACGATATTGACACCAACACTTCGCAGCAGCGTACTCTTCCCCGACATGTTGGATCCAGTGACCAGCAAAACCGTTCCGGGCGGTCCCAACTGGACATCATTGGCGACCCGAGCCTCGTTCAACAAAGGATGCCCAACGCTTGTTCCTTTGACGACCGCCGCCGCATTTTCATCTGAAGCGTTGACTTCTGGAAAAATCCACTCTGGCTCATCCGCCGCCAATTTAGCAAGAGAACATAACGCTTCCCACTCACCTAAATCAGAAAACCAACCTCGTGCTCTGCTACCGGTTCGAGCTTTCCATTTCTCCATCATGAACAATACATGAGCATCCCAGAAAAACAGAAATTCTAAAATGATGTAGAGGATAAACCCCATTCCATTTCGCATATTTGCCAAGAAAACGAGACGTCCCAACTTATGCATATTAGGCTGAGCTCCGTCATCCGTACGTTGGATACGCGTTTGCAAACTCTTTAGCTTCGGCGATTTAGCGGGAAACTGGGACGCCATGTCAAACAGTGAGATGTAATGTGCAGCCTGATCACTTCGCGAGGCAATAAGATTGAAGTCATCATGGATCGCTCCTGCGAATAAAATTGATAGTCCAAAATTGACCGCACAGGCGGCAATCAATAACGAACCTCCAACCATCACGGGGGCGAGCCCGAGCACTAACAAGACAATCGCCAAGAGGGAGACAATCGAGGTCACCCTTGAAACCAAGATCACCCAGCCGCGGTTTTCAAACCAGGAGGGGCTTTCACACCAATCGACAAACCGACTCGGACCTGATCGCGTAGCCGACAACTGCTCGCAGAGCAAACGAAACTTGAGCCTCCACTCAAACTCCGGCTTCAATTCAGCAACGGCCTGCTGTCGCAAAGCAACTTCATCGGCAAGTGCTCCATCGATGATCCATCGCTTCAAAGTTTCCGTACCAAGCGGCGTGCGCGTGATGCCCAGCAACTTGTAAACTGAGCTGTCTCCCAACAAATCAAGGTCTTTCGAGATCGGAGCAAATCCAACTGGCGCCACAATCGGTTCGACTGAAATCTTGTCCCATTGGCGGTGACACCGGGCAAGTGACTCTTCGTGCATTTTCGCGAGAATTGTAGCGATACGCAGTTCGGTTTGCATTTTTTCGTGAATGAAGGCCACGAACAAAAAACCAACAAACAGGCCGACGCTAAGACAATAAAACAAAATGCCTAATTCCCAGACATCGGCTGCCCCCATCAGCAAACTGGCAAAAAACGCCAGAAGCATTCCGCCTCGTAAATAGGCGACGCTACTCCACCGGCCAGCACACCGCTTTACAGTTTCTTGCTCATGCCTGAGCTTGTCCTGATAGTAATCCAGTACTTCTTTTCTAGACTGCGGACAATTCATTGTGCTTCTAATATCCCGTGTAACGTTTTCTACCATCAATGCTCAAGACGCCCCGGCGATCGCCTCGACATCCAACAACGTTTTTATGCCTTGAATCCTCGAAACTCTCGGCACACGGCACAACTCATGCCTTGCTACGACCTCGAAAAGAACCCCGACGAGCCTTCGACAAGCCTTGACACCCTAACGCCACCCGTTGCGGCACCGGCACCAAATAAGTGTCGCGTGTGCCCAGTGTAAACCAATTGCCCGATCTTAGGAAATTCGAATTAAGACGTTCAGACCCTTTAAAATCCGCCGAGTTCCGTCGAACGTTTCACCCGTTGAATTGCAATCATGAACGCGGCGGTTCGGAGACTAACATTCTTCTCGTTTGCCAACTGCCAAACGTCTTCAAAGGCCGATGACAGAATTGAATCAAGCTGCTGCCGTACACGATTCAAATCCCAACTGTAATACTGTCGGTTTTGAACCCATTCAAAATAACTGACCGTTACACCACCAGCATTAGCGAGAATGTCTGGAAGCACTGCGACACCACGCTCAAACAATCGCTCGTCTGCGTCAGCATCAACAGGTCCATTTGCACCCTCGACAATATACTTCGCCCTAATCTTCTCAACGTTCTCCATGGTTACGACACCACCGAGTGCTGCGGGGACGAGCAAATCGCAATCTAATTCCAACAGTTCCTCGTTGGTGATCTTCTCTGCGTTGCCCAACCCCTCGAGCGACCGATTTTCGATCACGTGGTGCAGTGCCGCGGGAATGTCGAGACCGTCTTCTCGGTAGTAAGCACCACTAACATCACTGATGCCTACAATTTTAAACTCTGATTCGTGCATGAACTTCGCTGCATGCGATCCAACATTTCCAAATCCCTGAATTACGACCCGCGTATCTTTCGGCAACCTTCCCAAACGCTTCAACATTTTGAAGGATAGAATACCAACACCACGACCGGTCGCTTCCTCTCGACCTTTGGCACCGTAGTCCTCGACCGGTTTTCCGGTGATGCACGCCGGATTAAATCCGTGGTATTTCTCCCACTGATTCCTAATCCAGGCCATCGTCTCAGAATTAGTTCCCATATCGGGGGCAGGGATGTCGCGATCGGGTCCGATGATGTCGTGGATTTGATCAACAAATTTTCGTGTGATTCTTTCGTTTTCTTTTCGGCTCAATTCACGCGGAGCCACACAGATTCCACCCTTGGCTCCGCCATAGGGAATATTGACAACGGCAGTCTTCCAAGTCATCAACGACGCGAGTGCGCGAACTTCATCGAGATCAACGTCCGGATGGAATCGCAATCCACCTTTCATTGGCCCCCGGGCGTTATTGTGCTGCACCCGATATCCCACCAACGTCTCCAATCGCCCGTCATCCATCTCGACCGGGACCTCGACAGTGATCTCACGCTTCGGCATTTTTAACAATCGCCGAGTGCTCTCCCGGAGCTCCAATGCATCCGCAGCACGTTCGAAGTAATGGAGCACCGTTTCATAGGCGTTCATATGTTTACGATTTGCAACATTCGAATTCATCTAACCGCTCACTGATCTAAAAAAGCCGTTGCGTCCGCCAGAATTTCAACAAACTCTTAACGAACTAACCGCAATTAACCTATCTTGTTGTTATTGCATCAATTTAAGCAACTTTGACGCACTACGATTTACCTGATTTTTGACCTACAATATAACATCGGTAGATAACCGCAATCAGGGCAATTAAAAACCAGTTGCCCTGACAAACGAAAACAATCACAGGCAAGACTGTGGTGTAACCTGATTTTTTCTAATTAGGCGGCTCGTGACAATCGACATAACTCAATTCTGGAACCTCCTAACCGAAAGCAAATTGGTTGGAGTCGCTGAAACACAGACCTTATTCTCGGAATTTTCTGAATTCTCAGAAGAAAAAAATCCGGATTCTCTCGCCGAGTTCCTTGTCAATAAAAATGCGATTACACGATACCAATCAAAAATTCTGTTAGCCGGGTACCACGGTCCCTTCCAATACGGAAATTATGTCGTCACCGAACAAATTGAATCTGGCGTCTTCCGCGATCAATTCAAGGCCAGGCACAAAAAAACAGGTTACCCGGTATTCTTACAATTTATTGCGGGATCCGAAACTTCAGACTTGGAAACCTGGGAAAAAATTGAAAATGAAGCCGCCCAACTCGTAGCAATCCAGCACCCAAACTTGGCGGAAACCTTCGAATCGGTGACTACCGCCGACCACCGCTTCGTAGTCACACAAATAGCAAAAGGGGTAAACCTTCAGGAAAAACTGCCCCGTAAAGCGCGGCTCCCCTGGAAGAAAGCCTGCGCAGTGATGGCGCAAGCGGTCAAAGGTCTTGAACAACTCCACGCAAACAAAATTGTCCACAATGCGGTTTCTCCCCGAACAATCTGGATCGCCAAAAATGGAGCAGTTCAACTTCGGTCTAATCTCACCCACGACTTAGATTTTGATACCCCCGATAAATCTGAAAAAGGGAGTGAATCGAAATTTGATTATCTTGCCCCCGAGGCATGGGATAAACCAGACGCAGATTGGTCGGAAGACCAAGGCATCGCACAAGATTTATACTCGGTCGGCTGCACTCTCTACCGAATCATTTCTGGCAAGCCTCCTTTTTCCGAACAGGATTTAAAAAAGAAGAAAAATGCCTGTCTGAATGATAGCCCGGCTACGCTTGAGAAGTATGATTTGCCCGATGAATTATCCTCTTTGATGAGCCAGTTACTTGCCAAACAACCAGGCGATCGCCCAACATCCGCTCAGCAAGTTGGCAACATGTTGGCTTTGCTTTCGGGAAAGGCAAAGGAAATCGAAACCCTTGCCGGCGCTCCTTCCAAATCGCGGCTGATTTTTAGAAAATCGCTAAGTCCAAACTTTCCTGGCAATGCACCAATTTCTGCGAAATTCATTCCTGAAATTGAGACTGGGGAAGAGGAAGAAGAATCGCTGGACGACTCTTCCGAACGCTCCATCGAGCGGAGTGAAAAAATTCAAGCTGCAGCCGAAGCGGCTCAACGCCGAAAAAAAAATCAGTGGAAAGTACCGACCGCGATCGCGGCCGGTTTGTTGGCAGTCTCTTTAGTATCTGCGTTTCTAATCTACAACGCGTCACAGACCACTGTCGTGGACATTTCGCCTAACGAACCCGACCCAGACACGAGTGACCCAACGACCTCAGATCCGATAACACTTGGGACAACTCCCCCGGACACCGCTGTTATTTCTCCTGAATTACGTCCGACTCTCGTTCAAAAACTAATTGACGATGACGATCGATCCCTGTGGGAAACACCAACCAGCGGCCCGCCCCTGGCAGTCTCTTATCTACCGCCGGGATCGAGAATTTTGTTTTCCATTCGCCTATCGGAACTCTTAAGTTCCCCCGAGGGTAACCTCGTCGTGCAAAGCCTCGGCCCAGCGATGGCTGAAGTCATTAAAAACTTCCAAAACCAAAGCGGAGCCGAACTCGAAAACATCGAACGATTAACGATTTCATTTCACAATACCGGCGAGCTGACCTACTCACCTTATTTCATTGTCAAGTTTCGAAACCCGGTCGATAAATCTCGTTTGATGCAAGCCTGGAACCGGCCTACTTTACGAGAACTTGAGAACCAACAAGAAATCTACACATCCAGCGATGACAAAACAGCGTTTTACCTGATCTATGACGAGCCAGCTGATGTGCCAATGGCGACTAATTCGGCGGAGGGGGAGTCCACTGAAGATCAAGAGGACTCCGTCAGTGAGCAGAAATCCGACACCCAAATCACACAATTTGCCTTCAGTGAAAAACAACTGATTGAGGACGTCGCTCTCAACCTCGGTGCCACGATGCTTGCCGGTTCTTTAGGAGATTTGCTCGAATGGACCGACCGTGATCGCCATGTCAATCTGCTCTTCTTGCGGAGTTCATTGTTCAACGACCAAGGGCAAAGCCTCATGGGGGCCAGAGCGAAACTGCTCAACCGTGAACTGAGCATTATGATGCCCGATGAAGTCCGCGGTGGGCTGGTTAGTTTTCACCTCGACGGCGAGTGCTACTGTGAATTAATACTCGACAAAAATGTCGATTTGAAAGCCTTGGATCTGCAAACCATGATGGCCGCCGAATTCAAAAAACAGCGGGATCAAATTATGGTTTTCGTAGCAAAGATACCATCCAGTCAATATTGGGATGTGGTCCGTATTCGCTACGGCGGCATGCTTGCCGACTTTTACAAAAATCTACGTTGGAACGTCGAACATGGACAAGTGGTCGCCAACTGCTGGCTTCCTCCAATGGCGGCACACAATTTGATTGCAGCAACGGAACATGCGATCTCATTTTCCGCAGGCACCGGTGGTACGGCCGCGCCAGTTTACGCCGGACCTAAAACACTTGATGAACTGCTCGCGACGAAACGAGATTTAAATATCGCCAACCCTCCTGATCTAAATGTACTCATCGCGGATCTTCAAACCGAAATTAAAGATGATCTTGGTAAGCTTCCTTTTGATTTCAATATTCGTCTCATCGGAGCGGATCTTGAAAAAGATGGAATCACAAAAAATCAACGTCCCAGCGAACTGGTCATCGAGCAAAAAAGCGTCGCAGAAATCCTGACATCAATCATGATGGCCGCCAATCCTTCCAAAGATATTACCGGGGCCAATGACCCAATGTGTAAACTAATCTGGGTAGTCAGCGACGATCCTGAGAAACCCGGACAAAAGGCGATATTGATTACGACGAGAGCGGCGGCGGCGGCTAAATCTTACCAACTACCACCTGCGTTCCAGGTGCCTGAGCTACCTTAATCAAGCGACACCTTCTCCGCGGCTTGCTTTACAACGTATCGTAATTGACTTTTTTCAACCAATCTGATCAATCCCTAGATTGACGTTAATTGCTCGCGTCAACTCATCTCTCGCTAAGTGTCGACAGATTACTGCCAGCGGCCAGACCAGATCGCCCCGCAGAACGACCGAAACACAAGTAAATCGATTGCTTTCCATAATTCGATTGAAAGATAGCGTGTGCAATGTCGACGAAAACCATAGAATACCGCTGTACAGCGAACCGTGAAAAAATCATGCTCTGTCACGTCGCCGTTCGGTAAACGACTACATTCACTCGACGAGGTTTTCCGGTGCAGCCATTTTCCCTCATCTGTAAGTCATGTGCAGCTCGCTTGAAGGTCACCAAAGCCTCGGCCGTCGGACAATTACTTGCCTGTCCAAAATGCGGGACGATGCTGCACGTCACACCGCCTGAAGGCTGGTCACCTCCTCCCTCACAATCTGATTCACAGATTTCTGCTGAAAACTTGGATGCATCCGCCGTCGCCGGCAAGGGGAATTTTGAGGATATCGAAGATCTTCTAGACGATGCGTTGCCCGGCTCGAATCCACCGCACACTCCCGCGGCTTCCCACCAACAGCCTGCTGCCCAAAACGCTGCCCAAAACGCCGCCCCGTCCGCCGCACGTAAATCCACTCCAGTCGAATCACCTCAACAAAACTCAGATCAATTAGTCAAAGGTCCAGTGCTCCCAAATGAACAATGGACTGGAGAAGGCACACGACGCCGTAAAACATTTTCACTCGTTCTATTTGGAGCATTAGCAACGATCCTATTGCTCGCTGCCGTTTGCATCGCGATTGTTCTTAATGCATCTTCAAAAAATAACGAAACCGTTAATACGACAGATCCCGACCCCCAACCTAATCCAGATCCAGTCGCTATCGCGAATGATCCGGGAGGCATGCTTGATGAAGATGATTTGGTCGATGTAGGCCCCTTTGCCGAAATCCCGGTTGATAAACAGGCTGGGCCAGATGTAGGCGAAGCCCCCCCCATCATCGACGCCCGCCCGCCTGCTGAAAATAACCAAGTGGCTAACAACCAGGCAGCCAAAAACCAAACTAAAAACAACAACGATCAGGTCGCGAATGAACCGCCGGCAAATGTGGGAGGCAAGAATTCTAAACTTCAAGAGATGAGCGCCCCGGGCATTGGTGAAGTCGTGAATCCTAACCAAGAGAACGAAGGTAACGACCAGGAAATTAAAGAACTGGAAGCGCCCCCGAAACTATCTGGCTCAAGCCCATTCTCCCCACCGTCGCCCAACTCACCACTTGATATTGAGCCGACAAAAGAACCTCCACAAAAAACTCAAATCGGCATGGTCGAAGCCTTCGAAAATGATCTTGGTAACTTAACCGACCTACTCGCCGGTGCCGGCACCTCGCTCCTCGAATTCAAAGATTTAACTGCGGCGATCCGGACTCGAGAGAACATTGGAATCCCCAAATACATCATTAGCAAACCCGACCTTCCCCAACTGGAAATCGAGGAACAGCTCGAGTTATTCGTACCGGGAGTAAAATTTGACTCACCGGTTCACCTGCAAAGAATCCTTAGCGATCTTTCCTCATTATCCGGATTGCCAATGACGATTGATGCCCGCTCGATTGCTGCAACTGGCAAACTGCCTAACCCCGAAATTAAGTTTGAGAAATCAAACGCCTCGCTGAAAGAAACCCTGGATGACCTGCTAACTCCATTGGAAATGCAATACCGAGTCGAAGGTAATGGAATTTCGATTGGAGTTTTTCCCACCGATCAAAAAACTCAAAAGACCTTTGACTTTCCGACCGTCATTGCCCTAGATCCAGAATCCAGACTTCAGCTCATCTCTGAGATTCAGGTTCTCATTGCACCTGAATCGTGGGTTGTCGCCAACGACCCTGCTACCATCGCAGTGAAAGATAATCAGTTGACTGTCAACTGTAGTGAATCGGTTCAGAATCAGGTTGGCGACCTATTGGCCAAATTGAACGCATCGTTAAAAATCAAGGCAGACCCGGCGGATCCAACGGCCAAGAAAACACTGGCTTCTAAGTGGAAAAAACTTGCACCAGGACTTGCCCAAAAATCTCAGCTCAAGCAGTCGGTCCAATCTGAATTGACTGTGTTCCTAGAACGTCTTAGTGAGCAAACAGGCATCACCACAATCCCCGACTTCAACGCTCTGTTAAATGATGGTTGGGGACCGCAAACCTCGATCCCCGGCAATGTCGTAGAAACCACCATGCAACAAACGATCGAGGAGTTGACTCGATCGATGAACCTCACCTACACGGCGGTCGACGACAAAACCCTGATGATTACGACTTACGATCGCTCGGCCCAATTAATTGATCTCGAGGTTTACGCCCTGAGCGGTTTAGTTCCAGAACGGTTACCCTCGCCCCAATTCCAGCGATTGATTATCGAGACCCTTGGCTCCCAACTTAACTCTGAAAAAGTTCGCTACATCTACCAACCTGTCTGCAATTGCTTAATCGTCACGGCACCACAGCAGATTCAACGGCAAGTCGAAGCACTTATCGAACGTTTGAAAAAAGAATTGAATGGCGAACCAGATGACGACCTGAATCTTATTCAAGCATCCCAGTAGCCTCTCCCAACCGCCGCCCCCAGCCACTGGCTTATTCGTCAAGTTGTTGACGCGGGTCAGCTGCCTCGAACGGACGACGAAACGCGTCACCGGATTGGATTCCATAGTGCTCACTTTGAAGTGAGTAGTGACTGGAAAACCAATTTTCAATCGACTCATTTCGTTGCCGGTCATAGCTCGGGCTTGCCGTCAACGTTTTCCCTTGGACCGTTTGGCGAATTTCGGAATTTTCGACCAATATCCTTCCGCCCTTAATTACCATTTGAGGAAGTTCGAACATCCGCTGGTAGTTGGAATTTGGTTCGTAAACACAGATATCTGCGTCGGCTCCTACTCCTAAATGACCTTTTTGTTTCAAACCTAAGATTCTCGCAGGCCCCGCGCGTGTGATCACCGCAATTTCACTCAAAGTGTATTCCCGATCTAAATCCGCCAAACACGAATGTTTCAACACGGCAGGATTCAATTGAGCAATCATTTCTCGGCGAAACTCTCGATCCATTAAGAGACGAATGATCTGCGGATAAGCCAGAAAGCTTCCGCCGTTGGGGTGATCCGTACTCATCACCACTTGCCAGGGATCGGCAATCAACAAATACCATTCCAAACCAATCGCCCATTGCAAAGCGTTAATAAAGTTCTTGTTCTTGTACTCAATCGGAGAAATACCGCACCCCGACTCCAATTCGGTATCTGCCGAATACCATTTTTCCCCATGGAGTTTTTGAAGAAAGTAACCGAGTGGCCCATCACCGGTCATGCTTATGGTCTGCCCAAACAAAACCTGGCCAACATCAACAGTAAGCTCTGGATGTTCATTGACGTACTCTGCCAATACACGTGCCTTTGAACAAAGTGATGTCTCTTCTTCCGAACCACCTCCGTAACTGTGGAACTGCACGTGTGCCAAGTGAGCCCGCATCCCGCTCACTGCTTTTAATGTCTCAAGAGTAGTTTCCCAATTGCCGGGAATTCCAAGATTATTGGTATGAATGTGTACTGGATGAGGCAAACCCAACGCATTCGCTGCTCGCGTGACCGACTGGATAATTTGACGAGGCGTCACACCGAACCCATCTACCTTTTGATTTAAATCTCTTGCGTTGCCAGTCCGCGATTGCTTCCACAATTCAACTCCACCTGGATTCACAATCTTAGGAGCAAAGGCGCCCACTCGATTCATGAGCCATCCGAGAAACGACTGCAAGCCCACTTCATCGCCCTTGGCAATGCAATCCATGATGTAATGATTGTTTCCCACCAGCGTAAAGAACCCAGTGTCGACATTGGGAATTTGCTCAAATTCGAAATGCACGTGTCGAGCAGCCAACGGAGGAACTGCGGCATCAAAGCAGGTTGTGTAGCCCAATCCCGTGTATCGATATCCAGTCGTGAAAATACTTGGCACACTGCCTAACGATCCACTGTGTAAAATACCGTCCTCAAGCGAACTAGAACTTTGCGGCGCAGATCGCTGCTGTTCAGGTTGCATTTTTCTCGCAGTATTGACTTTTGGCCCGGCACAATGGCAATGCATATCAATAGCACCAGCCATCACAATTCGCCCGGAAACATCAACTGTCGTATGGGCGACTGATTCAGCCGGTGGATTTACGATTTGCCCACCCTGAATCCAAATGTCCTTCACCTCACCAGTCATCTTTATGACTGGGTCAATAACCGTGCCACCCGCAAGTTTTAAAAAAGACTCCATTGCAATCAAAACGCTGATAATGGGTTAAAAACAAATTCGGCGAGCGCCCATTGTGACGAAGCCAGCGAAATCGAGCCAGCCCGATTAAAAGAAGGGAGCCACATTTTTGTCCAAGGGTTTTAAACCAACCAAAACAAAGCTCAACGCGGCTTTCGCGGACGACCAGCCGATTTAGATTTGGCTTTCGTTGGCCGCCACTTACGTTTTCGCTTAATCCCAAACGTCAGCTCGAAGTTCGCGTCGTCGCCATCAAAAGCACTTAGACGATCATCCGCCTTCATTTTGGCTTCCAACTGCTCGAGAATCGAATCCAATTCATCGTAGTTCTGACTGATCCGATCTAACCGCTTGCGGACTTCCGGACTCTCAGCGCACACCTGAGACTGAGCAATTTCAATCTTGCGAGACTTTAATTGGTTTGTGCTAAACAGGTTCATAATGCGTTGGATCACTGAACACTAACGAATACCGCCCCTAATTATTTCCTGCTACCCCTCACCAAACAAGGATAAAATCGTTTTTTCAATAAAACAAAACAGAAGACACCTCCGTTTAAAACGCAGATCTTTCTAATTTAACGATATTTTACAGATCCAGTTCCACCACCCTCGTGCCACGTGGGCTTACCCGCGACGTGTTCTGCAATAAAAAATTTGATAACATCTGATACTCGTCAAAGTATTCCTCGCAGTTTTTTTGCCTACGCATGGAGTTTGTTGAGATGCCCAAGCTATCCGAGGTCCTCGACGGTTCCGCCAACGCGTTGATAACGATCGCGCCACGGCTTCCCACACATGCCTCCATCAACGAGGTCGTCAATCAACTCTCGCCTGCAATTGCGAGGGGTTATTTCACTCCGGAAGAAGACGAATTAATTCGAGAAAAGTTTTCCAATTACCTCACCGTACGCGCCGCACTTCATTCGGTGCTGGTGGATATGAAGCCAATAATTTTCAATCAGGTCAAACCAAACGAAGCTGAATATTCCAAAGTCTTTCTGATTGCCTTTTGCACCGCGGCAATGCTCAGACGCTCTGGCCGGCATCTGGTTGTCAATTTCCGAAGCAACAAAATGATTCGGAGAAAACTCAACGAGGCCGAACCCCGTTATGGCATCCCCCGAAAACAATTCACCGCCGTTTACCGATCTTTAACATCACTTCGCAACGTGATTACCTTCCGGCAAGGCGTAAATTATTTTGAAGAAAACCGCAGTTCAATCTTAGGGCTCGAAGCAGATCCGAAGCTGTTACCCATTGTTGAATTATTGAAATCAGAAATGCCCTACATTGAGAGCAACCTTGATGACGATCTAAAAAAACGACTTCAATTCCGCCTTCACTCCGTCAAACGCCGAAGCCGGGGAGTTGTTCAAAAAACTAGTTTTAACGCTTTTAAGATTTCAGGACGTTTGCTCTCTGAAATTCGCAACCAGTGGAAACGGAAGCGTGTCACTCCGATTGTGCAGCGAAAAATCCAGCACCTTCTAAAGCCTGGCGATGTCATCATCACACGCCACGACGATGCTGCCACTAATTTATTTCTTCC
>JAAEMV010000121.1 GCA_024225195.1 Planctomycetaceae bacterium | reverse complement strand
GTCGCCTTTGGAACCATTTCCAGTGGGAAGTCATCGGTCTTAAATCTGCTGGCTGGACGCGATGTATTTGCGACGAATATTCGCGGGGGAACCACAGTAACCCGTAACGAAATTCCTTGGCCTGGAATGGACAAAGTGATTTTGGTGGATACGCCCGGGTTGGGTGAAATTGATGGTGCAGCACGTGTTAATGTCTCGGCTGACAGTGCGAAAGACGCGGACATTGTGCTGTTAGTGGTAGACGGGCCAATGCGGGCCAGCGAGTTTGATTTACTGAAACAACTGGGACAAATGGAAAAACGGATTCTTATTTGTCTCAATAAAACCGACTGGTTCACGGATCAGGATCGCGAAAAATTACTCGGACAAATCCGCTCGCAGAGCGTCGGTGAAGTTGCGGATCGCGACGTGGTGGCGATTCAGGCGCAGGTGGGCTTTCGCACGCGACGCCAAATTCTCACCGACGGTGCGACAGTTGATGAAAGGGTGGAGATTGAACCCGATATTGGGCCCTTAGCCGATCG
>JAAEMV010000120.1 GCA_024225195.1 Planctomycetaceae bacterium | reverse complement strand
CCAAGTTGCTGGAACAAGACTTTGAGTTCATTGACCATCGCGATGTTAACGCTTCGGTAAGTGTTTTCGAGAATCTTGCAGGCTTCGGCGACTTCACAGGAATCAACAGGGACCACTGCCGTGATGGCTTTTTCGTAGAAAAGTTGAGCCAGCTTAAGGCTGTTGGGTTCAAGTCCGCCCACGACTTTCGGAATCGTTCCGGCGGTAAAATCTGGATTGCCCGGATCTTCTCGCTCAGGGCTGTAGGCTAGGAAGAAGTCTTCGCCGGCCTTCAAGCCAGATTTTTCTAGAATCGGCAACAAAACGTCCTTGGTCGTTCCAGGGTACGTCGTGCTTTCTAGCACAATCATTTGTCCGGGGCGTAGAGTTTTGGCGATCGATTCTGTAGTCATTTCTACATATCTAAGATCCGGGTCACGGCTATCTGACAAGGGAGTCGGGACACAGATTAAGATCACATCGGCTTCGCTAAGCCGATTCATATCTGTCGTGGCTTCAAAACTCTTCTTGTCGAGCCATGATTGGATTTTCTCATGTGCGATGTGAGCAATATAACTCTTGCCTTGATTGAGAGCGTCGGCTTTCGCGTCATCAACATCGTAACCGATTGCCTTAAATCCAGCAGAGATGTAGGCGTCGATCAATGGGAGCCCTACGTACCCTAGGCCAACCACGCCTAAAACAGCTGTTTGATCATTGATCGTTTGAAATAGAGAGTCAGCGGTAAGATTGGACATCGTGATTTCGTTGAAAATTTGTTAAGGGACGGAAATTGAGCGAAGGAAAGTTTGTCGAGATGAGAGGTTGAGCTTCAGCTTTATTGGCATCGATAGATAAGTCAAACTCAAGGGAGCGATTCCGTAGAAAAAAAAGCCGTTTAATACTGCAAATCTAAAACGGCTATGTCGATTGTAGGCTTTGGACAATCTCGATGACTCGCATTTGCTGTTCCTCCGACAACGACGTACCGCTGGGGAGGCAAAGACCTTGCTCAAAGAACCGCTCGCAAACGGAGCCACCGTACATCTTGCAGTTGGCAAAAATGGGTTGCTGGTGCATAGGTTTCCAGGCGGGGCGAGCCTCGATATTTTCTTGCTCCAAGGCCAATCGAACGTCGGTAGTTGTTGCCCCAAACCTAGCCGGATCGATGGTCAAAATCGTTAGCCAACGAGTCGAGTACCAACCCTCTGGTTCCGGCATCAGTTCGATGCCTGGTAATTTTCCCAAGTGGTCACGGTAGCGATTGAAAATGGCTCGTCGGTTTTCAACATGGACGTTGAGGTTCTTTAATTGAGCTCGACCAATTGCAGCCAAAAGATTGCTCATCCGATAGTTATAGCCAATGTGAGAGTGCTCGTAATGTGGCGCTG
>JAAEMV010000119.1 GCA_024225195.1 Planctomycetaceae bacterium | reverse complement strand
TCTTCGAATTCGTCAACCTCAGCACCCAAAATAAATGCGCCGCGTCGAATGACATTTTCAATGGCAGGCATGACTTCAGGTGTTAATTCATTGCACTGGGTTTTCAGGTCAACGAAGGGAACTGGGGCGGTTGCCGCTTTCATATTTAAAACGCTTTCTTAGGTGTCGTGTCAAAGTTGTTTATCTTGAGTGCGTCGATTAATCATGCAGCATGAAATCGGCGATTGTCGCGTTGCAATTCGGGCAGGTTGGCCCCGTCTGAGGAGACGTTTTCAATCCGCAGAAGCAAACAGTCCCGACGCGTCTGGCTGGCGATCCGGCCATCAAGGCATGCGGCTCGACATCACGGGTGACGATTGAGCCTGCGGCAATCATGCTGTACGCGCCGAGGGTAATGCCTGGCATGATGGTAGAGTTTGCGCCGATCGAGCTGCCTTGTTTGACAACGGTCGATTCGAGCCAGGTTTCTTTTTGCCGATATCGGTTTGAGGTCCTGCTCATTCTTGGCGAGCGAGGATATTTATCATTGGTAAACACTACATGGGGGCCAAGAAACACATCATCTTCAATGACAATGCCTTCCCAAATGCAAACGTGGTTTTTTATGGTGACGTTGTTGCCAACGTAACTTCCTGTTTCGAGAAAGGCGTGATCACCGACGTTGCAATCTGTTCCTAACGACGCTCCTTCCATCACGTGTGCGAACGCCCAGACGCGAGAACCTTTGCCGATGGTCTCGCATTCGACGATTGCTTGAGGATGCACTTGATTCGAATGCATCATTATTTAACCAGTTTCATTTCTTTTACGGAGTCGCCTCGCTTCAAAGTGGACAGCTGGACATCCCCCAGTTTTTGATTCAAAGACAGGTCAGCGGCTTCCAGCACTTGGACGACATCCCTGCCGTTTCGTCCGTCAGTTTTTGGTTGTTTATTGGCGGTAATGCAGTCAATGAAATCCATCAGCTCGGCTTTCAATGGCTCTACCTCATTGATTCTGGGAGAGTGTATATCGCCGTACCGATAGCTCACGCGAAAGTCTGCATAGGTTGTGTCGTCTTGGTGGGACAGGTCCTCGAACTCAACTCCATTGTCATAGATTTTGATTTTTTCCAGAGACTCAATGTCGTTGTAGATCGCCATTTTTTTGCTTCCGACAACGGTCATTTCTCGTTTCTTATGAGGGTCCAGCCAACTGACGTGAATAATTCCCATGCGGTTGTCTTCGAAGTGAATGTTGAGAGTGCAGACGTCATGGTTTGACGGGTTGAGGTACGCCAGTCCGGAACAATTGACAGCGACGGGGGAACCCATCAGTTCAAGCATGATTGAAATGTCGTGAGGTGCTAGATCCCAGAGGGCGCTGACGTCATAGCGTACTGGACCAAGGTTTAGGCGAGTTGAACTCATGTAATAGATCTCGCCAAACTCGTCGTTGAGTACCATGTCTTTGAGCTTCGCCACAGGGGCTGAATGAAGAAAAATATGGCCTACAAATAACTTTAGGTTGTTGGCGTCGGCAAGGTGGATTAAGGAATCACATTCAGCGGTTGAAGTTGCCAGTGGCTTTTCAACGAAGGTATGGACTCCATTGGTCAGGGCAAGTTGTGCTAATTGAAAGTGAGTTTTTGTGGGTGTTGAAATGATGATTGCATCGACATGGTCGGTGGTCATGACTTCGGCAGCATCGATGCTGGTGAGAGCCATTGGATATTTTTGGCCGAATGCTTTGAGTCGATCTGGATCCCGGTCGCAGAGGACTGTCACAACGCAATTGTCTAAACTGTTTAAAACGCGAGCAAGATTGGGCCCCCAGTATCCGAGTCCAACGATACCGATTCTCAGTTGATTGGGACTGTGGGGATGAATCATGGATTTAACTTTCGATGAGAGGTCAATTTTATGAATTGGGTTGCGTCTCAGAGTAACTCTGAAAAACTAACTGAATAATGGAGGGGATGGTCATCGCAATGATTTTTGTATCCAACCAAAAAGAGCGCCGCTGGACGTAATCGGCATCCAGTTGGTTCATTTCGTTGAATGTCGTGTTGTTTTTGCCACTCACCTGCCAGAGACCAGTTAAGCCGGGAAGGACGATGAACCGAATGCGTTGCCATTCGCGATATTGATCAACCGGAATTACATCGGGGCGGGGACCAACCAGGCTCATCTCGCCCTTAATCACATTGATCAGCTGAGGGAGTTCATCAATGGCGGTACACCGCAGCCATTTTCCCAGAAAGATTAAATGTGCATCGTTGTTGATCTTTTTCAATTGTGCGTCGTCGCTCGTCAATTCCAAGACATGCTGTTGGTGGACGTCAGGGTCCGTGTGAATGTGCATGGAGCGAAATTTCCATACAAAAATTGGTTGTCCAAGGTAGCCGAATCGTTGGTGCTTAAAAAAAACCGGGCCACGAGATGAAATCTTGATGTGGACGGCAACGACAATTAATAACGGAGAGAGGATGGTTAGACCCAACGCGGCACCACAGAGATCAACCCCGCGCTTCCAGACTGGAATCGGTTTTAACTTAGTCGGAATAACGGTTGGTTTGGCTGTCATTAGACTGCGCGGACTCCGTCCCTTTCGGTGACAGGGCACGTTTGGTTTTTACAGTTGTTCAAATTGTCATTGCAATTCCCAGGCTCTCTGGCGAGCTCCTGATTTGCGAGTCTTTTGGCTCAGCGGGAAGAAGACGAATTGCGCCGCGAAAATCGTTTTCGACACCGATTGAGAACAACGCCGGTAAGTACTCCGCCGCGTTGCTGCATCGCTCGTAAGCTCTTTTGAGTTGTTCGATCGGTAGTTTGTTCTGCCTTAATAACGAATAAGTTTCCGTCGAGAGACGCAAGATTTATGTTGTTTTTTTCTGGCGAGAGAATCGGAGGCAGATCAACAATGACCATGTCGAATTCGGATTGAACCGTTTCGATGAAATCGTGTTCGACACCTAAGACTCGAACGGCATCTTGATTTGGTTCACCGGCAGGCAAAATGGAAAGGCCGAGAGTTGATGAAGCACGGTTACTCAAAAGCGGGTTGCGGGGGTTTGTCGAAAGTCGCCTGATTCTTCGGCGAAGACCGCGTGGAAGCGATCTCGAATCATCGGCTGATAACTCATGAATGCACTCGGACTCCATCGCTGTCTCGGCTAACAGATCAGTAAGACCTGGCTTTGAACCAATGCCAAAAATTCGATGAAGGTGCGGCGACGAATAGTTAGCGTCGACCAGGATCACACGGCAGTCAGTGAAAAATGCAAGATGCAACGCGAGGTTACAGGCAATCGTAGTGACCCCTTCGCCTGAGGTAGCGCTGGTAATTCCAAGTACCTTTTTGTCGTTTAAACCAAACCCCTGTTGCCGAAGGTGGTCGGCGATTTCTATATATTGAGAGCTGGCGATATGCTCACGATCTCTCAGGGTAAGCGACCGAGGTGGAGCA
The DNA here is from genome assembly GCA_024225195.1 of Planctomycetaceae bacterium. Taxonomy (GTDB): domain Bacteria; phylum Planctomycetota; class Planctomycetia; order Pirellulales; family Pirellulaceae; genus Mariniblastus. The sequence continues at coordinate 212 of JAAEMV010000119.1, read as the reverse complement.
TCCTGTAGTGAGGAAGAGGAAACCATGATTAATTCACCTCCACAGTTTCGCGGCGATCCTGAGGAATGGCGGCGATTACCGGAATGGAAAGTGATTGCTCCACCTGTTCCGGTGTCGCGTAAGAGCGATCAAAATACTCACAGGTGAATATGAAAAAGAATGCTGCGAATATCGCCAATGCGGTTCCCATCACGAGTTTATTAAGCCGACCT
>JAAEMV010000118.1 GCA_024225195.1 Planctomycetaceae bacterium | reverse complement strand
GTACTTGAGCAGAAGTACAATCAAGAGCGTGCTCGAGTCGAAGAACTAAACAAATCAATTTCTGATTTGAAGAAACGATTGAAAGTCATCGAAGAGAAGAAAGCCGTTTACGGAAAAGATCTCAAGAGTTTGAAAGGCCAAATTACGAACATTGAGAAAACACGACAGCGGCTTGAAGCGGATCTTGAACAACTACGAATTGGAAGTCGGTAATCTTTGGTACACCGGTTGTCCTGAATGTTGCTCGTTCCTATTTCAACTTGATTGTGACTGGTGAGTAATTACGTTTCTTGTGATTTGTTGTTGAGCGCTTTCCCTTATGGCAATTTCTTGGAATCGCTGGTCCCGAAAACTACATCGATGGGGAGCCTTGCTGACCTGTTTGCCGCTTCTGTTAGTCATCGGTTCAGGCTTGTTGCTTCAGGTCAAAAAACAATCCACCTGGGTGCAACCGGCAACGGTTAAGGGGGTTGGCAAGGTTCCCGAATTAGAATGGGAACGATTACTTGAAGCTGTCGTTGCAGTACCGCAATCGGACGTTTTGAGTTGGGATGATATAGACCGAGTCGACATCCGCCCAAGCAAGGGGATTGCGAAGGTTCAATGCGAGAACCGTTGGGAAGTTCAGGTAGACCTGCAGACATCCGAAGTAAAGGCGGTTAATTATCGCCGTTCTGATTTGATCGAAAGTCTCCACGATGGATCCTTCTTCAGCGATGCGGCGAAACTGTGGGTTTTCTTTCCCAATGGACTTATTTTGTTGGGACTGTGGTTCACAGGCGTCTATCTGTGGTGGTTGCCGATTGGAGTGAAACGCAAGAAGAAGAGAAAGCGGCAGGCGTCTCAGAAAGCTAAGGCAATTGGTTGATCTTTATGGTAAGCGGGCCTCTGGGAATCTTCCCTCGGTTACCTGATTTCGAATGACTGTAATTTTTTTACAGCGATTCGGTGCTTGGCTTTTTGGTCAGTTTTTTCATAGTAGGTTGCAATGTTGGCGAGGCATTGCGACGCATCTTCATAGCTTTGCAGTTTAATAAATTCGTCGTAAACGTAATTGAGCAAGCCAATCCCCTGCTCTTCCCGGCCTCGCATCAAATAGGCCAACCCGTAGTCAGCTTGAGCACGCAGTCGTTCATGAGCGGGCCACTGGCTTGAGGTTTTGATTGCGGACTGAAGTAGGTTCATGCCTTGTGCGAGGCTGCCGTTTTGCAATTTTAACGTCGCCAGAATTGCTTTGGCTCGATCTCCCAAAAGCGAGGGTTGAGATCCAAGTCGTAGAAGAATTGCTGATGCAGGCCCCTGCTGGCCTCCGTCGATCATCGCAAGTGCCTGTTGCATTTGCAGTTCCTCTCGAAGCGAAACGCCATTGACGAGAGCTTCTGATTTCTTAAACGCCAGGATAGAGTTTTGAGATTCATGGCGTTTCAAGCTTTGGATGCCAATGGTCGCCCAAACCACCGCTTCGTCGATGGAGGATTCGCTAAAGCCAAACTCGAGATTTTCATTTCGTAGAGAGTGTTCTAAACGTCCAATCACTTCTGCTGGCCACTCGGCAGAGACGGGTCTTAGGAACGCCGCTTTGCTCCAGAAGGCCGGGTCTTTGAGTTCGCTTTCAACGGCATACTGACTCTGAAGTTCAATTGCTTTGAGCCAGCTCGTTTGCCATTGTTCTAGTTGGTCTGCATGTCGAAATGCCTCGCCAAGCAAAAGTCCTGTATGGGCGGCCTGAATTGGATGGGATTGTTCCTGGAGAGTTCGAGCCCGGCTTAAGGACTTGATACTGTTTTCGTAGTCCTCGTTCATTAAGTGAGCGATTCCTTCCAATCGTAAGGATTCTGCTTCCGCGATTAGCGAGTTACTTTTTTCCGCACTCTTGGACAACTGAATTGAAAACGCTGACTTCGTATCATTGACTTGCAGGAACGCAAGAAACCGGTTTCTGTTTTCGAGGTAGCTTCCCGCTTTTCCCTGATTGTATTGCTGTTTAACAAACGACTGCCAGGAGTCTTGCTTTCCAGTAGTCCATTGTAAATCCAACGCTCGGGCAAGGACTTCTCGGTGGCTGGTAGAAAGTTGGTTTGAGCCTTCTCCCCACATTATTTTTGTGGCGACGTCAGGATACAGGGCAACCATGTTGCGAAGCGAATTCCATCGCTCAGATTCAATCATTTCTCCGACGACGACGCCGAGCGATTCCGCAGTAAAGGCGAGGTTTCCGGTATCGCCAAGAGTGAGGCCGCCGGCAAGTCTGAGTTTTTCCGGGATAGGTTTGCCCGTTGAATCGTAGTGCTCGTTTGGTGAAGGAACCGAAGCTGTGTCTATAATTGACTTTTTAAGAAGATCGGTGTCTGGATTTTCTGAATCAATGTTGAACAGCGAGCATCCGCTCAGTCCAATCCCCATGACCAGACACAGTACCCCCACAAATCGAAAGGCGATAGCTTTTCGGAGGGGCAGTTGTTGGTCTGTGGAATTGATGTTTTTCAAGGATCGAGCAATCAAAATTAATGGTACGTTTGCCGGGGCAAAAAATCTTAGTAGTTTCGCGGTACGATGTTGTGGAATTGGAAAAATTTATGCAGTCCACAGTCGTCGAGTTCCGTCTGAAGAACTTCATCAGGTGAAAAGGTTGAAAGGGTTTGTTCTCCGCTTAAGGCGGTTGGGTGCACACTTAGTTGCTGCAATAAATCTTGACTGATGGCAGCAGACTCCGAGGGGGTGTTGAATACATAAGGTCTTATCATGACAACCAGTTCACGCCGAATGCGGCTTGTGTTTTGCTTGCGAAAAAAGAAACCGAAGACTGGTAGTTTTCCCAGACCGGGTACTTTCTGACGCTGATCAGAGATCTCGTCTTCGATCAGACCACCCATCACTACAGCCAGACCGTCTTTGGCGACGACGGTGCCACTGACTGTGCTGCGGGTTACTGTGTCGACGACAAATTCTTGTGTGGAGTTGGTGAGACCGAGCACGGGGATTTTTCCACCGTCAACGACGCGTTGGGCATTTTCTTGAACGACCCGCAAGGTAACTGTGCGGTCGGCATTAATGCTGGGAGTGATCAGCAATGATTGTCCAATGTCGCGTAGTTCTGTGATCGGAGTGCCAGCGATAGTGTTGGAACTAGTCGCAGAGGTGCCGACAATCTGTGTGGGACTGAAACCAATGGTCAACGGAATCGTTTCACCGATGAAAATTCGACTCACTTCGTTGTTGGCGGTTAGAAGTAACGGAGAATTGAGGATGGTGACTCGGTTGTCATCTTCTAATAATTGCATCCTTGCACGGAAGTTGTTGCTGACAACCTGGAATGTAAAATCACCTTGATTTAGAACCGAACCACCGGGAATCATCGAAGCAATTTTTCTAGCTTCACCAGCAAATTTGTCAGATGGCGTTGGTAAAATATCGCCTGTTGTAAAGCTGCCGGCAGTGGTCGAGCCGTCCGAATATTGGTAGTCGAATACACTTCGAAATTCATCATCGAGAAGAATCCTCATGACCTTTAGTTCGAGCAAAACTAAGGGCGTGGGGACGTCGAGGCTTTGGATAAGCGTCTCAATTTGTTTCATCGTCGCATCGTCACCGGTACGGACAACGACTTGATTGTTTCTGCGAACCACCGTTACATAAATCGTCGCCTGCCGCTCTTTGAGCAGTTTTGAAATAGGGTCATCGAGATTCTCTGGAAGCTCGTTGCGAGTCGACCGTTCGTTGATTGCGTCAATTAGTTGCTGGATTTCATCGGAAGATAAATTACTTAGTGGCTCGGTTTCATCAATCGCTCGATTGCGACTGTTGCGGTACGCTGGGTTAGTACTGAAGCCCCCCATTCCATTAAGAGAATTAAATGAGCGGCCACCATAAGTCTGTCCCTGAAATGAGCCGAGACCAAGGTTCCGGCTGTCAACTAAATCAAAACGATTGAGTCGGTGGACGAGATCAAGTACGGAGTCCTGGTCGCCGACACCAAAGTTGAGGACGACGCGGTCGCCAAACAGGTCGCGAATCGCAACAGCCGCATCTACTGGATTGGGGTAAAGTAAAGTGAAAACGCGCGTCTGTTCATCACGAAAACTTGCAAGGTTCTCTTCATACTCTTCAGTGGTGTGGATTCGGATTACCCCAGATTTTTCGTCGATGCGGTAATACAGATCATGGGTTTTGGTAAGGTTTTCCAAGACGTCCATCGCTTTGACGTCGCGGAGAAAAAGGTTGATCTTAACCTTGGTGGCTTCTGTCGATGGAACAATGTTGATTCCAGATTGTTCAGAGAAAAGCCGCATAGCTTCCCCGAGCTCTTGATCTCGAAAATCAATCATCTCAATTGATTTGTCTGGAATGACTAATTTATCCGAGAACGACATTAAGAGAGGGTCGTCGGTGTCGATTAAAGGCTCGAGATTGTCAGGATCAATCGCTGGAGTAACCGGCGGGGCTTCTTGAATGATAGGCGTGGGCGCGTTGGGGGTCGGATTAACGACCTGCGCACGCAAACTACGACCTTCCGCCTGGATAGCGAAAAATAAGAATGCAGTCATGAGCAAGGGCGAGCAGCGAAACGCGAGCGCCCAAGCGTTCAGTAACATCCGTGTCATGGTTTCTCCAAATTCACCAAGGCGAGTAATGCCTAGCAGTGAATTGGGCAGATTGGGGGGTTAATCGTACAAATAAACGGTACGTTCCAGTTCTGGAAAGTACAACTCGATCATTTCTTTAGAGATATTCTTGACTTGCATCAAGACCCAAACCCCATCGGATACTGGCACCGACAACTGCGTGTTGTTCCGGATTCTAATAATTGTGTTCTTAGATTTTAGAATTGCGGCGCTGCGGTCTCCGTTAATAATCTTGGATTGGACGTTAAACGTAGGCATTTGCAGCAATTGCTTCCGTAAATTAATCGTCTGTAATTCCAAGTCTTTTGTTAGCTTAGCGATTTGCTTTTGAATGCTAGCAATGTCAGCTTTTAGTTTTTTGTTTTCTTGAACAAGAGCGGCGTTCTGTTGAACGAAGGTGTCAAGCTTTTCGACGTCTCGAATTTTTGAGAGTGTTTGCTCGATAACTGTGGATGGTGCGGTCGGGTCCTGTTTCTCTTGTGCGTCGGTGTTGGACGCGAGCCCCAAAAGACCGATTAGGCCAATGGTAGAAAGCACGACGAACATCGATTTTGAATTATTCATGATGTGCTTTCAGGTAAAGTGCTGGGGTAGTGATAGGACGTGTTTTTTTAGAGGATGCTGGGGCTAATTGCCGGCAGCGAGCAGTGCAACGAAAAATGAAATGTAGACATAGCCAACCACCAAACCGATTCCAATCGTTAGCAGTGGAGTCAAAATAGAGTTCAGCCTTTTGACTGATGTATGAAATTGGGCTTCGTGGAAGTCAGCAACTTCTTCAAGGACCCCTTTGAGATCTCCCGATTGTTGTCCGACCGAAACCATCTTTTTTAACATCGGCGCAAATGCATTACCCACATCGATTGCATCGGCGAAATTCCCACCTTGAATGATTGATGCCCGAGTGTTGTTGACGGTTTTTGCAGTAAAACGATTGTATAAAAGTTTTTCAACCGTTCCCAGCCCATCAATCAGCGTGATCCCACTCTCAAGCATAACGCTTAAACTTCTCGCAAACGTTGAAGTTTCACACAGCTTAAAGAGTGTTCCAACAATTGGGATTCGAAGTGCGTTTCGGTCGATCCACATTCTGCCTTCTTTGGAGCGATAGGCCGTGATTGAAAAAACTGCGATCCCGATGAGGATGATTCCAACCAGTGGGTAATACTGCCTCATGAAACTAGATGTGTCGACTAGTCGTTGAGTCATCGCCGGCATGTCTTTGCCAAGGCTTTGGAGGTAAATCTCAAGTCGTGGGATGAGGTAGACAACCATGTAAGCAGTTACGCCCACAGCAATCAGGAGCACCAACAGGGGGTAGACCAAGGCCGATGAGAATTCTTGGATTCCACGTCTTCGCGAACGCATGGTAGCAACTGCTCTCTCAAGCACAGGTGGAAGTTCACCGGTTCTTTCACCGACTCGAATCAGTTGAATCGTGAATTCAGGGAAACAGCGATATTTGCTCATCGCTTGCGAGAGGCTGTCGCCTGATTGGATGTTGTTAACGATTAACTTCCAGATCTTGCCGAGAGACTTGCGAGGCGCTTCGTCCGTGAGGGCGATGAGTCCGGAGAGGAGTGGCATGCCGCCCTTGAGCATCATCGAGAGTTGTTGGAGGCTAAGTTCGACGTCGACTGCCCGGGGGGGAAGGTACTGAGAAAAGTCTAATTTAAGGGTCGCTTCAACCGGTGCACTGACGGGGGCTACGCCAATTACAATTAGCCCGCGACTTCGCAGCAGTGACGCGGCTGCAGAGCGACTAGTTGCGTCAACCACTCCCACACGCGGTCCGCCAGTCGCGTCTCTTGCTTTGTAACGAAATTCTGGCATGGTGTTAGTAAGGGCTAATGACGGTGGCGATTTGTTGGACGGATGTTAATCCCTGGGTAAGTTTCGCGATGCTGTCGTCCATCAAATCCGGCAATTGTCTTTCGTTTAGGAGTTGCTGGATGTAGGTTTCGTCAGGCCGGCTGGCGACTACCCGAGCCATTTCTTGATCGTAAACGATAAACTCAAACAATCCGATGCGGCCCATGAATCCAGTGCCCGCACAATAGCGGCAGCCCCCGGCGCGGTAGACTGTGGTGCCGGCTAACTCAGGGCAAGCGAGTGAAATAGCTTCGGCCTCCGGCATGTCGTATGCTAATTTACATTTTTGGCAAAGTTTCCTTACTAGCCGCTGGGCGGCAAACATCCGGGAAACAGCTCCAATTAAGAACGGTTTGATTCCCATATCGGCTAGTCGCGTAATGGCGCCGACTGCAGAATTGGCGTGAAGTGTGGTGAAAACGAGATGGCCAGTTAGTGCCGCTCGGATGGCAGTCTCTGCAGTTTCTTCATCTCGAATCTCGCCGATCATCAAGACATCGGGGTCGTGGCGTAATGAACTTCGCAACGCCTTGTGGAAACTAACTTTATCGTTCGCGTCGACCTCGACTTGCGAGATTCCGTCAATGACGTATTCAACTGGATCTTCGATGGTAATGACATTGAGCGACTTTCGGTTAATCAGGGATCTGATTGCTCCGTAAAGTGTGGTGCTTTTTCCACAACCGGTCGGCCCTGTCATTAGAATGAGCCCATTGGGTCGGTCAATTACTCGTTCGAACTGAGCGAGGTCTGGTGAAGACATCCCCAAACGGCCAAGGGTCAAGTCTTGTGTTTGCGTCGCGAGTAGACGTAGCGTCATCCGTTCCCCGTGTTTGGTTGGGATCGTCGCGGTACGGATGTCAATTTCGCTGTTATGGTCAGAACTAAGAGTGAAGCGACCGTCTTGTGGTGCCCGGCGTTCCGCAATGTCCATCCCCGACATTACTTTTAGTCGAGAAAGCAGTGGTTGATGAACAGCAATTGGGAACTGGCGATAGTCATCAAGTAATCCATCTACCCGGAGGCGGACTCGGAGGTCGACGGAAGAGGGCTCGATATGAATGTCGGTCGCCTGTCGAATCAATGCAGCGTGGAAGATTTCGTCGCCAACAGCAACGATGTTTTCAGACTCCGGATCAACTTGGGTGCCGGTAAATTGAATTCGCACCGGCTCACTTTGGTTGCCGTTCCACCTAACGGTATCCTGAAAGATTCGTTGAATCGCTTCGAATAGTGTTTCGGGATCGGCAGCCACCACATCGACCGGATGAGAAATGTAGCGCCGGACGGCCTGGATACTTTGCTCATCGTTTAGGTCTTTGCAGGCAATTAAGACTCGGTCATTTTGTAATGTAAACGGTAGCACCTGCCGTCGAGTCGCAAGATTGGCCGGGATGCGCAATGCCCAAACTGGATCAATTTTGACTTGATCCATATTGAGTAGTTCAGTGTGATTACCGATGTCGGACATAGGTGTTCGTTCAAGCTCGAGTGCGAAGTGAGATCTGTGACAGGATTTCTGGATTGCGTGCGAGACCAAAAGCAGTTTGTTCGGAAATCATGCGTTGTCGCCACAATCGTGCGAGGCTGTCGTCGAGAGTCCACATCCCTTCTTCGTTGCTGTTTTGAATAATCGAAGAGAGTTGATTTAGATTGGCGTTGGCAATTAAATTTGAAACAGCCTGGTTGGCATGCAAGACCTCACTGGCGAGCACTCGTTGTGAAACTGCCGCGCGGTCGGGAGCTTGGTCCTTGACGGTAAGGCGAGGCAACAGATGTTGGACAACGATTGTTCTCAAGACCGTGGCGACCAGTCTTTGGGCGAGTTCTTGTTCTTCGGCAGGGTAAGCGCTGATCAGGCGTTCGATCGCGGTCTTGCAGTCTCCTGCGTGGAGGGACGCAAACACGAGGTGTCCAGTTTCCGCAGCCGTGATTGCAGTTCGGATCGTATCAACGTCCCTTAATTCTCCCACCAAAATAATATCTGGATCTTGACGGACTGCGTCGACTAATGCTTGGTGAAAGTTTTCAACATCGACGCCAATTTGTCGTTGGTTTACTAATGATTTCTGCGATGGGTGGATAAACTCGATCGGATCTTCAAGCGTGATGATGTGACTTGCCCGTTGAGCATTAATCCGATCGATCATCGAAGCGATGGTTGTACTTTTTCCTGAACCCGTCGGCCCAACCACCAAGACAAGGCCATCTTGAAGTGAACATTTGTCGTAAAGCCTTGGGTTTAATCCGAGTTGCTCAAGGGTGGGGATGGTGTTGGATAGTCTGCGGAAGGAAAAAGAAATCTGCCCTTGCCGACGGTAGATGTTAAATCGGAATCGATGTTCGCTGTCGATGGAGAATGCACCATCAACAGACCCTCGTAAAGCAAGCTGTTTCTGTTGTGGCGTTGAGAGTATGAAGTTTGAGAACTCCTCTGCCAATCGCGAAGAGAACTGGTTTTGTTCAAGCTCGGAGGAATCTATTTTATTAAGCATCCCATCGATCCGGAAATGGATCGGTTCCCCTACCGAGCAGTGGATGTCTGAGGCATTAGAACCAATAGAGCGTCTTAAAAGAACGTCTAGGAATTCAGGGGGTGAGTTATCGGGGGTCATTTTTCTTTTCCAACGATAGGCTGTTTGGCCGCTCCTAATTTGAAGTTTCGTTCGTTAAATAACGAAAACGATCGTCCACACTTTTTGAGTCTTGTTTTCGGGGTCTGGTTTCATTGTAATCGAAACCGGGATGATGCTAGTGGCGACAGTGTTGACGTCGGTGAGGAATTTCAGCACGTCGAAAAAAGCTCCTTTGACTTCCACCGGCCAGAACTCCACCGGTTCTTGAACGGCTTGTTCGTTCATCATTTCAAATAAATCACGCATGTAGGAGGAGACCGTCATGCTTTCCGTACCACCTTGTGAGACGATGGAAAGATTGTAGTCACGCATTAATTCAGTGATTTTCTCGAAGGTGTCGAGGCGAGATTTTCGGCTTCTCCAGCTTTGGCTTAATTCCCGGATCTGTTCTTTGGAATCGGATTCTCGCGTTCTCAGTCTTTCGAGGCTTTCCTTTTCGTTTTCGAGATATTGTTTTGAAAGCCGGGCGGCTTCCTCGGAAACAGCTGCCTGCATTGCAATGCTGTACTCGGCCTCGATTTTTGATTTTTCCTGACGCAAAGGAATAGCGAATACAACAGAGTATACCGCCAATATCAAAGCTGCCGGGAACAGCATCAACAGAAACCGTTCTCGTTTTGAATTATCTTTGAGTGGGGTGATCGCCATGAAGATTTGTCAGGTTTAAAGATTTATCTTTTTGGTTATTTGTAATCGTGACTGGTGAGTACCACGAGGTAGGATGATGACTTGTGGGTATCTAATTCTTTTTTCGAGGCTGGACGGCGGATTCGAATGGCCCTGTTTCTGCTAATAGAATGTTGTAGTCCCAGGGGCCGCCTGTGGTGAGTTTTTGTTGACCCTCCTGACGCGCTGGGTTTACCGCCCAACCTAGTTTGACGGAGCGTTCTCGGAGACTTTTTGCAAGCCCCTGAGCGGCTTCACCATTGAGTGAAACTCCTGAAATGAGGATGCCCTCCTCTGTTCCTTCGACCTGCTCAATTACGAGATCTTCGGTTCGCATTTCAATCAGTAGTTCTAGCAGCGTGGCAAAGCGATTGTTCTGACTCTCAAGGAAAAAGGTAATGCGTTTCAGATCATCTCCAAGGGCGGTGACTGCAGTTTCGACCTCGGCGCGTTTTTCCAAAATTTGAATCAGTTGGCCATCGTTTTTCTTTTTCTCGGCAGCTGGCAGTTCTATTTCAGCAATTTTGGCTTGTAAGCTTTGATTGTATTGTTTGACATACTGTCCGTGCCAAAAACAAAACCCAACAACAAGTAGAGCGATGATTCCTGAAAAAATATGTCGGATTGGGCGTGTGGGCGTGCGATCGAAATGTCTGAGCCGAGGTGCCAGGATTGAGTCCAAGCGTTTTCGGTAGTTGTTGGCAACAGTGCCGGCCCATCGTTTTGCGATCGCATCGTCTGTCAGATGCTCAAAAGTTGCATGCTCTTCTTCCAGTTCGATATTTTGACTACCCGTGAGGATAGGTTCATTGGAAACGAGTGGTTCCGTCGTGCGCTGCTTGACGTGTTCCAGGCGTGTTGAATTTTCGGTGAGGTGAAAAACCAAGTCTTCCCAGACCTCGACCGTTCGACGACTGCTTCTGACTTCAGTATTTGCTGCGAAACCGGAAGGGTGAGCAATGAGGGTGTCGCGGCAGCCAAGAGATTCTAAGTGTTCGTTAATCGCATCCAGGTCTGCGTTTCTGATAGCGCTAACCCAGAATTTTTGATAGTCGTCTTCGACACCAAGATTCGTTGAGGCAAGTGAGATTTCGTCGATGTCGATGCCGGACAGGGTTTCCGCTTCGAACTTCAGGACCTCCTCTAAATCACTGGGCTCGATCCCGCTTACACTGAGTTTAGGGAGGAGAACGATCTGAGACCAAACATCTGCGGAGAGCACCAATGTCCGACTGCCAAGTCTCGGTTGATTTTGGGTGACTTGAATGATGGCTTCGTATAAAGTCGATTCGACATCTACCGTTTCCTGTAAATAGAAGTTGGGTTGGGAGATGTCTTTGCCAAAATCAGCGCGCACCATCTGGCGATCAAAGAAAAGCAGAATCGAGATGTCAGATCGTTTGGCCATTGCGGTGCAGATTTCAGCGATTTGCAGTTCAGTCGAGGTTGTCGACTACGTTTGCCGTGATTTAATTAATGAAGCGGGATTGGTCTCTACGTCTGGTTTTAATTGGAACATTCTTATTCGTTAATGGCCGACGCACGTGCTTGAAAATCAAAAATGACGGGTGGGCCGTTGGGGGTAACCTGCAAGTATTTGATTTGTCGTTTCCCGTTGACATCAGCGACAAGAGCTCGAAAACCGACAGGAACGCGACTGAACAAGAAAGACCCCGGCTGTTTGTCTTCATCGTCATATACGACGAGCGACGTCAAGGAGGAATTGGGGTCGGGAGTTAACAATGCAATCCGAACGGTAGCACTTTCGGGGCGATCGAGGAGGACTTTACCGGTTACTTGAACTTTTCCGCCTGACAAATTCGCTGACAGCACTTGGGGTTCGGTTTGATTGTTAGATAACGGAATCGTTATTTGTAACCGTTCAAGCGTTCCCATTTCGTCAACGACTGTTTCGGGAGGCCGTCCCCAGGGATCGACAAGCTTTGACGTTCCGATTGGAAGCTGCAGATAAGGTCCTCTCCAACCGCAAGGAAGTCGGACGGTAGAGTAGTCCTCGGGCTGCGCTGGTCCGGCACGAAATTGAAATGGAAACTGAATTGCAAGTTGGTTTTCGTTTGACCATAACTCGCTGAGTGAGAGATATTCTTCCGGGTCTTCGTCATTGGTTTCGATTCGTGGAAACCGCCCAACATCTGCGACGAACCCGGATACAATTGGTGTGCCATCAAGCTGGAATTTTTGGGCAGGACCGAGAGTCGCAACTTTGATTTCTTCCAGTAGCCTTGCGGCGGATTCAAATCTCTGGCTATCGACCTGAGGTTGCAGTGATTGAACAGCGACGGTTGCCACGATGGCTAAAATTACCAGGACGACCATTAACTCGAGGAGAGTCAAGCCGGAACGGAATCGCTGATTGGGGAAGAGCCGACTAAGTTTGGCTGAGCAAATGCGTGCCATCTCATTGGACCTCGGTATGGCTAGGGCCGGCGTTTCACAGGCCGGCGTCTTAGAACCGGGTATCGTTCCGGTGTTATTTGCGATTATCAGGGTAGCGGAGGAACATCACTAAATCGTCACCACATTCGGAAAGGGTCAGTTCATTGACCTCATTCTCCCCCGGTTTCATATTCGCAATATCATCGGGCGTTTCGATCTCGCCATTGGGACCAGCTGAAACGACACGGATGAATTTTGATTCCGTTTGATTGATGGTTCCGTCTTGGTCAAAGTCAACTTGTAATTCAAGTTCATTTCCCCAACCATCTACGATCGTTGGTTCACCTGTCTCGTTGCGGCCCGTCGCGTGCACGTAGGGCCCATGCCAACCAATTTTGTTGACAGGATCGTAAGTTTTGAGTTCGGGCGCGGCTTCTTCCATGTGCGCCGGAGCGTCCTCTTTGAGCAAGTCATTGATTTCCCGAGGGAGGGCGTTTGTTTTGTGCGATAGTGACTCAATGACTCCGTCTTCACCTGCCATTGCCTCTCGAACCGTATTGAGGGTGGCTTGGGTTGCAATCTCAACAGGGCTGTTAGCCTCTCCCGCGGGGGTAACTATATCGATATTGTTGAACGTGGGGAAAATGATCAAAGCAGTCGCGATTAAAATAACCAACACGACTAATAATTCGAGAAGCGTCAAACCACGCCGGTTCAAACAGCAAAGCGAGTTGCGGTTTTGGCAGACCTTGACCGGGGTGGTTTGCGAAGTCTGATGATTTGTGTGTGTGCGGTTGTAGACCATGATTTTTTACCAACACGAAAAAACTGTTGCAGCTAATCCGTGTAATAGTCCTCCAGTTCCTTGGAGACACTGTGAATTCCATCTCGACCGGGAATCGCTGCTCCGACATAGCGGGCAACCGATTTAAGTTCGTCAACTGATCTGATTTCGACCAGTAATAAGTACCGTGAGTACATGTCGTCCGGGCTTTGTTCGCGGCTATCCGAAAAGTGAACTGGGCTCTCTGAGAAGGCAGCCCTTGCACCGGCGCCGACCATTGAACACTGCTCGCCTAGTCCAACTACGATGTACTTCGCGTTCTCCGCAGGCTCCAGATTCCAATCCTGAGGAAGCAGCGTCGTCGCGGAATCATCACTGAGACTGCAAACGTTCGAGTCGGAGCCAATTTCTACAGGTGTTTGGTCGTGGGAATTGTAAGTGGCGTTGATCGTTTCAGTGGCAGCCGGAACGAGTTCGGTAATGCCAATTTCTCGAAGGGCGCCCACGTCGGCAACGCTTAAATTGGTCGTTTCAAAGATCTCTGCCCCACCGATGTAACTTGGGATATTGCCATCGAGGGAATCCGATCCAGCGACCAGAGCATCAAAACGATTCCCAATCTTACCTTGGGAGAGCAAAGATGTTCGCCGAATGGTTGCGTCAATCTCAGGAATGTTAGAGGCTGCGGTTGCGACCTGGGTGCGTTTCAGCATTCCAGGCAAAGTCGACACGACGATTCCACCAAGCGCGATCAGAATCGTGAGAACCACCAACAATTCTAGCAGCGACAGCCCGGATCGAACGGTTGGTCGTGCTGGAAAGATTTGTTGTTGAGTGTTGTTGAACATCAAAATCGTGGTCCGCTACATCGAAAAATTGTACCGCACTGGTCTCACGTGGGGCGAAACCGGAAGGACCGTCTCTGCCCTTAATATCTTTTCGGCTCGAATTAAGCTGAGATGGAACCTATAGCATTTTACCTTACTTATCCGACTAATAACGATTTTACGATTGATCGCTACAAACTTTGCGATCACGAAATCGAAAAACCCCCTCGTTTGGTAGGCTTTTTGCCCTTACCTCTAAACCGGCGCGTAACAAAGCTAGCAACCGAGCAATTAAGGGAACGGTGAGTAAACTCACGAATTATTGAAATACTCGCTTAGTCTTTGTTTGAAACCGCTTTCCCGAAGGCTTCGGAGCCTCCGACGACGGGGATTTCTAGCGTTGTGCTGCCGAGGTCGATCGTCAATTCCGTGCCCGCATCGGGCCAGAGGGTAAAGTCTCGATCGCTTGAGAATATCATCAATCCAATCTTCTGCCCCGCAGGAATGATTTGATCGTCCGGTTCAAGTTCGAAACTGAGTTCGTAAAATTTTTCTGGAACCAGCGGTGCACTCTCGGTCAGTGAGAGATTGTTTTGTGGATCGGCCCATCCCCGTGTGATGATATTGTCGTTCAGTTTTGACGAATCACTGTAGGGAAGTGAAACTAGCCATACTGAAAGGTTGGCCGCTGGCTTATTTGAAGCGAGTTTGATTTTTAGCGTGGAGGTTCCCGAAAGGTGGACGGGTTCTTTCAGGGTGGCAGTGGCGTAGAGCAAGCGGTTGTTTGAATCAGCCGATTGTGCCAGTTTCTTTCCGCTGAACTGGACATCGTCAACAAGCGTTTCTTTGCCTTCAGATTTTGTGTTTCCAGCGAGCTCTAATGAACCGGTGGTCTTCCCACCTTTTCCCAACGTGAGTAACACGGGAGCAGCATCGGGGTTGGGGTAGTCTGCATAGGGCGTTGGGTTTTGCGGGCGAGCATCTTCGCGAACGACCCAAGCCTTCGCATCTTTCTCGACGTCATTTTCAATTCCATGGAGGTAACGAGTGAACCATCGATTCATCAGCTTCATTGGGACGTAGCCTCGATGTCCTCCTTGGTGGAGATAGGTCTGTAGTGGTACGCCTTTTTCTTTCAGTTTCTCATGGATACGAATGGTGTGGCTGGGCATCACATTCCAATCATTAAAACCATGAGCCATCAACGTTGCGGCTTTGTAGTTGTCGAGAGCATTGGCATAGTCGCGGCCGGCCCAGAAATCGTTGTAGTCTCCCGTCAAGCGATCTTGATTGTTTGCCATCTCTTTGTCGCGAACTTCGCAATCGCAATGTTCGCGTTTCTCAGGATCGCCGCTATGAATGAAATTGTAGAGCACGTCAATGTCTTCACCCATATAACCTCCGGGGTGTCGAACGAGGCCATTGGCCCGATAGTAATGGTAGTACGAAGTGTTGGGAGCAATTGGGATAATAGCCTCGAGGCCGTCTACCCCTGTCGTCGCTGCGGCGATCGGAAGTGTGCCGTTGTATGAGGTTCCTGTCATTCCGACTTTTCCAGTACACCAGTCAGCGAGAACTTCGTCTGAACCATCCGGTGTGGTGTACCCTTTGGCGCGGCCGCACAGCCAATCGACTACGGCTTTGGGAGCCAGTGATTCATTGATCCCGCCGACCGTTGGACAGCCCTGAGAAAGTCCCGTTCCAGGAGAGCAGGAGTGGACAACAGCAAAGCCTCGTGGCACCCATGCTCTGTGATGAGACTGGCTAATAAACGGGCGTTGAGTTTTAGTTGTAATCTGCGGCGGGTTGTTGCGCTCAGGTGGCACCTCTCCAAGCTCATGACTGGGATTCCACATGAATTCTTTGGAGGTTGAACTGACACCTGCAAAATAAGGGCTGGTGACGTACACGACAGGAACTTTCAAGCCTTCCGTGTCGGTTTGTTTTTGGCGAGTGACCGAGACGTGCATGCGGTCCGGCGAACCATCCTGATCGGAGTCAAAGTCGGTTTGAACCCAGAGATCATGAGTGATCCAGTCTTTTGGATTCTTAAATCCTTCGACTTCCTGAGCTTCACCGTCTTTAAATTGAGGAACTGATTTCTCTTGAGCATTACTTATCGACGCAAGGGTCGTTAAAAGCAGAAACGCTAAAAAAGAAACGTTCAGGACGTAAGTCAGGCGGTGTGGGGATCTGGAATTCATCAAATTATGCTTTCTCGCGTATGAAATCGTAGGAACTTCAACATATCACGCTCTGTCTTGGAGCTCAACCAACTTGGAGTCGAACTGAAAGATCATTTACATTTAGTCGAGTGGAATCCACCGGTTGGGAAGAACAGAGATTTAAGCGCGGGGCCGATTTTTGTTTTGATACCAAAAAGCCAGTCTGGGTTCGGACTGGCAATAGGCGGATCGATTAAAGTTTACTAAAAAGAGATTCTAATTCTCTTCATTGTTAATTTTAGAAATCAAAAGTCTGCTTTGATTTTTTAGGTTTCTTGCCCGTCTTTTTCTCTTCCTTGAGTTGTTTCAAAAAGGCCATGAGTTCATTTTTCTGTGGACCGCCATTCGCGATGGCTTTCTCTTGAACTTCGATTGCTTTGTCGAGATTGCCATCGACGACGTAGATGAAGTGGGCGAGCGTGTCGAGGATCGCTCCGTTTTTGGGATCTGCCTTGACCGCTGCTTCCGCGGTTTTTTTAGCCTGTTCCAAGATTTCTGAACTTACATCATTTCTCTTCTCGTGTTTCTCGTAGATGCCCCAAGCGATACTGTTGAGTGCCATCGCATCTTTTTTATTCTGGTTCGTAAATTTCTCAAGCTCACCGGGTGCTTCGGGTAGATTGCCGGAAATTAGAATTCCCATGCGTGACATCGTCAGCTGCTTTTTCATTGGCTTGAACTGAGCATCGTCCATGAGAGCATCCATCAGTTGGAGTGCTTTTTCCGGGTTGCCACTTCTCATCTCTCCGCTAATTTTTCGCATCGCAATCATGTACTTTTGGTTGAGCTTTCTCCGTTCTTCTTCTTTCTTATATTCGACGGCAAATGCTTCGCGATCCCAGTCCCCTGCGACAACTTCTTCAAGCGGTTTGTCCAGTTTCATTGGGTGCCCGATCCACTCCACTTGCCCTGTTTTTCCAATCAAGAAAACACATGGGATTCCAGTTCGTTTCGCCGCGGCGAAGTAGTCCTTAAAAACAGATTTATCTGGATCAACAGTCAGAGAGTAGTTGTTGGTAAGATCGCCATAGGTTTTGCCATCGGAGTCGCCCGCTACAGGACGCTCGAGGAAGTTAGTGACGGTGTCGATATCTTCATCGCTTACGCTAATGATTTGGACATTGTCGTCTGAATATTTGTCTTGCAGAGCAGAGATGTGGGGCATTGCCGCGATACAAGGTCCGCACCAAGTAGCCCAGAATTCAACAACGTAGACGGTGCCCTTTTCAATTTTTGTTGTATGAGGGAGGAGGCCATTGCGATCACTAATCCAGAACTCGATGTCGAGGTCGGGGGCTTTTGAACCAATTGTGAAACCCGGAGCAGCGTCGGCCTCTTGAGCGAAGCTGGATTGGACTCCAAAAGGGACCACAGAAACAGCGGTGACCAAAAATGCAATAATTGATTTCTTGAAAAAATGCACGGTTAGCTCTCATGAAATAGTGTGTTCGTTGTTTGCAATTAATTTTTTGCGACACCATTTCGACTCGATTCGAATTGAAGAATTCGGAGTCTGGGGAAAAGTCTTCTGGTTGACTGAGATGCTGATTGCTCAAAAATCTCGGCCGCTTTCGATTTCGAAGCAGAATCTTTCCGTCATTGGTCGCAATCTCCTCTAGCTCAATACGGTATCGGTTACCATTTGAGCTGAAGAGCTCTCAGATTTTACACGATATAGTCAAGGTGCGGGTGAAATTTGTGATGATTGTTACAAGCCTAGGATTGATCCATCATCTCGTTTCTGAGTCTTCGTTTTAGGCGAAGTCCGTTTTTTCGAGGTGCTTTTGTAAATTGCTTCTTTAAATTTAACGCGGTATGCCCAAATGTCGGAAAATCGTGAGACTCTGAGAATCCGAAATGCCTGCGGATTATTGAACCAGGCCGCCCGATCTGTGAGGATTTTGACTCATCTTTCGTGGCCGGTTCAGGTCCGCGAACGATTTTTTGCCGATCAAGCGAAAGAGTTGCCACGAGTCGTTTATTCTGAGTTTGACCCGAGTGATGCTCTGGAGCGCGTGGTTCTCGCGAGGGCCTCTTTTAAGTGCGAGCGAATCGTCAACGAATGGCTCCACGTTTCGGCGTTCAATATTGAGACTGCCGCAAAGATGTTGGCAGCTCGTGGTACTCCTGACTTTTTTCGATACTCATCTGAGCTGTATGGATCGCCCCACGATTTACTTTCTGATCATGAAAATTCGACATTGCAACTAGCGATGCAGTTTGATTCCACGTTCGAGAAATTCGAGGGAATGGAACTGGCTGGTCTTGATGATTCCATTGTGACGGCCAGCGAGGTCGCTTCCGCAATTCGTCTTGAAGTCTATAAAGCATTTGGTGAAAAAGCGCCGAAAGTTTCTTTGGTTGATGATTTGTCGGCTAATGCGCTTGCCGGGCCCTCGAGGATTCGAATTCGACGTGGAGCCAACTTCACTGACCGAGACGTTCGACAGCTGATCCACCACGAGGCGCATGTACATGTCGGGACTTGGTTGAACGGTTTGGCTCAGCCTAATGTTTCGATTCTGGCAGCGAGTCGACCCGGGACAACGGCCACTCAAGAAGGATTGGCTGTGTTTTCGGAATTCATTACGGGCTCGATGGACCTCAATCGATTTCGACGGTTGGCCGACCGTGTGATTGCGATTCAAATGGCAATTGACGGGGCAGATTTTTTGGAAGTTTACCGTTTCTATCTTGAAAGGATTGGCGATCGAGAGCAGGCATTTGAAAATTCGAGAAGGGTTTTTCGAGGTGGTTTACTTTCTGGCGGCGCGCCATTTACGAAAGACATTCTCTATCTCGAGGGCTTGTTAAAGGTGCATAATTTTCTACGGACGATGGTTTCAGCGGGGAGAGCAGATTGCCTACGGTTGTTGTTTTGTGGAAAATTAGATCTTGAAAACTTGCCCGTGATCGGCATTTTGGCAAGTCGTGGGATTTGTCACCCACCTAAATTCCTTCCACCTTGGGCGAAGGATATGCG
This sequence comes from Planctomycetaceae bacterium, assembly GCA_024225195.1. Classification (GTDB taxonomy): domain Bacteria; phylum Planctomycetota; class Planctomycetia; order Pirellulales; family Pirellulaceae; genus Mariniblastus. The sequence goes on along the minus strand of JAAEMV010000118.1, from coordinate 23,830 downwards.
ATTTCTCTTATGCTATTTGACCTATTCGAGCTTTCTCAATCAAATCGATTTAATTCAAGTCAAAAATCATTACGAGCAAATGCTGCAGGCAATTCCCCGTCAAGTCGATCCCGTGTCTACCTAACCGGTGAACATTTACTGAAGGAATGTCACCTGACCCGAAAGCAATCTCAAGCGTTATTCGGAGGTTAACCGAACCGTAGACGCTGGGACGTGTGCATCGCATTATCTAATTTTTTTAGAGATGCCTTGGAGTGGGATTCTCTATCCAAATTCTAAAACCTGAAAACCTCTGGTGTACGATCTAGTAAAGTCGTTTCGGAAAAGCGAAAAATATGACAAGATGTCCGCAGGGTAGATCACGGCGAGGCGTTATTGCAGGACGCAGTTAAAAGTAAGCCTCTCCCCAGTGGTTGGCCCAGGGAATTACAGTTTGAAAATGATTCAGGCACTCGAAAAATGCCTGCTAAACGTGAACTGCTGGTTCCCCTGCAATCCGAGCGAGCCAAATTAACCAACTAGATTCTGAATTGAGATGTGATCCTATGGAACCGAATGCAGCCCAGTTTATTTACAAGGTGACGAGCCGAACCGAATGGAAAGCGGCGCAGGATGTGGGCGTTTTTGCAGGGGCTCCCATCGATTTTGAGGACGGCTATATTCACTTTTCCACGGAAGCACAGGTTCGGGAAACGGTAGAGAAGCATTTTCAAGGTCAAACCGAGTTACTCTTATTGTGCGTGGAAATCAGTCGTCTTGGGCATGAGATAAAATGGGAAGAATCCCGAGGTGGGCAGTTATTTCCGCATCTTTATGCACCACTCGAAATCGGAGCCGTCGTTGAAGTCATTGACTTGCCTCTCGGCGACGATGGCAGTTTCGTGTTCCTCGATAAGTTTTAGGGAATCCGAGAACGGGAGTTGTCAAAGATCTCAATTGCGAACTTGATACTATTCCGAAGTCGTGTTCGAGTCTCGCGTTGAAGCAGCCCGCGTTTTGAATTTTTCGATCGCTTCCGGAAGTGGGAATTCTAGGATGGAGACTTCTCCAAGACTACGGATTTCTTTGAGCCGGTTCCAGCCTCGGGTAACCAGCGATTCGCGTTGGCGGACGTGAGTCTGATCGAGTTGCGACTTATCAAAATCTCCTTCGACACGGACGGCTTCGAAGTCCTCCGCGACAATGTACTGCGCGAGAGTTGGGTTGCAGCGAATGTGTCGCTCTGGCTCTGCATGCAGTAATTCCGGATCGAGCATTCCAGTGACATACCTTAAATAGAGGTCGCTCTGCGTAATGTTCTCAACATCGCCTCCGCAGATACTACACAGATAGCCCTCGTCACACTTTGCCATTTGATTCCACCAAAATTCTGATCTAGCTAAGACCAAGCACGTCAAACATGTTGTAAAGTCCCGGTGGCTTGCTGGCGACGAATTTTGCCGCTGCAAGCGCCCCGCTCGCGTAGCAGTCTCGATTGCTGGCTGAAACATTCAGCTCGATTGTCTCTCCCAACATGCCAAAATGAATGGTATGAGCTCCAGGGTTATCTCCAGTACGTACCGCGTGGTATCCGATTTCGTTTCTGGGGCGTTCACCGACGAGGCCTTCTCGGCCATGTTGATGATGGGTTTGCCCCATCGTCTCGGCAATGATTTCTCCAAATTTGAGCGCCGTTCCGCTGGGAGCGTCAGCCTTGAATCGATGGTGTTTTTCAATTATCTCAACATCAACACCAGTTGCGTGATCTTTGAGTGCTTGCCCCGCAGTCTCGACGAGTTTCATGGTTAAATTTACTGCCAGGCTCATGCTCGGCGCCCAAACGACGGCGATTTGTTTCGCGGCATGGTGAATTTCTTCGATGATCGAAACGTCGAGCCCGGTCGTCGCCATGACTAATGGCTTGTTATTTGAAAGACAATAATTGAGAGCGGCTGCCGCCCCCTGTGAGTGTGAGAAATCGATCACGACGTCGACTTCGGAGGGATACTCACTAGTAAAGGGAACCTCGGTGGCCTCGATTCCGGCTTGGACTCCAGAGTCTAGTCCGATAGAGGGGTGCTCGTTGGCTTCCACGGCTGCCGTAATTTGAAAGGCGGGATCCTCATGTCCCAGTGCGATGAGCCGTTTTCCCATCCTTCCAGCAGCGCCGCTGATTGCCAGATTCGTTGGTTGATTACTCATGGGAGTCCCCAAAATAAAAGGTAAATTCATTTTCAACGCAATTCAGTGCTAACTGAGGCAAATGAACTGCGGTTATTCGTTTAGGACTTGGTCAAAGAACAAAAATTCCCAAACCATTCCGGTATGTATTTCGTAGTGAGAGCCAGTCTAAAGCCTACCTAAGGTGTTTGAAACGCCCCCAAACTTAACGCATTTTACTTTGTTTGAGTGGCGGTCGAGACTTTTGGGGAGTCGTAACGTGTTGTTGTTTAATGGTTTGCGTTAAAATTTCGAGCTAATTAAATCATTTTTAATTGACTCAACACGGTGCCCTTCTTACAATTCCACCTCGATTCGGAGGTTGGTGCAAACCGAACCGGAACAAACTCGCCGGAACCAACGGATTTAACGGAGAACTTGGATGAAAATGAAAAAAGCGGACGTCAAGCCATTTAAAGAGATGCTTTTGGTGCTTCGTGCCCGATTGCGTGGTGATGTTTCGACCCTTGCTGACGCGGCATTGTCCAATGCCGGAGCGGGAGGGGGCGGAAATTCTTCGGTTTCCAATCACATTGCCGACATGGGAAGCGATACGTTCGAGCAAGATAACACGATATTATTGATGAATAACGAAGGCGAGACGCTCGTTCAGATTGAAGGCGCTCTTGAACGTGTTGAGAACGGCGTTTATGGTATTTGTCTTGAGTGTTCGGGGAAAATCCCGAAAATGCGTCTCAAAGCAATTCCCTACACACCGTATTGCGTCAAATGTGCCAGTGAGCTCGAAAGCACTAAATACTAACGCCGAAGCTTCATTGACAGACCGAACAGAGGGCGGACGATTGCCTTGGCATCGTCACGCCCTGTTTTTTTTGCCCTGTTTGATTGGGTTAACTCTCGACTTGGTGACGAAGTGGTACATGTTTCGGTACCATTTTGATCCGTTGCGGGCTGATCCAAATTCCGAGGATTATGCAGCCCAAATTCCCGAGTGGTGGATCTCGGGTATCTTCGGGATCCAGACTGCCACGAATCCCGGCGCGTTGTTCGGTCTTGGGCAGGGCTATCAATGGGTGTTTGCCCTCGTCAGTATTTTACTGATTTTAGGATTCCTTATTTGGCTGTATTGTTACGGAGGAATTCGCGATCGTTGGCTTACCTTAACGCTTGGCATTATTTGTGGCGGCGCGTTGGGGAATTTTTACGATCGTGTTGGGTGGGGGTCTCAGCCAAACTATCCGGTTGAGATTCAATATAATGTACGGGATTGGATTCTATTCAATCTCGACGGAGTTCAAGGGTTTAATCCTTGGCCTAATTTTAATATCGCCGATGTTTGTTGCGTCTGTGGAGCGATCATGATGGTGATCTATGCGTACCGAGCAGAGCAAAAACCGGTTTCGAATCATTCTGAAACTGACGCGGATCAATCCTAAATCTCGCTTTCCGTTTAGTTGTTTATCAAATTTCATGTGGTTGAGACGTGTCTAAAATGGAACTGGAAGCACGCTTAGCGTTTGCCAATCAGATTGCCAAGGCAGCTGGTAAACGGACATTAAAATATTTTCAAACCACTCTTTTCGATGTGCAGAAAAAAGAAGATGGATCTCCATTAACGATCGCCGATCAGGACGCCGAGCGGTATCTGAGGGAAATGATTCAGGAGAGCTATCCATCGGACTCGATCGTTGGAGAAGAGTTCGAATCGGTGGAAGGCAGTTCGCCTTATCGTTGGATTCTTGATCCGATCGATGGAACCAAGTCATTTATTAGCGGTGTTCCATTGTACGGAACCATGGTTGCAGTTGAGAAAGTGGAGGCCGAATCAGAGACTAGAAAGTCAGTAATTGGATCGGTATACCTACCTGGTCTTGATGTTGGAGTCTACGCTGCGGAGGGATTGGGGGCTTGGACATTTCAAGGAGAGCAACCGGTTGTCCGGGCTCATGTTTCAAAAAAAACATGTTTGAAGGATTCTGTTTTGACCACCACGTCGGTCGATTCTTTCGGGGCACGCGGTGCGGGTGATCTCTATCGTGAGTTGGCAAGCAGCGTTTATTTTTGCCGAACCTGGGGAGATGTTTACGGATATTTTTTAGTCGCTACCGGTCGCGTTGAGGTCATGATTGATCCCGAACTCAACGTATGGGATGCCGCCGCAGCACAACCGATCATCGAAGAAGCCGGCGGAAAGTTTACGGACTGGCAGGGAAATGAGCGAATTGATTCCGGAGACGCTGTCGGCTCCAACGGTTTGATTCACGAGGCCGTGATTGAAATGTTGAACGCTGGAAAATAAAACGCCTTGCAGCGGCCGGCCGCATAAGTCCTGTTACCAGATTGTTTTCTCGTAGAGGTCTTTTGCTTCGTCGAAATTTGGGAATCGACGTCCGCTTTTAATGATTTCCTCAAATAGCTGTTTCGAGGCTGATCGATTTTTATTCATCAATATCCTCGCGGCGAAATAATTGCATTCCGTGCTAATTGGACCAGCCATCAGGACTTTCTGAAGAATCTTTTCAGACTCCGCTTGGCCTCCGAACCGATGGAGTAGCCAGGCGAGTGACATGGCGGCATTGCGGCCGGCAGGCTGTCGCAGGTCAGGTTGAATTTTGACTGCCAATTGAGCGTACTGTAGACCGCGATTTTCTTCGCCCTTAATGTTGCTTAGCGTCATGGCCAGTTCGAGGATGATTCCAAGGTTGGCTGGTGATTCGAGATGTGCTGACTCCAGAATAGTTTGGGCGGCTTCATAGTCTTTCTGGTAACGGGCAACGAGCGCTGAAAGTAATTGGGTGTCAAGATTCGGTTGGGATTTGAGAGCACGATCGACACATTTTTTTGCGAGTTCAAGTTTTCCATTGTCCAATGCCCAGCGAGCAACCGTTGTCTGGTTGACGGCGTTCTCGGCTTCGAGTTCTGAAGCAGCGACCATTAGCTCTTCCGCTTTTTTCAAATCGTTTGCTTCCTGAAAGAGAACTGCCATAGTGATTTCAGGTCTCTGCGTGGTCGTTTTGTTTTCATTCCAATGTTTCTTGAGTAACGTTGATGCTTCATCCGGTTTGCCTGATTTAAACAGGCTTCGAGATAGACGTGAGATCACGTTCGAATTGCCGGGTTCTTGAACGGCTAGGGGCTTAAGCAGGTCCGCAGCCTCGCTCCACGAATTTCTGTATTCCGCGATTGCGGCTGAGTTCAATGCGATTCGGTTTTGAATGTTTTGTTTTCGGTAGGCATTGTTGGAGAGTTGGGTTGTCAGCTGGGCCGCTCGCTCCAATAGGATTTTGGCTTCGGCATAGCGTCCATTTTGGATGGCGGACTCAGCGAAAATCAATAGAGCTCCAGGGTCGTTTGGCCTGCTCTGAATTGCGTTTTCTAGTTCTACTCGGGCAAGATTGGGACGACCAGCTGCTTGAAACATCGTCGCCAACAACAAATCGGACGGTGGTAGCGAGGTGTCTGCTTCGCAAACCGAGCCAAGTAATTGTTTGGCCTGAATGAAATCGCCGGTTTTAAATACTTCAATCGCTTTTGACACATCGTCATGCTGGGCATTTAAACTCTCGATGTGTGGGCGCAGCAACATGCTGGATGTTAACTCTTGGGCGAATATCGCTCGGGGGGGCGTGCAGGCTGTGGATAGGCTGACGATTAAGGCTGCCATTAGCCAGTGATGGGGGAGATGGTTGGTCAAGTTTCTGCTGTTCATTGTCTATTAACGGGAAAAGAGAATACACCAAATTATGTTTGCAAACTAACACGATTGAATTCGATCGATAAATCTCACTTGGATCGGCTGGTTCAATTTTAGCGTAATTTCTCATTTGAAAATTACCAAATAGGAGGGATGTTTCGATTGTGATAAAAAAAAATTGCCGTGAGATATTAGGCAGCGAGGCGGGTTGGAGTTGATTGAATGAACGGTTTCTTGGTCGATGTGGTCTCGGTGGATATGAGTGTTGGGATCGCGGTCAGCCCTCAGTATTGCTGACCGATGGTGATCCGTTGTACTGTTAATCGAGCCATAAGATGGTAAATTCTTGATAGGTTTGATTGGGTGATTTTGCTAGACAAACGACGAAGTGATATTGGATCTGAAAGAGTGTTTATGAATTCTGTTGTCAAAAAATGTTTTGTAGGCCTTTTGTTTGCCAGTTTCATCGGATTGGTGGGTTGTGAAATTAGCGACTACAGCGAACTCCGTCGGGCAAGAGACGAGCGTGCGGAAGAGACTAACGGTGACGAGCCAGCGGTCGCTTCGTTGGCTCCCGAGACTTCTGGCGCAGTTTCAGGTCCCCCTGTTGCCGCCCCTAAACCGCAAGCCAAGGTGCCAGTCGCGCCTGATCCTGTAGTGATTAGTGGATTCTCACTAGCCGAAGAAGAAGCTATTCGCGAGAAGCTTGAAAATAGAGATGCGTTCTTCTCAATGGATGATGATGGTTTCGCTGTAGAAGTTGACTTAGCCGAGTCCTCACTTGGAAACGACGGTCTTGAGCAGTTAGGTAAATTTACCAAATTGACTAGAGTCATTCTCGATGGAACTAAAGTTGACTCCGGTTCCTTCGAGCAGTTGGCCAAAATTGTCAACCTCGAGTATTTAGACATTAGTCGAAGCACGCCGTCTGCAGAGGATTTTGAAAAACTCAAGCCCTTAAAGCGATTGAAGTTTTTGCAGTTGCTGAAAGCTACGCTGTCGGCTGAAGGAATGAAGGTCCTCTCCGAGTATCCTGCCTTGGAACAGATTCGATGCGGGCAAACGAGAGTGGGTGACGAGGAGCTGCAATACCTTTCTGAATTGCAGACGTTAAGAGCAATTGACCTGAGTGATTGCAATCGCGTGACAATTGTTGGACTCGAGGCACTCTCCCATTGTCCAAATCTCTCGTTTCTAAAAGTCTGGGGTAACTCGATTAATGATGAATCGATGGCGTTTGTGGCGAAGATGAAGAAGCTCAAAGTGCTTGGGCTAAACGACTCAAGTGTCACAGATAAAGGTTTCAAGACGCTTGCCGATTTGGACTTAAAAGAAATTCATTTATTTCGTACTTCCATTGGTGATGAAACACTTCGCGTTATTGCGGGGATGCAAAACATTGTCAAACTTAATTTGAGAGACACGCGACTTTCGGATCAGGGGATCGAATATCTAACTGCATTACAAAAGCTTGAGAAGCTTGATTTGAGCGAATGTAATTCGCCAGGCATCACGGATGCTGCTGGTGAAAGTCTGGCAAAGTTTGCTGGTCTCAAAGAGCTCAATTTATGGAGTACTAAATTTTCGGATGTTGGTCTTAAGCCAGTCACTTCGCTGAAAGGACTGACTTCTTTGAATTTAGATAACACCAAAGTGACTGATGCAGGCATTAAGATGCTGGAGAGCATGCCGCAGTTAACTTTTTTGCATCTTGGTAAAACAAAGATCACGGACGCGTCTAAGCCTTCATTGATGGGGCTGAACAATTTGCAATATCTAAATATTTCCTACACGGGAATTACGGAGGATGTTGCCTACGATTTAGACGATCACTTTGCGGCTACAGATTGCACCGTGATTTTACCTTAATCCAAACCGCAGGCGGTGGCTTGGCCTTGCCTGGCAAATTAGCTGATTGAGCACTCAAATCGCATGCCGAGTAATCTGATTTGACGGTCAAAAAATAGGCTACGTGCTCTTGAGTAAACGCTCGAGATAGCCTTTAAATTGCGTCATTTTTTCCGGTGGTTCGCCAGGGCCAATCACCAGTGGCCCCTCGTCATCGCTAGGTCTAAGACCGTGACTGCCTTTCACGAGTGTGGCATCGAGCGGGATAACATCCATCGAATAACGCATGCCGATTTTTTTGCGAATCAGTTTTCGAATGGCACGAATCTTGGAAGTCATGAAGAGTTCACATGGGTCGTATCCGGGCTTTCGATGAATGTCGACTGTCTTAGCAAAGTCGGGAGCGAGGCGGTCCTCAAGCCAATAGTAGTAAGTAAACCAAGCATTTGGCTCCGCGAGTGCGATTAGCTCCCCGCTTCTAGGGTGATCCAGTTCGAGATCACCAGGGTCGACGACCGCTGCAACGCCGGGGGTCTCAGCGAGAGTGTTTCGGACGCTCGGTATATCCGAGGGATTGGCAACGTAGATATGTGCAAGTTGGTGATCTGCTACAGCAAATGCCTTGGATTCACCCGGGATTAAAATTTCTCCAAAGGGTCCCGAACGAATGTTCAACAAACCTGAATTTCTTAGGATACGGTTTAGGTGTACTGGCTGGTTAACAGGGACGAGGCCGTATTCGGAGACAACCACCACTTGCGCGTTGATTTCCTCGGCGGCCTGAATGATCTGGCCGGCACAATCGTCGACTTCTTTGACACGCTCCGGGGCCTGTGAGGTGAATCGCTGGAAGTCGTAGTCGAGGTGAGGTAGATAGGCGAGTGTCAATTCTGGTTTTTTGCGTCGCATTACCAAAGCCGTCGCCTCGGCGATCCACTGTGTGCTGGGGAGGCCAGCATGGGGGCCCCAGAAGCTAAAGAATGGGAAGGAGCCAATGGATTTCGTTAAATCACATTCGGTGAAATCGAGGATGTCAAAAACTTTTGAACCATCGCAGCCGTAATGAGGTTTGGGGGTGCAGCTGTAGCGGACGCCTGACCCTTGGTTAAACCACCAGAACATTTTTGCGGTTTCAACGTTGTCGTAAAATTTCTCTCCTTGAATCAGTGAGTTCGCTTGTTGCCAAAATCGAATTTCCTGAGTGTCACGATAATACCAACCGTTGGCGACGATTCCATGGTCTCGCGGTGATAATCCAGTAAGTAAGGTTGCTTGGGATGTGGATGTGACGGCAGGTAATGGGCTTTTCCAAGCGGCCGCATTACCAACGGCCGCCAGATTCGGGGCATGCGCGAGTAATTTGGGAGTTAGACCGACCACATTGATGACACAAACACGGGTCACGTTATTTCTCGATTCAATTGGAACTGGGGATGGACGCGTCAGGAAAGCGAATTAGAGGCCAAAGCCGTTAAAGCGGATTATCATTAGCAAGCACGTCTTGGATAATTGGGTTTAAAAACTCATAGGATTGTCGAACTACATTGGCGGCGTCGTGGCTGTGGCGACTTAGTTCGACGTGGAGTCCTCCCCGGTAGCCGCAGCGATTTAGGGATTCGATGACAGGTGGGAAGTGAATTTGGCCGTCTCCAAACATCAGATGTTCATGAACGCCGGATTTCATATCTTCGATGTGAACATTTACAATGCGGTCCGCCCATTTTTCAATGTAATTTGCGATCGGTATTTCACTCAAACAGAAGAGGTGCCCGATGTCGAGAGTCATTTTCATCCGCGGCGAGTCGAGCAAGTGTGTGAGTCGCTCGTAACGTCCGGTCGTGTCGATTAGCATTCCCGGTTCGGGTTCAAATCCAATATCAATTCCCCGCGATTCAGCATATCGGAGAACGGTCTCAAGATTTTCCACCAAACGGTCCATCGCCGAGTCGAACGAAAGATCCTTCGGTTTAATGCCTGACCAGATCGATACGCAATCGCTGCCAAGTTCAATACCAACGTCAATGCAGTATTTAATAAAGTCGATCCTCTTTTGTGATTGATGAGGATCAGGATCCAAGAGCGTTGGCGAATGTTTGGATTCTGGATTTAGAAGAAAGCGTGCGCCAGTTTCGATCACGCTCGAAATGTTATGTTGTTCTAAAAAATGTTTAAATTGCTGAACCTGCACATCTGCAGCGGGATCTCGCGGGCTAAGCCAGCCATGGTCGATTGTAATGGCCACACTTCTATAGCCCGTTTTGGCAAGTAACTCCAAGCCATCTTTAGCGTTGTGGTTCGAAAGGCCGTTTGTGTTATAGCCGATTATCATAAAAATGCCGTGTGTCGTTTCGATGAGCTAGTGGCGTTTGAGATGAGTAGATTTTTTTTAAAAACAACAGCTGGTTGATCTAGGTCGTGGAGATAAAGCGACTCAAAAGAATGTTAGGAATCAAAAGGCTTAGCACGATTAATGCGTAATACTCCGGTTGCGGAGCGGCGAGGAAACAGACGACCGCATCCAGAATTATTAAGCTGCGAAGCACGGAAATTACTCCCGACTGGATGGCCAACGGAGTCGCAATGATTGCGGCTCCAATGACACGGCGAATAATCGTCAACGAGATGACCGCAACGATAAGTGGATAAATGCTCTTTACCAGAGGTGACAGCTCGAGGTCCATTGGGCAATAAACGACGCTGCCAATGCCGGTGATCCCCGCAATGATAAACCCGCAAGCGATAAAGAGTGGCAAGCGTTTTTGTGATTCAACCGCTTCATTGCGGCCTAATAATGTAACACCACAAATCAACGTTCCGATGGAAATAGAGATCCACCAAGCGACTAAGGGAATACTCAAAAATGTCGGTGCCGCTTCAGAGGTTGTCATGCCAGTCGCAAGTGGAATGAGTGTGCTCGTACCGAGGAGAACGTTGAGTCCGCGGCAGCTTCCCATCAGAAAGGGGGCCAAGAGCGTGCGTTTTAAGAGGCCATTGTAAAGCAGGATGCACGCTGCGAGCAGGACCGCAATGATACTGGCGCGGGCGAAGGGACTCGTAGGTAAAAAGGGATCGCTTCCGCTGCCGACCCAACCCGCGAGCGAAGCCACGACGACTCCAAGCAAGAGCAGCATGTAGCCAGCCGTATTCGCGGTTTGGAGCGAAATTTTTCCAGAAGGCAGTGGACGGTTGGGGCGCTGAACTCGATCGACCTCAATGTCAAAGACATCGTTAAGAACCATGCCGGATAAATACAGCAGCGATGATGCCAAAATGAGAAGCCAGAGTTCCAAGGTAGGTGTCCACGTTTGGTGAACCAATAGAAACGCCATCAGAATATTGGAGATTGCCGTTGGTAAGGCAGAAATTCGCAACAATCGAAGCCAGGGGAGGATCGTAGAGTGTCGGGAAGCGGTCTCCGGTGACCCCTCGTTTTCAGATTTCATAATAAGAGCAACTAAATTATTCGAAGGAGCGACGCTTAAACGGAGGAAGGCATAAGCAAGCAGGGTAATGCTTCCGCACGCTAGCGATTCTAAGATGTTTTGGGTCGCCTGCCCACTAATGGACTGAATTGACAGGATGAAGGTCAGTGGCGACTCTTTCAACGGATTCACTGATAAAACGTTCAAAATACCGGAGAATCAGGGCGAATCGTTCCTTGAATAGGGAGGAATTATTCCCGGTCGGGATTAGCGCAAAAAAGAAACCCGGTCGGAGCTTGCCGAACCGGGTTTCACCCCCCTGGGTATACGAACTGAAGCGCAGCGATTCAGTAGGGTTGTTATCGACGAATCACACCCAACTCTTTGGTAAAAAGCGTCAACTTTATCAGTTCTTTTGATTCCGTCGCCCAATTCGATAAATCATGCAATTCGGGCAACATAAAGTTTACGCGATAGATAATCTGTGCCGATTAAATAGAGAACGCGCCGTCGCTTTGACGGTTGCCTGCGCAACTGACGCGCAGGCAACTGCATAACGAATAAAAGAAACAGTAGTCAAGGAAGCCAAGTGAAACGATCGTCAAGTTGGATCGCCGTACTGCCCTCGCTTGTGATCCCGATCTGCATCGGACTGATGTTGTATTTGGGGTTGTCCTACCTGATCAATGAGGGGCATATCGCTAACGAGACCGTTCTAAGGTATCTGACGGGCCACCCGGTTTCCAAGGTAACCGTTGGGATGTTTTTCATTGGAATCGCGTCGTTGGGCTTAATTGCTAACAACATCTTTGAACAATTCAGTGGCGAAAAGAAAATCTCAATTAGTATTCCTCAAGGTGCGGTGGGGAGCGGTTCGGTCCAATCGCCTGCTGATGCAACTGAGGGAGCAAGGCCTCGAGGTGTTATCGAAGAGCGAACGGTTGGCCTGGGAAAGCATTTACTGGAGTTGCCCAAATGGATGCATGACCACTATTTGTGGCAGCGTTTAGTGAATGCCCTGCATTGTATTTACCGCACCAATTCCACGGCTTCTGTAGAAGAAGAGCTTAAGTATTTGGCTGACTTGGATCTCGATCGTCAGCAACAACGGTATTCGCTTGTGCGGATATTGATTTGGGCGACCCCGATGCTAGGTTTTCTGGGAACAGTTCTAGGTATTTCTCAGGCGCTTGGTGGAATCAATGTTGGTCCCGACAATGATTTTCAGCAAATGATGGATGGATTACGCGGGAGCCTTTATGTGGCGTTTGACACGACGGCACTTGCTTTGACGTTGTCAATGGTTTTGATGTTCGGCCAATTTTTAGTTGAGCGATTTGAGACTCAGTTGTTGGAGTTAGTTGATCAGCGGGCAAAGCAGGAAATCAATGCAAACTTTGACATGACGGTCGCGCCAGCCAATCCAACTTATGAGAATGTGGCTCACAATTTCTTAAACGCTTCTCAGCAGTCGATTGAAAAGCAAACCAACAGTTGGCAAAAGACGATTCAAGCAGCTCACACGACTTGGCTGGAGTCTCAGGAAAACCTGAAAGATCGCCTCAGTCAGCAATTGATGGATTCAATCCAGCAAAGTGTTGAGAAGCTGACGTTGGGTTTGACCAACTCCATCGACAAAGCGGATGAATCAATGTCGCACCGTTGGAGTCAGTGGCAAGTCACGCTTTCTGACAATGCCCGGCTGATGTCCGATTATCAAGGTAAGTTGGCTCAGCAAGCTGAGTTAATGGGAGAGTTGCTGGCCCAGGATCGAAGTCAACAGAGTTTAGAACCCATTCTGGCGCAGAACCGAATGGCAGCCGAAGCAACGGAGAAGTTAAAGGATGCAGTGGAGGCCATGGTAGTTAGCCTCTCTGAGAATCGTAATGGAATGCTGGGCTCTGTGTCCCCTGCTCCTTCGCACGAAACCAACGTTGAGACACAACGAGATGAGCTGGAGTTCGCTCAGTCAACGCTCGGAAAGACGGAGATAAAGAGGCAAATCGCCGAAATCACCCAGTTCGGAATGGGGGCTCGGATCGACCTTGAAGAAGCTCAGTCACCTCGGGAACCAGCCTTCGCAAGTACCGTGTCCAGCACTGCGGAGGTTATTCTGCCCGTTCGCAAGCAGGAACGTCAGTTTGTCACGGTTAACATTGACCGGAGTTCAAAAAGAACTGCATGAGACGGCGAAAAAAAAATCGAACTCAACTCAGCGTTTCGTTGTTTCCATTTTTGGCAGTGTTGATCTGCACACTTGGTGTTTTGATTGTAATGCTCGTCATGGCCGTGAAATCAGCAGATGTACAATCTGCGAAAAAGCAGGCTGAAGATGATTCTGAAAAACAGGCGCAAATTGTTGAGTTAGATGATGCAGTTGCACTGAATCAGATCCGCATCAAAGGCATGTCTTCGGTGCGACCGGATGCGCTCGAGAAATTGCAGCAGTCTCGTTCCCACCGAAGCTATTTGGAGGGGGAAGTACGGAAGATCAAACGTGAGCTTGAGACAGTTATCGCGCAGTGGAATAGCCTTCAGAGTGAAGCCGAACCCGTTGTTTCTTCTAAGAAATTTTCCGAAGAGGAGGGAAAGCAGGCGTTGGCTAAGTTAGAAGATTCGATTCTTCGAGTACGTTCTGAGATTGAAACAAAGCGTGAGAACAACTCCGCAATCAAGCCCACGACGTACGTCATTGAACCTTATCGGGGGCGTGGTGGAACCTTCAGAAGGCCCATTTTTATCGAGTGTTTAAAAGATGAGATCGTTTTGCAACCCTCTGGGATTCGGTTGCGAAAAGATGAATTCGTTTTGCCGCTTCAGCCTGGCAATATGCTCGACTCGGCATTGCTTGCTAACCGAGAGTATTGGGAGCGTTATGATTTGGTGGGTAAAGAGGGGAATCCTTATCCGTTGGCGATCGTTCGCCCAGACGGCGCTGAAACGTTTGTGTTGGTTCGCCGTGCAATGCAGAGTTGGGATGATGAATTTGGATATGAATTAGTCGATGGTGGCAAGGTTTTGAGTTTTGGGAAAAAAGACCCACAGCTCGTCGAAGAAGTACAAGAAGCGATCGAAGAAGCTCGTGGGCGGCAGCAGTCGCGGATCGCGGTGATTGAATCTCAGCGTGCCCGCGATGCAATGTATGCGAATGAGCGGTCTCGTCCGGGGCTTCGCGTCTCCGGAGGACAAGGTGGGTTTGTCTCAACGACAAGAGGCATGGGGGATGGGCTGGATCGCTCAAATTCTCGCGGTTCCAATCGTGCGCCCGATTCAAAATCTTCGGCTGATTTAATTGCTTCGATGAAATCAAAAAAGAGAGGTTTTGAGAATCCACAAACAAAATCGAACGGCGACTCGAACTCATCAACGGCTACCGCTCGTGCTGAATCGAACGCTGGAGCGGGAGGAGAGGTTGCTGGTGAGAATCTTCAGTCTGCGTTGAGTGTTGCAAATCAGCGTGGAAGTAATTGGGCATTGCCAGCGAGAACGGCGGGGGCAACGGGATACGTCCGCCCCATTCGATTGTTCTGTGGCGCCGATTATCTCGAACTGAAGTCTGGCGGTGTAGTTGGCAGGCAAATTTCAATGGCAGGTGGCACTGCAGAGGCAATTGACCCATTGGTGGAACAGATTTGGGGGCAAATTAAATCTTGGGGAGTCGCCGGTAAAAATGGCTATTGGAAGCCGCAACTCCGCGTGACGGTGTTGCCCGGAGGAGAGACTCGATTTTCTGAATTAAATGGACTTCTGTACAACAGCGGTCTCTTGATTGAGGAGTCGCGACAATGAGTCTCAAGCAAATTACAACGGGGCAAGATTCATTTTTGGACATTGTCGCCAACCTGGTCGGAATTCTCATCATTTTGGTCGTGGTCGTTGGTGCTCAGGCGTCGGCATCCTGGGTTCATGCTACCCCGAGTGAAGATCTCGCAGGTAAAATTGACGATCTCAAAGAAACAGAGGCAAGCCTGGGCGATACGATCAAGAAACTTCAGTTGGACAATGAGGCTTTGGGGCAGAAACAGGCTAAAGAGAACAGTCTAGCTGCTGCGTTAACTGACCAACGACATGAATACTTGATTAGGCTCGAGTTGCTACAACAGAAGTTGAAATCGGCTAGAAAAACGCGAATAGAAAAATTAGCGGCAAAGGATGCTGCCGCCGCGATTGAGTTTGAGAAGAAGGAATCTTTTGAGGCTCAGCAGAAACAATTAATTGACGAGTTAGCAGAGCTGAATCGAGAGTCTAAGGCTATTTCTTTCAGCAATGAGCCTTCAACAGAGGTCATTAAACATTTCCCCAATCCAATTGCTAAGACTGTTTTTTCGGATGAAATTCACTTCTGTTTAAATAACGGGCGGCTGTCTTATGTTCCGATGAGTGAGTTGATTTCACTCATGAAGTCTGAAGTCAGTTCCGAAGTGAGGCTGAATGCAGAAAAGTTTAGTCGAGAGGAACAGGCGATTGCAGTTGTCGGTCCAGTTCACGATTATCGGATGCAATATGAATTGATCGTAAAGGCAAATTACGATCGAGTTGGGGGTGGGGTGAATGCTCAGACGACCCTCAGTTTTCAGGGCTTTAGGATGCTTCCCACGAGTCCGCTCATTGGTGAAACAGTAGAGGCGGCTCTTGGGGGAGATTCAGATTTTCAAAAAAGGCTGTCTGATTTCGAACCGGGGAAAACAACAGTTTCGATTTGGGTCTATCCCGATGATTTTGAGTCCCATGCGTTGCTGAAAAAATGGATCTACGAAAACGGTTTTCAGATGGCAAGTTGGCCGCTGGACCACGGTAAGAGAATCTCGGGTGGACCAACCGGTTTTAAAACCTCGGCGCAGTGAGGGATCGACATCGTGCTCTGCTCTTCGTTTGCACCAACGTCTTGGTTAAAGTAGTTTAATAGCGAGAGGCTTGATTTTTGGTTCCTGCTCTGAGTTTGAGTGCTTAGGCATTCAAGTTTTCATAACTGGTCGTAGTTGGGAGAGTGGGAGGGATCGGGTCAACCATTTTCCCGTTGTTAGAACCGAATTAATGGCACGAAAAAATCCTCGGCGTAATATTGCGAGAATTGAAGTGCCGGGCGAGGGCCGGAAAATTTACGGTGGCTGGGAAGTTCGGATCCAGCGGCGAGGAGAGCGTTTTTCAAAGTACTTTTCAGATCTGAGCCACGGTGGGAAGCGATTAGCGTTGCAGTCAGCTAAAGTTTTTCGCGACGAGATCGATCAAAGATATAAACGCTATTCTGTGAAGGATTTGGCTGCTAAACCTTCGGCTCGAAACCGTTCTGGACAGGTTGGGATTCGACTTCATGAGCAAACGGACCGGCGTGGTGAGTTTGATTACTCCTATTGGTATTGGATTGCTCAGTGGACCGATGGCCACGGACGTCGGCGAACTCGGTCTTTTTCAATTCATCGTCATGGAGAAGAAGAGGCGTACCGTCTTGCCTGTGAAGCCCGCAATCAAGGAATAAAGCAAGCTAAGCGTTGATCTCCACTTAGAGGTTCTCAGGTGTTGCCTCGCTGCAAGCAAGCGGAACTGGGCAGTCGGGACCGGGCAGAGTTACCACTCAATCTTAACTGGCTCTCCTACTTTGATTCCCAACATTTCGCTCAAGCTAATGCCGACGATTCCGACTTCTAGGAAACCTGAGTCGCTCAGCTTTGCAACCATCGTCGCTGCAGGCTGGTCATGTGGGTCAGGGTAAAGACCGATCGTCTCGTGTCCCCCAAAATTGATACGGACGGACTCGTCTCGGGGGACATGTGCGATTTGTTCGATTGAGATATCAGTCACCAGATCTCCGTGTGCGTTCACGGAAGCGACCTGTCCTTCCATCAAATTCGACAATGTAATTCTCCAGAGTATTTGAGATACAGTTAATGCGATCCGACGTGATCGCCAACCCAGCGGTTGTGCGATTCGGCTGTAAAAGATAACAGCAAAATTATGAATGTCGCAACCGGGATAGACTCCAGTGTTCATTAAAAGATGGCACTAACAAAATTATTGCACGGGCAGGCATCGGCGGCTCGAGTGAGCGAGGCGGTTCACACAAGGAGTAAATTTTGGAAATGAAAAAATTACGCGGAGATCATTTTTGAAAGCATTGCTTTGACTAATCCCGGGTTGGCATTGGGGTTTATTTTTCTTGCTTTACCAATCAGCATCCCGATTGCTTTTCCATTTCCAGATTGAATTTGTTCAACCACGTCTTGGTTCTCATCGATTAATTTTTCGCAAAGAGAAACAAGTTCATTGTTGTCGACGGGTTTGATACCCAGTTGTTGAACGGCTTCCTCGGGCGAAATACAATCTGCAACCATCGCATTGAGTACTTCCTTGCCACGAGTTTGGTCGAGTGTTCCGGCGATGACTAATTTTAATAGATCGGTAAATTGCTGAGGAGAAACTGGGTACTGCTCAATGGTTTGGTTTGATTCATTGAGTTGGCGAAGGACTTCTTGGCCAATCCAGTTGTTTGCGATTTTGCTATCCTCGCAACCGTCGGCGACTTTTAAGAAGTAGTCCACCACTCCCCTGCCCTGAGAGACAATTACGGACGCATCTGCGGATTTTAAATTGTATTGTTCAGCAAGTAGCTTGCGTAAGTCCGCAGGTAGTTGCTCCAGTTGCGATTCAATTTCTTGAATTTGTGATTCTTCGATTTTTACCGCGATGAGATCTGGGTCTGGGAAGTATCGATAGTCAGCGGAATCTTCTTTTTCTCGTTGAAGAGTTGTCGTTTGGGTGTGATCGTTCCAGCCGCGAGTTTGTTTAGGAGCGTCAGCGATGGTGAGGCCATGTTCTTGCCAGGCTTCAAACTGCCGTTGGGCTTCATGTGTGATTGATCGCTCGACTGCTCGAAAGCTGTTGAGGTTTTTAATTTCTACGATCGGAGTTGCAATTTGCTCGTCACCAAGTGGGATATGCAGGTTAACATTCGCGTCGCAACGCAAATTGCCTTGCTGCATGTTGCAATCAGAGACGTCAATGTAATTTAAGATAAGTTTCAGTTCGGAGAGAAACGCTTTTGCCTCAGCAGCGGTCCTGATATCAGGTTGAGTGACAATTTCCAGTAGTGGAGTTCCCGTTCGGTTGAGGTCAATTTTTGAGTCTTGTCTACGGCTCGATTCGTCGTGGATGCTTTTTCCGGCGTCTTCTTCCAGATGTGCTCGTTCGATTCGAATTCGCCTGGCTTGGCCAGTCGCGTCTGAAGTCTCAATGTCGAGATGGCCCGGTCCGCAAATGGGTTGGTCGAATTGACTGATCTGATAGCCCTTGGGGAGATCCGGATAGAAGTAGTTTTTACGGTCCCATTTCGTGGAGCGAGCGATCTGGCAGTTGAGCGAGAGTCCCGCACGGATAGACAGTTCCAAGGCTCGTTGGTTGATAACTGGAAGCGCGCCGGGCATGCCGGTGCAAACAACGCAGGTTTGGGAATTAGCCGCTTCCCCGAAACGAGTGGAGCATCCACAAAATAATTTGGAATCTGTATCGAGCTGAACGTGGACTTCGAGACCAATAATAATTTGGGCGTCGTCAAATCGCACTGCGCGACGGTTGCTCGATTGTGGGCTGGAAGTGGGGTTCAAGACTGTGTCCTCCATGGCTCCGAGGGGCTCGCCGTATGCCAAAGTGTTTCGTTTTGAAATTGATGAGCGGCTCGTAATAAGGTGTTTTCCTCGAATGCTCGCCCTTGCAATTGGAGTCCAATTGGCAGTCCAGTGCTCGATGGTTCGACAGGAACCGAAATGGCAGGGATTCCAGCTAAATTGGCCGAGACGGTATAGATGTCTGCGAGATACATCGCGAGAGGATCCTGCGTGTGTTGTCCCAGTTTGAATGCGGGAGTTGGCGTTGTTGGCCCCAAAATTAGGTCAACCTTTTTAAATGCTTCGTCGTAGTCTTGTTTGATCATGCGTCGAACTTTCGAAGCCTTTAAATAGTAGGCTTCATAATAGCCCGAGCTCAGGGCGTAGGTTCCCAGCATGATCCGTTGTTTGACTTCGTCGCCAAACCCTTGTCCCCGCGTGTTGCGATACATTTCTTCCAGGTCATTCGCCTGTGCCCGAAAGGTATACCGGACGCCATCGTAGCGTGCCAAATTACTTGAAGCTTCGCACGGCGCAATAATGTAGTAGGCTGCAATAGCCGACTTTGTCTGCGGTAGCTCAATTTCTTCGATGTTCGCCCCAAGTTGCTTGAACACGGAAATGGCATCGTTGATTTTTGTTTTGACCTCTACGTCGAGTCCTTCGTTCAAATGGTCTCGACAGACTCCAATTCGCAGGCCCGCCAGTGGAGTTTCAAGGCCAGTCAAGAAATCTGAGACTTGCTCTTTGGAGGAAGTTGAGTCACGTGGATCGAATCCTGCGATGACCGACATCAGCAGCGCTGATTCTTTTGCGGTCCGTGTCATGGGACCAATTTGATCGAGGCTACTCGCAAAGGCAATCAATCCATAACGACTGACTCTTCCGTAGGTAGGCTTTAGGCCGGTGATTCCACAGAACGAGGCCGGTTGGCGAATCGAGCCACCTGTATCAGAACCAATCGCGACGGGGGCTAACCGAGCAGCAACACAGGCTGCAGAGCCTCCACTTGAGCCGCCCGGAACGCGGTTGGTTGCCCAAGGGTTGTTGGTTGGTCCGAAAAAAGAATTTTCGGTAGAGCTGCCCATCGCAAACTCGTCCATATTTGTTTTGCCGATAATGATCGCGTCGGCAGACTTAAGTCGTTCGACGATAGTTGCATCGTAGGGAGGCGAAAAATTTTCCAGCATTTTCGATCCCGCAGTCGTCGGTTGTCCGGAAACGCAAATCCCGTCTTTAATGGCAATCGGGAGACCTGCGAGAGAGCCTAAGGATTCACCGGATTTTCTCCGTTGGTCGATCGCTTCGGCCTGCTCAAGTGCGGATTCGGATACACGGATGAATGCATTCAACTCTGCATTGTGAATTTGGATGCGATCGAGGAAATGCTGAACACAGTCAGTTGCCGTGACTTCTCCAGCGTTGAGTTGGTCGACGATTACGTCAGCATTCAAAGCTGAAAGAGTCATGTGTTGGTCCAGTTAAATGGAAAGTCCAATTCTTAGATTACGAATCCGTGTTTCGAAAAACGGGAGGAACCAAATAGAATTCTCCATCCGATTCAGGAGCGTTATCTAAGATTTTTTCGCGGGGGACACTCGTCTGAAGGTTATCCTCTCGAATCGCATTCACCGATTCGATGGCTCCGAAAAAAGGTTCGACGTCCTTGGGAAGCTCAACCTGTTCCAACTGGCTAACAAACTCGAGGATCTGTTCCAGTTTTTCGCCCGAAGACGTTAGTTGCTGGTCGTCGAGGTGTATCCGTGCAAGCCTTGCAACTTGATTAACGGTTGGTTGCTCAGGTGTCTCGGACATAAGAGAATCCACGGGATCAAAGGTCAGCTTGTGACAGTACGCGGAGCGGAAACCTTGTTCGATAACAATTCAAGGACCGCCTTGGCAAGCCTAAGCATAGCGTTTCGATCTGAGGAACAAAACTAGGTTTGCGAAAAGGTGTTTGCGCTAATCTAGACAGAGCTTAGCTAAAACGGCTTAAACCAGAGAGCAATTACGAGGGTAATTTGAATGGCTTTTGCTTGACTGCTTTTCGAATCGCTCCACTACGGATGCACTGAACGCAAACTTTGAGAGTTTTGGTTCCGCCACCGGGGATCGCAGTTCGAACTTTTTGCAGGTTGGGACGGAACTGCCGACGAGTAATTCCGGTCTTTTTGGTACCGACACCACCGAGATACTTGGCTTTACCACGCGTTTCGACACGATTGCCCATTTGAGGGCCTTTTCCACATACTTCACAAACGCGAGCCATGACTTTGTCCGTTAAAAATCGATCAAATTTTCAGATTTAGATACTAAAAGTTAGCTACGCAGTATAGCAATTCGGCTCGATTGTTCAACGGCATAAATAGCAGTATTTTACTGCAAAAACCCTTCTTTTAGGGTTTTTCGCCATTCATTTGAGCGAACTTAGCTAGTTTGGGCTGCGTGTTAGGCAGTCTTAAGAAAACCGCCATCTAACCGCTTCTCACAGATATCGACCGCATCGCCAAAGGGAATCAGTGAATTTTTGAGTTGGGGGTGCTTCCGGAACCAAGCGATCAGAATGAGTTGGAGATTCATTTCCATTAAATTTTCGGGAATGGGTTTTTCGGCAAGTGAGACCTCGGTAAGTCGCTTGATTGTCGCAATCGCGCGTTCTTCCGTGTCTGGGGCAACGGTGCTACCGATGAGTTGTCCACCTTTGAGGAAAAGCCATGCCTCGCGATTTTTTCTGGCTTCAATTGGCAGAACACCGTTATAAGATTCTTGAGCATTGCGAAGTGCCGACATCCGCCGATCGAGCCAGTTAAGGTTAGAGATATGGTCTCTGAGAATTGCCGCTTTTTCAAAAGACTGGCTGCCGGAGGCTTTCTGCATTTGTTGATCTAATCTCGTGAGAATAGATCGATCCTTGCCAAGGATGAATTGACGGGCATGATCAACGTTAGCTTGGTAGGTGCGGGAACTGCACTGGGCAGCGCATGGTGCTGGACACGTTCCCAGTTCGAAACGAATACACTGAGCGGTGATGGGATTCTCAAATAGAGTCAGTTGATTATTAAATTTGAATTTAATTTTATCGGGGCAATCTCGCAGCTGAAAACACTGATTGATTGTCTCGACGGCTGAGCGAAGACGTCCAGTACCTGCGATTGGCCCGAAAGACAATTCGGATTTGTCGGTCAGGCGTCTCGTGAAAAATGCGTTGGGTGCCATTCCCCCGCCAATGCAGATAAAGGCGGGTTGCCGCTTGGTAGGTTGCCCCTGCGTATTAAACTCAGGACGCCACCGATAGATAAGTTCTTGTTCTCGAATCAATGCGAGAAGTTCATTGGAGATTGGTTCCCAGACAAGTTTTTGGCTGTGTTGCCGAATTCTTGCTGCTTTTTTGTCGACTGGCGTTTTCGAGAAATACGAAAGCAATCGTTTCCGAAGTGACTTTGATTTACCAACGTAGCAAAGCTGATTTCGGTCATCGAGCCACCCGTACACCCCTGGGGTCAACGGGCAGTGGTCGTGCAAAAGTGCTCTCGCCTGCATTCTGTCGCCGGGGAGTCGGTGCCGTTTAATGCGACCTCTTGTTTGCTGGGCCAAGATCGAAGCCCCAAATCCATTGAAGTTGGGGATTTGATGTTCTATTAGTTTTGGCACGAATCCATCCTCTCCTAGGCACTTTGCACACTCCTTGGTGCAACCGGACTGCCCTCGGAAGCAGGATAGAGGATCTTTATGCGGAAATAAATAGCTTGCCGATGCGTCGTTATGTTTTGAGCGAACCAGTTTTAAAGTCTGAACGTTTTGGTTCTGCAGCTCGTTTGAAATCTCCAGTGCGGATAAATTGGGGTGAAATTGAGCACACCCGAGAGATCAAAATTGGATTGAAGATTGCCCGATCTGGTTAGTGGGCAGAAAAGCGTGGGGAAGAAATAACGATTTAGGTACTGCTTGAGGTAATTTGTCCTCCGAGAAGTCGAATATAGGCTTCCCCTTCAAACCTAAATCTTTCTGTAGTCCTTAGATCTGGAACCAACATGTTAATTTGTAACAAGGACGCGGATTAACCGTTGAAGTTACTGCAAATTTTTTACGGTTTGCGATTTGACAAGTCGATAAAGGTGGTAGATCAAAACGCCGGGAGGGCGAGACACGGACTGTTTCGCAGCCAGGATAGAGTCATAGCATGACGATGGAGCGACATGCTGTGACTTTTTTTATGCGCCCACCAACTTCTCAATTTCTTTGCACTGCATTTCTTCGCACTGCTGAAGGGTATCTTGGGTGACGATCGGAACTTCGGCGAACAAAGTGCTGTTCTCTATGGGAGTACTCTCTCATTCCAAAGCTAGATCATCACCAATTGAGTGGAGATAAGTCCGGAGTAAAGCGTTGTTTATTGGCGGATTCGTTGGTGCAAGCACTCTTTCGCTGATTGGCTTCAGATGTGTTATTCTCTAGTCGTGTAATTGGTTCGGAAACTAGAGTTGGATGTCCTCGGTGGAGTCGACATGTACTCGTCAGATCCCGATAGAATTGACCCTCCCGCAACACGCTGCCGGCCAGCCTATCAGCCAATGCTACTCGTTGCAGTTGCGTTTGCTGCTGGTATTTTGCTCGATCGAGTTTGGGACATTAATTGGCGTTTCTCATTCTGTTCGTCTTGGTTGTGCTTGTTTGGCTGGTTCCTTGTTTGGAGGTTCCCGGGATTTCCAAAAAGGCGTTGGTGTTCCTTTTCATTCGGTTCCGAATTCAGACGCGAGAGGGTCGCCTCGACGATCCTTCTTGTTGGGTTTTTATTTGGCGGTTCTTTTTGGCATCACGGACGTTGGAATTGGTTTCCGCACGATGAAATTGGCCGCTATGCCACAGATGTATCAAGCCCTTGTTGTCTTGAGGGGAAGGTTATTTCGGAGCCGATGTGGGTCGTCTCCGAAGCGGCGTTCGCACCTCGCCCTGAAATGGAGATGAAGACCCGTTTAGTGTTGAAGGTGACTCGTTTGAGAGACGGTGCGAAGTGGGTAAACGTTAGTGGCCTTTGTGATCTCGTGATTCACGAATCAGCCAGTGGAATTCATTCGGGTGATCGGGTTGAGGTATTTGGGTACTTGGTT
>JAAEMV010000117.1 GCA_024225195.1 Planctomycetaceae bacterium | reverse complement strand
AGTTGATTTAGTTGTTGAACGGAAAGAGTCCCATTAGCTCGAATGGTCCCAAGATCACTTTGGATTTTGAATTGCTGACCTGCCACCGTTGACGGCGAGAGCAATAACTCTCCTTGGGCTGTGATGCTGTTCGCCGTGAGTTGATCGGTTCCGATTAAGTTCGGTGATGCAAATCCGAAGTCACGAATATCAATTTGTTGAACGGCTAGATTGAGAGATTGTTGCGACGCGAGGTAGGTCGCAGTGATTTTTCCACTCAGCGTACCCACCGTTGCTGTGGGACCAAAAATTCGTTCTAGAATTGGGCCGGTAATCGAAATTGGCAACGTTCGCGTATTAAGTGAGAGGTCGATGGAGTCAAAAGTCAGTGCTTCTTGACCAGCGTCTACCTGCGAACTGAAAGCCAACGCTCCCGGTGCGAGCATTTGTGGGTTGCCTTGGTCGTCCAGTTCAAATGGTGTGACCTGGCATTTGGCGTCGATGACCAAGGGGGCTGTGTCGCAGTTCAATTGGGTGATGACATTTAAATCGTCGACCTGCCACTCCTCGTTTGAGTAGGTCGTTGAAATGATCACTTGCCCATCGATGATATTGAGAAAGAGCTTGGTGTTGATCGGAGTTTGTGCGAGTTTGCTCGGTTCGTCTGGTTGCGGAGACGTTGGTTGTTTGGAAATGGGGAGGTACTGCGATAGTGCGTCTTCGAGGTTGCTGCCATCGGGTCGTAGTGTTAGTTGAACGGTAGGCTCGCGAACTTCAAACATCCCCATGTCGTCTGAGAAGAGGAAGGAGTACAGAGGTTTAGACGAGGTGATTTCAGTCGTCTTGAAGAGCAGATTTCCCTCGTCATCGACCGCGGTCACATTGTGTAGCTCGATCGGTTGTATCCAGCCAAAGGCTGCCTGTTCGACCGAGATCTTGCCCTGGAAGTCTTTTAAAGCAAAATCAATTGCTGTTTGCTGCAAACCAATCCAGCCGAGGAGATTCGGGAAAATTAAAACGATGGCAATGAAGGACAGGAAAAGCCATTTCCATCTCCGTTTGCGCGGAGTTTGGCTTTCCTGCGTGGTTTCAAATACATCTTCAATTTGATCAGTTTGAGACATTGGGCTTCCTTGCCGT
>JAAEMV010000116.1 GCA_024225195.1 Planctomycetaceae bacterium | reverse complement strand
CCATCCATTTCCAAAAGGGCAACTTTTAATACATCATTAACAAAGGGTTCAAGTCTGGTTGTCAATTGCTCGATTGAGCCAGCTCGATCGACATCTTTCTTTAGGTCTCTAGGTAGCATGTAAGTAGTCAAGAAAGTTTTGACATCGCCAGCGGTAAGTAATTCCAAGGCGTGTTTCACTGCAGCTTCTGGTGTACTGGGGAGTTTACCAACCGTCTTTCCAACAGCGGGTTGTTTAGGACTACTTTTTTTTTCAGAGTCACCATGATCGTGGTCACTATGTTCTGCTTTATCCTCCGAATCAGGTAGTCGTGTAAAAATGGCTTCGCGGGAAAATACAACCTTACCATCTAGCTTGACGTGCGATAGAAAAAGGCTTTTGGTCTTGCTGACCCTTTGAAAACTTGTGGTTTCCTTAGCGCCGTCGGAAAAGGTTGTCTCTGCCCGGTAGGTCTTGGTTGCTCGATCGTAATGCTCTTGGGAAACAATCTCAGCAAGCCCTTCTCCCTTCCTGCGCCATATGAAGACGCCCGCCTGAGCGTCATATTCCTTGTCCCCGACAAAGGTGACTCTCTTCCCGTTGATCAATGGACTAAACGTGATCGCTATAGATTTACCCTTTACCTTCCAGCGAGTCTCCATCGCATCCTCAAATGGTTCCACATCACCGCCCGCGGGAATGATCTTTCCTTTAATTTTCCAACGTCCTATCTCACCCCCCAAAATGTCCGCAACTTCCTCTGCGCTCAATGTATCGAGATTTTGTTTTTGAGTAATCTTTTCGGCACGGGGTTGTCCTAGACTGCTATCTTTTTCAGCTTCGCTATGCCCATCTTCTTGGCCACTTTCATCACCTGTTTTTTTGCCCGCCTCATCCCAGTCGACAATCGATACCGTTTCGCCATCGCGAGAGGTTGTTTCCTGAGCCTTTTGACCG
Organism: Planctomycetaceae bacterium; assembly: GCA_024225195.1. Classification (GTDB taxonomy): domain Bacteria; phylum Planctomycetota; class Planctomycetia; order Pirellulales; family Pirellulaceae; genus Mariniblastus. The sequence goes on along the minus strand of JAAEMV010000116.1, from coordinate 1,628 downwards.
TTTGCATGCCACTTGGTGACAACAAGATGAAAGCTACCATCCTGACGGGTTCCATCACTCGTGATTCTGCCTTTTTCATCCCAGATGAGGCAACGCTCAAAAGTTCCCTCATTAAAAATGTTTTCGCCCGACTTTTGACCGTCTTCGTACCAGGTCGAAGATAAACCATGGGCTGCGCCTTGGTCGTTATAGCTGGATTCACTTTCTTTTTGGCCACTGGGATACCAGGTGACCGATACGCCATACTCGGTGCCGTTCCGCCAATTGGATTGGCTGGCCTGCTTTCCATCTCGAAACCATTCCGATTGCAAACCATCAAGCGACCCTCGCTCGTCGCAATTTTCCTCCCGTTGTTTCTGTCCGTTTTCAAACCAATAATTCTGCCGACCAGCTTTACCGTTTTGGTTGTAATTTTCCTCAATCGCTTTGTTGCCGTTTTCATGCCACGTGACATAGGGTCCATGCCAATTTCCATCTTTAAAATTCGTCTCTTCAGATGGCTGTCCGTTCTCGTAATAATCAACCTGCTTCCCGGTGAACGGTTGGTTCGTGTTGGGGTCATAGGCGAGGCCGTCGCGAACATAATATTTCCTCGCGGCAGCGGACATGCCGATCTCGGACGATCCGGCCTGTTCTCCGTCTATTCGATCCTCCGATGACTGGTTGGAACAACCAGTCATCCACACAAGCAAGATAAGGGTCAGTACGTAACGAGCATTTCTATTCATCTCAAGTCTCCTTAATGAACGAAAGGGAGCCTAGGGCTCCGCCAGCTTTTCTTATTTCTGTCCTGCCTCTAATTCTATGGCCGTTTTGGAGCCGTGTTTTCGACCGATAGGGATCTCGCCCCTCACCGATCCAACCTATGAAAACCCTTGCGGATTTTCTAACAGTATTTCATTGCTAACTTTAATACTTCAACACGGCGCAAATGATCCACTAGACCGCTGTAATTAAACCAAAGAAACAATTAGTTGCTAATTTGGATTTATCTAAATACGTTAAAAGAAAAATGATGTGCCGTTAGGTGACAGTGATTCACTTCGCAATATATTGAGTCGTTCCCTGGGAGCTGGAGTCTTTTCGATATTTTGGCAAGTTTGGAATCCAACCCAGGGATTCTATCTAAGAAATATATTTAACCCGCTAAAAGTTATCATGCCACAAGCATGATCTCTGATAATCACTTTTGATTTCGGTGGATTTATCCGTGACTTAGCAATAATGGTAATAAAATGACAGTTTGCATCGCCCCGAACTCCATGGTTTTTATTTATAGAAACCAGTGTGGTCTTTAGCGGCTATGCAAAAATTGATTACTCAAACTTCTTTATGGACAGCCCGAGCGAATATAAATATAGCCATCATCTTGGTTTGCGTCTTATTAGCTTACCAAGTAGGGGCCTGAAAATAAAATTGAGCTGCCAAAATGGCCAAACGTTTTTTCCCAGCTTGGTGACCACGGACATTATCAGACTCCGTTCTCGGTGCGTTGAGGTGAGGTGAGTTGTTTTGCTTAATCTTCCATTATTTTGACAATATCTGTGGCCCCTTAACGAATATATTTTGCAGGCTCGCCTGCTGCTCTATAAACAATCCAAGAACACACTTGAAAACTCTTTGATTCT
>JAAEMV010000115.1 GCA_024225195.1 Planctomycetaceae bacterium | reverse complement strand
AAGCCGTTCTGCCTCTTTATCGCCTCGAACGATTCCCACGCACCGTTCACGACAGGGGACCGGACCGCATATGATGCAGCGTCGTTTACAATTCCTCCCTATTGGCTGGACACCCCAAAGCTTCGGCAGGAACTCGTTAAATACTACGCCGAAATCAGCAACTTCGATCAACTGGTTGGTAAGATGCGCAATGAGTTGCAAACGCGAGGGCTGTGGGACAATACGATCTTCATCGTTTGCAGCGAGCAAGGGACACAGTTGCCATTTTCAAAATGGACTTGCTATGACAACGGTCTGCATTCTGGATTGGTCGCGCGATGGGCTGGAGTGACCACTCCGAACTCCGTCGTTGGAGAACTGATTTCGATCGCGGACATCACACCCACCTTGGTCGAAGCCGCGGGTGGTTCGTTAAAGCCTGGCGACTGTGATGGAGAAAGTTTCCTCAAGATGCTCAAAGGCGAAAAACAAATACTGCACCCCTATGTCTTTGGTGCCTTCTCCAACTGCAACATCATCGGAAGCCGCGACCGAATCTTCCCGATCCGGGTGATCCGAAACAAATCGTTCTCTTTAATCTACAATCCCAACCACCAAAGCCAAACATCTAACACAACACTCGACAAGGCGCTGGCGATACTAAACGATCCATCCGCACCATCCGAGGACGGAGCGGATATCGCATCCTCCTGGATTGAGCTTTCCCAAAAGGTGCCATCCGCAAAATCGCTGGTGCGAAAACTGCATCATCGACCGGAGTATGAACTTTTCCATCTCGAAAAAGATCCCTACGAACTTAAGAACGAGATCAACAACCCGGAATACCGCGCGACGGTGGAAGAGATGAAAAAACAATTGCACGCGAAACTTGCGGAACTGGGAGACGCCAATCCAATCGAAACCGAAAAATCGCTCGTCAAAATCAAAGGGGCAAAGAAAAAAGTCAAAAACAAAGGAGGGAAACAAAAATGATTCGCCGTACCGTCGGAGACACGTGTCGAATCGACTCTATCAAAATTGCTGCATCACTTGCAGGAACACCAACTCGCCTGTGTGGATAGACTGATTGCCTTCCAAAATCTGGGAAATCAGTAAGTATTCCAAGATGCAATTTGAAATCGATACAGGTCATCATTTCTCGTAAAGCGCTAAATGAAAATAGCTTAATAGCTATCAACGTTAAAACACTACTGATGGGAAATGTAAAATGACAAATTCGAAATAACTTTTACCGCCTTACACTTTACGAGGGTCAGGCCTTGTGTTCGGAGTTCAGGCTTAAAAACTGTTCGATCGTCTCAACGTCTTTTCGCCATTGAGCGGACTCGTAAAACCGGGTCTCACCACAACGTCAGCTGGCAATGCACACCCACTCATGTAGCGCAACAGGAGAAATAGCCCTACGTCTTAGAGCATATCGATACGGCAATGGGTTGGCTCGATGGTGACTTCAGAATCAATAGCTCGTTGTCCGCACTGCCTCCCTAATGTCAAAGTGAATGAAGCCGATGAAGACTTAAGGTTTTTCCGGTTATTTTATTGGTCTATGTACCACCGCTGGCCAATCTTTTTAAAGACTGTCTCGTTGAATTCTGAAACGTCGTATATTTTGTACGTCGCAGTTTTTCCATCATCTGAATAGACAGGCGTCTTTCCATCCATTTCCAAAAGGGCAACTTTTAATACATCATTAACAAAGGGTTCAAGTCTGGTTGTCAATTGCTCGATTGAGCCAGCTCGATCGACATCTTTCTTTAGGTCTTTAGGTAGCATGTAAGTAGTCAAAAAAGTTTTGACATCGCCAGCGGTAAGTAATTCCAAGGCGTGTTTCACTGCAGCTTCTGGTGTACTGGGGAGTTTACCAACCGTCTTTCCAACAGCGGGTTGTT
>JAAEMV010000114.1 GCA_024225195.1 Planctomycetaceae bacterium | reverse complement strand
TTCGCCAAGTTGATCGACGAAAGCCTTTCCCTCGATCGTTCCAGCCAAGTCACACCCATACAGCAGAATATCTCCACCGAATGCTAGACCCGTCGTCCAACTGGACAGCTGACTTTCATATTCATCCAAATTACTGGCGTTGACGGAGCTATTCCCCAATTGGAGTTGGCCATCACTACCGTGAGAAATAACGTGGATAGCGTCGTAGCATTCCCGGCCGTCAAGGAATTTAGTGATCTGTTCAATTCCATTTGCGTCACTTGCAAGGATTGCAATATCGAACTCTATTTCGTCGGAATTTTGCGCACGAATGTCTTTGACGAGAGACTCGACATCCCCCACCTGACTATCGATCACGACCAGTTGACGAGCACTTGATGAATCAGTTTCAACATTGACCGATTCGTTTGAAAATTCGTCAAACGACTCAATCACCGAAGATACAAAATCAGATTCAGAGGCAGACAGAGAGTTGGCGTCGAGCATCACTGCACCAAAATCCTCGTCACCAATAGCCGATTCCAAAATATCTTGTGCGCACGCAACAAGTGGCGAAGCATCGTAAAGAATTCTGTCTTCGAGTACGACTAGCTCGACATTCGAAACAAAATGACAACTTCCTTCAGCAGGCCGCATTGGCATTGATGGCATGGCTTCAACCGTTCGTCGATAATCGCAGTGAATATTGGTGGTCATCCCGTGACAGCGACCAATCTCAATTTGCTCAAACTAAACCGGAGTAAAGCTGTATGAATCCGGCAAACAAGGATACCTCTTCCGTTTTGGAAAGAGATCACAATTGGAGAAACAATTCCAAAAACAAATCAAAAGCGAAGTAACAGCATGACCAGTCGGAAAGAAACTGCTTTTCAGCATTGCCACTGCTAAACGACTGAGTGTCACAGTTTTACAAAACCTTGCCATCACTTGCGAAGGTTTACCGATTATGCGTCTTAAGAGGCCAAGAGCCGGAATTTCTAGTCAGACTTCCCTAAGTAGGTTGGTCAGTTGCAAGGTTTTTCAACGAAACATAGAAGTAACTGTCGTATGCAATAAAACGTTGGAGACTGTTGTGACGTTTATTCCGAAATGGATACTCAACCCTAAAATGCGCCTCACGATCGCTCTCGTTTCAACGTCATTTCTAGCAAATCTGCTTTGCCTTGACGGTTTAGCACAAGAGACGATCCCTCGCGTAAGGAATGAACTTAGAGCAGCAAGCAGAACCCAATCGTTTTTGAACCTAAACGCCCGAAAGATTCAACTCAAATCATTACCTCAACTTGCTGAACCAGAAGAGATCACCAGCAATCCACCGAGTAATCTTCAAACCAAATCCGAATCGATCTCCGTACTAAACAGTGTCAAAGACGGGCAATCACGAGGCAATGGAAAATCATTTGCTCAACCACTCCAGCAATCCTCCTCCTCACACATTCCAAAGAACTATGAAAAACTCGGTTCGAAGACGCCGGTTCGCGTGATTTCTACGAAAAAAGACACCGGTGAACCTCTGCCAAAACTCGCTCCGATTTTCAAAAAGCTTCCAGACACATCGTTCGCTCCATCCCTTCCGTCCGCTCCCAATCGCAATGGATTTATTGCCGGGAAATCTCCTCTAGGCAATCAAGAACAAGATCCAATTGAGCTAAACGACTTTCTCGGTGCAGACGAGGCATTGTCTCCACAAGCAAACCCCGACTCACTTGCTGAAGGCAACACGTGGTGGAAATCGAAAGTGGTTTCGCCACTCGTCGAAAACGCAACAGAGCAACCGGTTGACACCAATAGCCTCGTCTATGCCACTCTCCAAAACTCCCCAAGAATTCGGGCGATCAGTCAGCGCCCCTTGATTCTTGAACAGCAAATCGTCGAAGCCGAAGCTGATTTCGACCCAATCACCTTCGTGAGGAGCCAATTCGAAGACCGCGAAGACCCGGTTGGAGATGCATTGTCGGTCACCAAGGACGGATCCGATTACCTTAAGGACCACAACTGGACTGGTGATATTGGAATTCGTAAAAAGCTGAAAACGGGAGCATCCTACGAACTTAGTGAACGCCTTGGTTTTCAAAACAGCAACTCCAATTTTTTCACGCCCCAAGACCAAGGGACTGCGACACTCGCACTTAATGTGAATCAACCACTCATGAAAGGCCGCGGCAAGTATTACAACGAGAGCCAAATCCTGATTGCACAAGCAACCAGTGGCGCGGCCTGGGATACGTTCACCGCCGAACTTCAAGATGAAATTCAAAAGACAGTCTTCGCTTACTGGGATCTCTACTTTGACCGCAGCGTTTATCTTCAAAAACAAAGAAATGTCGCACGGGGAGAATACGTTTTAGAAATACTCGAGGGACGCCGAGAGCTCGATTCCCTCCCAAGCCAAATTACCCGTGCACGCTCTGCCGTCAAATCACGGCAGACCGACCTCGCGAACGCTCGTCGCGACATTCGAGATTCTCAAACGGAATTAAGACGACTTACCGCGGATCGCAACTGGCAGGGTGAACAAACCACTGAGATGCTCCCGACAGAAACTCCCAACAACGTTGGGATCGACATCGACTTGGAGCAAGTCGTGTTTAAAGCGTTAGAAAATCGTCCAGAAATCCGTGAAGCGATGGCTCGTGCCAAAGTGAAATGCATTGATCTTGATATCAGTGAGAATGAATTACTTCCAGAATTATCCCTCTTACTTGGCACCTACGTTAGCGCGCTCAAAGGCGATTCAGCAGTTGGCCAAGCGTTCGTAGATCAATTCGGACAGGCAACCCCCGGCTATTCCGTAGGCCTCGAATTTAAAATGCCCTATCGCAATCGAGCCGCGCAAAGCCGCGTGACACAGAGCAAACTAGAACTCGCCAAGATAAAAGCAGTCGTCGATGAAAAAATCCTCAACGTTGTTGCTGAGTCGCAAATTTCTCTGCGTCGGGTAAACTCAGCAAAAGAAACCCTCGATGCGGCGTTGCAAGCAATCATTGCCGCCAGAGCAGACCTCGAGCAAAGCTTCCGGCGATGGGATTCATTCGCGCTCATCGAAGGTGATTTCGCTGACGGCCAAACTCCAACAACGGCACTCGATCAATTATTAGATTCACAAGAACGACTCACCAATGCTGAACTCGTTTACGCCGAAGCGGAACTGGAACTAAAATCATCGGAAGTGAGACTCCAGCGAACCATGGGCACTTTGCTAATTCACGAGAACATTAACTTCAGTCAGAGTAACGACAACGGTACTCCAAAATTAAATATTCAACAGCATGGTGACGCCCAAGTAACACCACAAACTCCTTCAACAACATCGGTACCGCGGCAAACGAACCTTCGTTCCAAATTCCTGCCAGCGAACTTTGGCTACCCCAGTCGCACCGGAAAATAAAGACCGCCGCTGACGGCTCACACCCTCAAGCTTGCTCTGCGATCAGATTATCGCCCTCTTTAAAAACTGCCGAACCAACGCAGTGTCCTCTCTGGCCCCAGCATCCTGGTTGCCAAAACTCAACAACACAGCCCGCAAAACCTGTAGAACCCAACTCGCGAAGATTCAATTATCAGGGTTACGGTGGTCTTGTGGCCTACGGAGCGATTGAGGATTGATTTTTGCATCATCTCGCCTTCCCCCGCGTCACGATAAGCTACGTTTCCTCGAAATCTGCACCCTTTGGTCACTATTATTTCGAGTCAAACCCACCATGAAACTAATTCCACCCTCTGCCAACAAATCTCGATTTTCGCGTTACCGCGTCTTTTTACTGGCCGTTGTTACAGTTCTTTTCAGCCACTGTTCCACACTTGCTCAAACGGACCAGTACGATTCGATTGACGGCTTTATTTCCCCGTTTCGAAGCATCGAACTCTCAAGCGATGAAGCCGGTGCTATTTCCGAACTCGCGGTAGAGGAGGGAGACCTGATTGAGACCGGCGGAACCGTTGCGAAACTCGACAACCGAGTCCAAGAGTTACAAGTACAAATCGCTCAAGAGTTGGCTCAAACGACGAGCCAATTGATTGCCGCCAATCAATTACTAGAAAAACGCAAAGAGATATCAAGGCGACTGGATGAACTAAAAAGACGAGGGCACGCGAGTCAAAGCGAAATCATCCGAGCTGAAATGGAACTCTCAATTGCGCAAGCCAAAGTACTCGCAGCCAAAGAAGAAAAAGCCGTTCGTGAAATTGAACTTCGCCGGGCAGAGGTTCAACTCGACCGACGAACAATTTCTTCGCCCTTTGACGGAATTGTCGCGAAGATCCATCGGCGCGAAGGCGAATTCCTTTCACCGCTTCACCCCGAAGTCGCAACGATCATTCAGGTCGACAAACTTTTAGCATCCTTTGCAATCATGAGCAACCAACTTAGCGATTTCTCAATCGACCAAGAATACACCATTCGATTAGAGAACGGTTCTCTTGTGAAAGGAAAAGTGTATCGCATTGGCGTTGAAACGGACTCTCAGTCCGGAACCGTTGATATCAAATTATTGATTGACAACCCAAACATGAAACTGCGAAGCGGCGAAAGCTGTTCGCTTAGCTTTTAGAATTCTTCTAAGCCACTAGGCTTAGTCATTTTCGCACCAAATAGCTCCCGAAATGAACCCTCCCATTCTAAATTTTGATTTCTCATCGCCCCTCAACGCGACGGTTGGGCAGGAGGTTCCGCGCCTCCACAACGACACTCCGAAACCAGAATACTCGTTTTCCGATCAACGTTTGATGCAGCATTTTGGAGTCGCGATTGCCAGCAGCAATTCGATAGACCAGCTCTATTTAAACCTAAGCCAAATCATAAAACGACAAACAGACTGTCTCTGCATCTGGAATGTACCCAAAAACACCGACGATGATTTTGACAATCCACAACTTTTGGCCGATTCAGAGGACGATCCGCTTTGGCCGATCGTTGAGGTACAGGTCAAAGAAATGCTCGCGAGAGTTGCTCGCACGCATCACATCTGTTCCTCTCCCATCCAAAATTCACCGCACACAACACTCGTCGCAGCACCGATTTCGAAACAAATCAACAAGAAATCAAACCGGGTAATTGACAGCGTGCTGATCGGCTGTTTCTCATCTAAAACTGAAAGCATTCTACGCCTTCAATGGTTAACTGGAATCGCCTCCGATGCAATCAGTCGCTGGCATCAAAAACAAAGTTTGAAATCTGAGGAAAACAAGAGTCGCTACCTTACCGATTCAATTGGCTTGATTCACTCACTCGATCAAACCCAATCTGTCTCAGAAGCCGTCGTGATTCTCGCCAATCATCTGAGGCGTCTTTGTGACGCTGAGCAAGTCTCGATCTGCTTGAGCAACGCCAAAAACGTAGTTTCACTCCAGGCAATCTCAGACGTCGAACAAATCGACTTCAATGCAGACTCCAATAAAACCATCCTTCACGCCTGCCAACAAACGGCTCGGCAAAACGACGAAGTCAGTTACCCGGTTGATGGAAAGACAGGATCCATCGAACAACTAGCACTTCAAAAATACTGTAAAGCGAACGGCTCTGAAGCCTGCATTTGCATTCCATTGATCACAGGAAACGGCCACAAGCTAGGGATGGTCTTATTGGCTTGCTCCCGCGAAAAAGTTGAAAACCTGCACTACCGAACGTATTGCAGCAAATTGATCCAAATGACATCGAGTCATGTCGACGTGGTGATTAGGGCCAATCGCAGTACAAAAGATATTTTTGCTGCCGGGTTGGGCAAACTTAAAAGCAGCAACAAGATGCACGCTTTGATTCTTGCTGTCACGATTCTCGTCGCTGTGATGCTGATTCCATTCACTTACCGAGTGAACTGTGACTGTGAACTACAGCCAGTATTACGAAGATTTATTGCAGCGCCCCACGACTCAATTTTAGAAAAGACATACGTTAACAGTGGCGACATGATTGCTGCCGATCAGCTAATCGCTTCTCTCGACGGCAGAAAATTACGGATTGAGCTCTCGGGCATTCGAGCAGATTACGACGGTGCAAAGAAAAGACGCGAGTCCGCATTGGCTTTAGGCAATATCGCTGAGTCACAAATCGCTCTGAGCGAAATGAACCGCTTTCTATCGAAAATCGACATCCTCAAACAACAATTGACGCAACTGGAGGTCCGATCTCCGATCAATGGACTCGTTTTGACAGGCGACCTCGAAAAAGCTGAAGGCGCGCCTTTGGAAATGGGGCAAACGCTGTTTGAAATAGCGCCTTTGAACGAAATGGTTGCTGAAATCAACATTCCGGAATCAGAAATTCAATACGTCACATCCGGTATGCCTGTCGTATTCAAACTCAATGCATTTCCACTTGAAACTTGGATTGGCAAGGTCGAGCACATTCATCCATGTACAGAAATCGTTGACAACCAAAGTGTATTTATCGCAAAGGTCCATCTTCCCAACACCCACAACCAATTCCGCCCAGGAATGCAAGGATCAGCGAAGATTGAGACAGAAAGGGCACCGCTCGGCTGGAATTTATTCCATCGAGGTTGGGAATCAATCAGATACTGGACGGTTTGGTAACCATGAGCAGCACTGACACAAACCAAAACGCTGATCCCTGGCTGGAATCAAAACTCACCCTGCGATCGGAACTTAAGTTCGACACTCGCTGGGAGGGCGACAGTGCTGTTGTTGTAATTGAGGATCCTGTCCGAAGTAAATACTTCCAAATTGGCGAACGGGAATATCGTTTCCTGGCTCTAATTGACGGGCAGCGAACGGCCCGCGAAATCATAGATCTGTTGAACTCTTCGGAGGACTTCCCCCAACCAGACCTGACCACCCAACTTGCAATCGAAGTTAGCCAGTGGTTGGTACAGACGAACCTAACCTATGGTAAAGACTCTGATAATGGCCAACGCTTAAACGACCAATCGGACAAGATCAATCGCCAGAAAATCATGGCTTGGATCAACCCGATCAGTTGCAAGTTTCGAATTTTCAATCCAAATCACTTACTTGCAAAAGTACAGCCATACATCCAATGGATTTTTTCAGTTTGGTTTTTCATCGCTTGGTGTGGAACCGGCTTATTTGCATCGGTAAAACTTTATCAACACTGGGATCAACTTTCCATTGCTTCAACGGGTATCCTGTCCGGGTTCAGCTGGTTTTGGCTACTTCTTATCTGGGTCTTTTTAAAACTTATCCACGAGACGGCGCACGGAATTGCGTGTCGCAAATACGGCGGAGAAGTCCCAGAAGCTGGTGTTTTACTGATTTTATTCACTCCGATGGCGTACGTTAATGTTACGTCGATGTGGCGATTCACAAATCGCTGGCACCGCATGGCCGTCTCTTCAGCGGGAATGTATGTCGAGCTATTCATTGCATTCATTGCAGTGGTTGTCTGGACCGAGACAAGTGGCGTCACCGCAAACATTGCATTTAACATCTTCATTATGTCGAGCCTGACCACCATTTTATTTAATGCAAATCCACTCATGAGATTTGACGGATATTTTTTACTTTCCGATTTGCTGAACATCCCCAACCTGTACAGCAAAGGGACCAAGTGGTTCGGAGACCGAACTCTCTCTCTCCTGCTTGGGCTTCCCACGACTGACAACCTGTGCAAACCAAAAGAAAGTCGACAAGTGGCAATTTATGGTTGCCTTGCATTCTTTTGGAAGATTTCGATAAGCCTAAGCTTGATCATCGGAGCTGGAGTTCTATTCGACGGACTCGGTCTCCTCTTAAGTGCACTCGGCGTGACCCTCTGGTTTGGCCTGCCCATGTATCGAACGTTAAAACCGCTTTTCCTGCGGAACTCTCAGCGCTCAATCAACCTTCTAAGAACAGGCCTAAGCCTGTGTATTTTGATCGGCTTCGGAACGCTCTTATTCACCACTTTAAAAGCCCCTGCAATCAAATCAGCCCCCGCAATTGTTCAGTTTTCAAAAGAAACCCACATCCGCACTGATGCGGCGGGGTTCATCAAAAACATCTTAGTCGAAGACGGACAGCGTGTTCACAAAGGGCAGTTACTGATCGCCTTAGAGAATCCTGACATTAACAACGAAGCAAACCAACTAAATCGTTTGATTGAAGAGTCAGAAGTTCAGTATCGCATTTATCGCAAACAGAACGAAAAGTCCTTGGCGCTCGCCGAGCAAACCAAGCAAAAAGAGCTCAAAGAACAATTAGTAGAGAAAACGAAAGCCGTAGAAGGTCTAAAAATCTCCGCCCCTTTTGATGGATTCATTTTTCAACGCAACCTAGCAAATCGACTCGGCAGTTTTGTTCAACGAGGCGACGAATTGCTAACCATCGCCCCGTTTAACACAAAAGAGGTGGTTGTTTCAATTGACCAAAGAGATCTCGATTCAATTCACAACAATGTTGGGAATCCAATTAAGATCATCATGCCCGGATTACCACTTTTCCAATCTCAACTAACCCGCGTTAATCCACGAGCTTCAACGACCTCGACCCACCCCTCGCTTTGTGCCCATGCGGATGGACCACTTCCAGTCAGGCCCATTGCAAACAGCGAAAACGCCGAGGCTCCCGATTTCGAATTACTTGCTCCGCGATTCAATGCTTATATTGAATTACAAGCAAATCACAGCAGTGTTTTAAAATCTGGCCAGAGAGGTCGGGCGATTTTTCCAACGGGAGACCAATCCCTCGGAAACTACTTTTACATTGCTGCCTCCGAGTGGCTGGAATGCAAAATCAAATTCGCGACCCAGACGGCCGCATTTTAGCTTGCAAGAAAACGTGGAACCATTTCAGTAATGGCAGATTCTTAGAAACGTCCGCCTATCCGAATCAAGGGATGACAGAATCGCACCCCACCACGTGGCTAACTGGTCACCACCTCGGATCCAACACTAGCGATTTTCTGTGCCAATTCAGACGGATCAAACTCAGATTCAAGGTCCAGGATTCGACATTCGGACATACCCCGGAACCAGGTTTCCTGGTGCCGTGCGAATTTACGAGTCCTGACCCTCACTCGTTCGACCGTCTCCTCCATTGTCATCTTGTCGCTTAAAAAGTCGATCACCTCGCGATAACCAACAGCCTGAGAGGCAGTTTTCCCGATGTCAGACCAACGCTCAAGCAGACCCCTTACTTCATCGACCAATCCTTCCGAAAACATTGCTTCAACCCTTGCCTCAATCCGCTGATGCAGGACGGGCCGATCATGGCGAATTGTGAAAACTCGGCACTGATCTGCTTGCCTTCCTTCATCAAATTGCATTTGCCAATGACTGATTGGTTTCCCGGTTTGTTTGTAAACCTCCAACGCTCGAATGATACGGCGATGATCATTTTCATGAAGCTTGTGTGCCGAGACTGGATCGATCATTGCGAGCCGTTGGTGTAAAAATTCCGCTCCGGAATTCTCAATCTCCTGCTCAATCTCCTTACGGAAATCCCAGTCGGCTGGCGGGCCTTCGAATAAACCACGTAACAAAGCCTTGAGATAAAGCGCAGTCCCTCCCACGAACAGGACTTGCTTTCCTGATTCATGAATCTCGCGAATTTTCTCCAACGCTGAGTCACGATACTCAGACACACTGAATGCTTCTGGCGGGTCAACAATGTCGATCAAGTGGTGCGGCACCGCCGATCGCTGGGCGGAATCCGGCTTGGCCGTTCCAATATCCATCCCTCGATAAATCGCCATCGAGTCCAGCGAAATAATCTCAGCGTCTAGAATTCGAGCCAGTTCCAGACTGACCTTCGTTTTCCCACTGGCAGTGGCACCAGTCAAAAACCAGCATTTTAGCGCGAGTTGAATATCGGAGGGCGGTTGGTTCATGGCAAAATTGATTCGGTGGAATTCTTAAGTCGACGAAAGTTCAAGGTCTGTACGTTGAACCGAAAATCTTAGACGGAATTCAACACCCTGAGAACCCTTTATGCCTTCGGACACTGAAGTTCTTTCCCAGCCGCCCCCGAAATCGCCACTTTTAGATCTTGAAGTTCAAATGGTTTTGAGACCACCGCCGAAACTCCTGCTGCCGCAATCGATTCGGCGTCAGACTCCCGAGGATAGTTGAGCAACAAAACAAACGGGACGTCAGGTATTTCAGAGTTGAGCCACTCAATCCTCTTTTCTAACTCTACCGTCCAGGCATCGGCGACAACACACATGACCAAAACAGTGGCCGACGAGGCAGCATCCCAAATGGAACGCTCTACCCACCGGGAACGCCACCCAAAACTGGCGATCGCATCGTCCAACATTTCGTATTCGGATCGAGTCCACGCACTTACCCCAATATTTCCCGTGCCTATCGAAACGTCTCGCCGGATTGTTTGCGAAACGATACGGTCTGAGGTTGTTGAAGTCCGCGGTGCGTGCCAGTTCGTTATGCCGGCTTCCGCCAATTGCTCAACAAATTGTGCATACCTACCCTCCCATTGGTGCCAGTAAACTCGAATGATCCCTGGGTAAGGCCGCCCCGATCGTGATTCCCCCTCACACCAACTGCCAAGTAAGCCCACAACCGGTACGGCTGGAAAGTTCGCTAACAACTCTTCCACATCCGCCTGTAGAAATTGATCTCGTCTCGACTGCGCTAAAACCACGAGGTCATAACTTTGATCCACCACTGTTTCGACTTTGTCAAACGGAACTAAAGTTACCGGAACATCAAATTTTGAAATGATTTTTTGAAAATCGGAATGCCAAAAATCACCGGTCACCAAAATCTTATGCGTTGCCATCCTACCGCTCCTCAAACATTCCATTACCAAATTCAAATTACTCGAGACCAGTATCGCCATCTTCAATAATCTGCCACGCGTCTGCGGAAGATGTGCTTTCCCGTAACTCGCTTAGCCATTCCGACTGTTGGATCATCCGACTCAATCTCGCCAGTACTTTCAAATGAACCGCCTCACTTGTCGAACCAATCAAAAAAAACACATCAGTTAAACAACCTCGTGGGCCTCCGAATGGAATTCCTGATGTCGTTATGCCAAGCGCGAGAAATGGTTCACCCATAATCGAGGGCAGCGGTCGCCGCGGGTGCAACAGTGCGACTCCATTCCCCAAAGCTGTTGGATGCAATTCCTCACGACTGGTCAGTGCTTCTGCCATTTTCACTGGATCCCCCAGTCTACCTGTTTCTGCCGTTAAATCGCAAATATTTTTGATTACAGAACT
>JAAEMV010000113.1 GCA_024225195.1 Planctomycetaceae bacterium | reverse complement strand
CGCAACCTGGAGAAGTCACCCGCTTCGATGCTGAACCAAGTCGCTTGCGGCTTCGCAACACCGTCAAGGAAAAACTGACCACCACCAACATTGTTTCGACGATCGACAAACATCAATCGGGTGATTTGGTCATCGTCGCCAGCTGTAATATTAATGTAATTGCTGATGCGGACTTCATCAGTGGCAGAACCTCTCCCTTCGGAACCTTCGACGACAGGCGAAACATTTCCGGTCGTGATCGGCGCGGTTGCCTGATTACTCCACAAACCACCGTCGTATACCTGAACAGTGAACGTCTCTTGTGTGAAGAAAGACGCACCGTGATAATTGACGGACTCAAGCTGAAACGCAGGAATCTCGTGAAATACATTCGGAGTAAGAATGTTTCCATTGAGCTCGAAAAAGCCTCGCCCGAGAACATTGTCGCGGACGCGAACCCGTGTTACCTCGGAGTCCTCATCGATATCAACCACCGAGTAAAGTGAAGACAACTTTCTTTCACCGTTAATTGGTATGACACTTGGCTGTGTTTTTACGATTGGTGGATTACTCATGGACGAAAAACCTCAAAATTTTCAAAGGTTAAAATTAGGCCGAATTCGGTTCTTAGGAAGGTTGACGCAAAACGCCGAGCCATAATTCCAATTATATTTGTAAAAATGGCAAAAATTCAATTTCCACTTAGAAATTTGGCGACTTTGCCTCTCCCTCAGGGGTGGGTTTTGAGGCTGATTCCGGCTGTTCGCCGTCTCTTGGCTTTACCAGCCCCGCCTCAATTAACTGCTTCACAAGATTCTCCATTGCACTAAAGCTTCTCAGGAAGCCATCTGGAGGCATTACGATACGCTTGGATAGCTCCAAGCGAGGTTTGTTCTCAGGGTTATTCTGCGATCCGACCAACGTTACGAGATCCATCCGAACCATGCCGCCGGCTAAAGTAATCTCGCCAATACCGTCCGCGAAATAGTCTCTTTGTTCTGACATCAAAAACTCCTGAGTTTGGTAAACCTTTTTGAGGCTTGTGGTTTTATCGGTTTGCCGTGCCGCTTCTTCAACAACACGAAAACATGTATTCGGAATTCCTCGAACCTGAATCGCCGAGAAACTTGGAATTCAAACTGGCTGAAAACACCCAGCGCTCAAATAGTCAACTCGCAACATACAAATCAGTACGCCTGAATTTAAAATTCGACAGCTAACACATTTTTGATGAGTTTTTCAACAGCGGAACCCTCAACATTCTTAAATAACAAAATAAGCCACCAAACGCTAGACTGCAAAACACGCAATCAAGCGAAATGCTTGCACTACGCCCAAAACGTTCGCTAGCACGCTTCCGAGGCTCGTTCACCTAGAAGTTTACCTGAACTACCATTTTTAAGAATGAACGAAAATCGCATCGACACGAGTTCGCCATTTCGGTACAGAAAGTCTCCCATCTCATGCCGAAATAGCAATACACCAAATATGACGGTACCGGATGGTCCTAGTATTTAACCACTACCGCACGATGCAAATAGAATGATATCCCTCAACAAAGCCTGGATTTCACTAAAAGGAACCGTCAAAGGTTTCGACACTCCGCGGCAATTAGCCATGGGCGTGGCATTTGGCATGATGATTGGCTTGATCCCCAAAGACTCACTGCTCCCGTATTTAATCGCTTTGGTTGCGTTATTGACTCCATCCAATCTCGCGTGCCTTGGAATCTCCGCATTTGCATTTCACACCCTTGGCCCCAAGCTGGACCCAGTCCTCCAACAAATTGGGAATTGGTTTTTAACGCTCGACGCGTTAACGGCCTATTGGCAACCGATTTCTGAATACTCGATCTTCAGTTGGATGCGAATCGAGAACACCGTGGTTACCGGAGCTTTCCTGCTTGGCCTCGCAGCGTTCTTACCCATCTTTTTGATCAGTAAATTTGCGTTTGCCAAATTTGGTGCCAGAGCCCATCAGTTCCTTGCGCAAACCCGCCTAGCTCGATGGCTAGTCGGAAGCAATCAGACCCCCAACTTACAAAAGAGCTAAACTATCATGGTACGTTTCTCGTATCTAATACCGCGAATCATCATCATTGCTTTGATCGCCATTGGCGTGTTCATGAGCCAAGATCCGCTCTTGCAACGCCTGTCGATTTACCGGTTGGAAAATATGACCGGCGCCAAGGCAGAAATAGGCGAACTCAAATTCGATCCAGGCACTGGCAAGTTGATGATCAAAGAATTCGCGCTGGCCGACCCGCATTCACCCATGCGAAATTTCTTCCAAACGGATATCGCCTACCTCGACGTTGATTTGCAGCGATTCCCGAAAGGGCAACTCGTTATCAAGGACGGCAGCGTTGAAGGCTTGGTTTTTGGAGCACCGCGGACAGACTCGGGCGCGCTGGACACCCCGAGCAAAACAATCGCACAACTGCAGCCCGAATCGGCGACAGCGTCCACTGACACGCCGCCCACTCTGAACAGGAAAATTGAAAAGATCGGTCAAAACTGGCTCGACCAATTTCCCGTGCACACTGACATTGCGCCGCGGATCGAAGACATTGAATTCCTTAAAAAACCAGATGATCTACCACTCAACCTAAAAACTCGCTTACGCGAACAACTTGAAAAAATTGGTTCGATCCAACGTCAAATTCACGAACTCAACACACAACGAAGACTTGCTGGCGAACGACACCCCAACCCTCTTAGACCTAGCAACAACGACAAGTTCGAAAAAGATTTCGCCCAACTCGTTCAAAAATCGCAGGCAATTAGCAAAGATTTCCTAAGTCTCGAACGTGAAGCCATGCAACACCGAGAGCGTCTGAGACTCGAGTACGAAAATGAAATAACTAAACTGAAAGACTTCTCATCCGCCGCTCCGTTTGAAGGTGAAGCAATTTCAAAGCTCCTTTTAACCCAAATTCAAGAGGAACGAGTTGCTGAAATCGTAGCGTGGTTTAAAGTCTTCCGGAACTCGATTCCCGACCCTCAAACATCATTCTTACCGACACCAATTCGGGGCACGAATCTAAACTTGCCCGGGGTTGCAGCAAAGAAACCGGGTCTCCTCATTGAGAATCTGGAAATCGACGGTGAAGGGCGTTTTGCCAACGAACATTTAAAATTCTACGGCACCGTGAAAAACCTCACTCCAGAACCGCACCTACACAACTTACCCACAACCATCAATCTTCGCGCACAAGGTGCTCAACACTTTATTGCGAACTGCACGCTCGACCGCAGAACTCCGATCTCTCAGGATATACTCAAGCTACAGTGCCCACAGTTCGTATTGAGCGAAAAACTTCTCGGAGACGACAACAGCCTACTCGTGACACTCGGCGGCGGAAGCCAGATCCAGGCGGACATAGAATTAAACGCGACGGGTGACCAACTCACAGGCAAACTAATCTTCCGACATGCCAATGTCGCGTTACATGTCGACAAACTAAACGAGCTTGTCGGCGGGCAAGACGTTGCACTCCAACTCAACCAAGGCGTCGCCACGGTCGAGTCCTTTGAGACAACTGTTTACCTGTCCGGCACCATCGATAACTACCGCTGTGACTTCACGAGCGACCTTGGAGAAAAATTTGCCAAAGCTGCAAATCAAACGCTGCAAAACAATGCCAACCGAAACATTCAGCGGATTGAAAATCGCCTAAAACAAAAACTGGCAGACCAACTTCTATCATTGAATCAAGCCATGATGCCGAAATTAAGAACCGGCAATGAGATGCTGAGCGATCTTAACGTGCTGCTCAAAACAACAATCGAAGAAGAAGAATCTCGGCAGCGGATAGCTCCCCGCAACAACCCGAACATGATTCGCTAAAGATTGCGGCTTGCAGAAATCTTTCAAAATTTTCAATCGAGAAATTGAAAATGGACGAATTGAAAATGGACGTTTACTAAAACAATTCGTCCACCTTCAGGAACCAGTTGCCAACCGTTTCCTCCAAAATCTTTTGATCGCCGTCTGCTATCATTGCTGACGTTTAAGGCCATGAACTACCAAAGCCGAAAGGTTTCGCGAGACTCCTAGGGCAGTCAAATTGCCGTTCAGCGGTTTCGATACTGATAATGTCCAGGCTCAAGCAGACCTAAAGGCCTATTCAGATACTGTTCTGGAATCACATCCGCGAGCTATTTGCCGCGGCATAACTGCCGTTATTGAAAAATCAATTTTCGATTACGATAGCTTTCTTCGATACGGGCGAACGAAACCTCGAGAGAAAACCTGTTGGTGTCCCCAGCGAACCCAACGCGATGAGTCGGTTGATCGATTGAATGGGCACGCGTTCATTTTTTTCATCATTTAGGTTTACAGTTTTTGTTTAGTCCGGCATACTTGGCGTCACGCGTTCACCTTTGAGAGTTCGCCGCCTTTATAAAATCGTTTTACCGAACCTTTTTTATCAGTCTGGTAAGCATTATGCGGATGGATGTTGATCCAAGAGTTTCAATTTGCCAGTTTTCAACCTATCGCTGGTCTTTTTATGAAGACGTGATCCGTTACTCTACCCTCGGCTTCGAATCGATGGGTTTGTGGCGTCAGAAAATTGACGACTTTGGCAGATCAGCAGCGATTGACCTTCTTTATGAAAATAAGATGTCTGTTTCGAGCGTGCACTGGGCCGGGGGCTTTACCGGAGATGGCCGCACCTTCTCAGATTCAATTGAGGACGCGATCGAGTCGATTCACTTGGCAAGCCAAGTGGATGCAGACTGTTTAATCATTCACCCTGGTTCTCGAAACGGCCACACGACCAGCAATGCAACGCGGCTAATGAAATCCGCACTGACACAACTGGTGCCGGTTGCTGCGGATTACGGCGTAAAACTGGCAATCGAGCCGATGCTTACGCGCAACGCTGCTTCATGGACTTATTTGGAAAGACTTGAAGATTCATTCGAACTGATGGAGCGATTCCCGGCACAATCTGTGGGCTGGGTCTTTGATTTGTATCACTTTGGATTTGACGCCGAACTTTTTGAAACGCTGGAAAATCGAATTCAGCGTTTGCTGCTTGTTCAACTTTCCGATCGCAAACTCGTTTTGGAAAAAAATGCGAGATCGAGACAGGGACACGATTCATTCCGGCTTCCTCTCGGTAAGGGCGAGGCACCAATTGAAGCGTGGCTCGGCAAACTTCAAGGACTTGGCTACGCTGGAAAGTACGAACTTGAGGTTCATGGATCCTGCGTAAAGGACTTAGATTACTTTTCACTACTCGATGAGACGATTGACTATTTAGGGGCACCGAGGATCTCGGAAATGCTCGAGTCGCGCCCAGTCAATTCAAGCCCCGACATCTTACAAATTGACCAGCGACAAATCGATTGATTTGGTTTGATGAAAACCCGGCATTTGCCTCAGGGTTTGTCATTCATCAGCTGAAAACAAACGAGTTGGTCTTTGCCCCGCACGTAGAGCAAGCCGTTAGAGATAATCGGCGCCGCCCAACACGGCGATTTAAATCGGACACCATTTTCTCCGCTACCCGGAGTGTATTCCGTCACTGGCGAGAACTCATTGGAGTCGGCTTTGATTAATAACAGCCGTCCTTGTTCGCCGAGCACGACAAAGTGGCCGTCGACATAGGTCAATGAACTTCGTGCAAGTCCTCGCTGCGTCCAGTTAACCTCTCCCGTTTTCCAATCAACGCATTTCAATTCAGCCTGAGACGAGTGCCGGCCACTGCAACCATACATGGCATTCCCTATCACAATTGGCGTATTCCAGTGCGCCGCCATGGACTTAGCTCGCCTTCCGTCATCGCTCCAGACAACCGCCGGAGTGCTTTTCCCCGCCACTGAATTGAGCCTTGCCGGATCGAGTAGCACAGCACCTTTGCCATAGCACTCAGAAATTAAAACCTGCCCGTCATGCACTACCGGCATACTTGCGTTGACGCTCTCAAGAATTCGAGCACGCCATGGATACTCAAATCTTACCTCCCCCGATCGAGGAGTTACTCCGAACAAAGAACCTCTCATCCAGGCCAACAGAACAGGTTCACCACTTAGCACCGACAATTTAAGCGAACAGTAGCTTGCGAGATCGTTGACGCAGGAATACGTCAGCTTCCCCGTCTTTTTGTTGAATGCACAGATACCTGACTGATTTGGTTTGACTTGCCCCAAGGCCCCGGGGGGCGCTTTCTGAGACTCCTGCGGACTTCCGCCCACCATCACTAAAATTAGTTCCTCGTAGATTACAGGTGTACTCGCAACGCCAAAGAAATTCTGGATCACGCCAAAACGTTCGTTCAGATTTTGTTTCCAAACAACTTTGCCCGTTATCGCATCGAGACAGTGCAGCATCCCCTCAACTCCGTAGATATACACAAGTCCGTCGTCAATCACAGGACTAGTGCGCGGCCCCGAATCATAACCGTACAAATCCTCGTATTGAGAATCGTAAGTGAACTCCCACTGTTTCGCTCCGGTTACTGCATCAACGCATCTCAAATTCGCTCGATCGTTTACTCTTCCGAAATGATAAAACTTTCCCTTCGCCACACTGCCCATGGCATAACCTTCACCCGTGTTCATTTTCCACAGGAGTTTTAGTTTGCCATCCGCCCAGTCCGTAAGAATATTTTTTTCCGGTGATTTACCATCACCATTCGCCCCGAGAAATTTGGGCCAGTCATTTTTGTCCGTCGCTTGCTGTCCAGAGTTCGATTGCGTTCCCTCTTCACCGCATGCCACTGCAGGGCTACAAAAACCAGCAACGAAAATTAACAAGAAAATTGAACAGGCGTGATACAACTTCATCTCAAATCTTTCTATGATATTCCTAGCGAGCGGGGAACAAGCGAAACCGATAATGCGACCTTGTGCTCTCCGCGGGTTCGGGACGCTGAAAAACAAATCAAGCTTCGTGACAGTTCAGTTTAATACTGGTTGAGGGATGATGTTCAAGGTTAACCGAAAAATCTCGATTCGTCTCACGGAATTTAAATTCAGTTTCGCAAGGTCTCCCGGGCCAGGCGGTCAAAATGTCAACAAAGTCAACTCAAAGGCAATCCTTAAGTGGTCTCCCGCAAAATGCAAGTCACTCCCCGAAGCAGTGCGAATCCGTTTTATTAAAAAATATGCTAATCGAATCAATCAGGAAAATGACTTTGTGATTTCAAGCCACCGATTTCGAGATCAAGGTCGAAACGTAGCGGACTGTTTGAACAAACTTCGCGACCTAATCATCCAGGTGGCTGAACCGCCAAAGCCACGAAAAAAAACTCGCCCCACCCCTGGCTCGGTCCGCCGACGTCTCACGGAGAAGAAAAGACATTCGGACATAAAAAAATCTCGCCGTTCACCGCCAACCGACGTTTAACCTGCAGTCTCTGAAGAAACTCAGGCAACACTCTCCAAAGCCTCTTAGCAACCAATCAAAATAGGTAAAAAAATACTTTGACTCCCTACTCACGCACAACCAAGAGAAAATCCCGAGGGCCTCGCCCCCCAGGCTTCCCTAGAAGCGGGGTCGGCTTTTTTTTTGCTCGGGATGGATGTAATTGAACAATTCTTTTAGGCTCAAGCTGTCCGGTTAAAGCGGTTCTCGCGATTTTTTCCAGTTCTCGGGCAAAACGAACTTCGGGGTGAGGCTTCACTTTCCCGCCCCGACAAACGAATAATGATATAGTGCATTTGGTGGAAAGATTACTCGAGACGAGATTATGGAACGCGAACAAGACATCGATGAAATTTTAAAGCAATGGCCCTTTGATCCGCAAAGCGTCAATGTTCGTTTACTAGAGTCTGCTCAACGACGAGTCCTGCAGATGCGGGTCGATATGGGAATCCTCCAGCTCGAGACCGATGG
>JAAEMV010000112.1 GCA_024225195.1 Planctomycetaceae bacterium | reverse complement strand
TAGCCACGGTTGGGCCAGCCGCTTTTAAGGAACTTCGTGTGGAAATAAATTCCGGAGTTCGCACCCGGCATGGTTTGAACTTTCGCTTTGAAGTGAAAGTCAGTTATCTTTTCAGCAGCTTTTTCATCCTTGCCGGTGTAGAACGCATGTCCGCGGGGCCCTTCAACGACTAAACAGCCATCTACAACTTTGAATGAATCAGGGCTCTCGTTAATTCGCCAGCCGTCGAGGTTTTTTCCATTGAACATCGTTTGCCATTCGGTTTGTGCTGAAACGAGATTGGCTGGAATCAATGCAAGTAGTAAGGCGAAAATCAGGTGACGCATGTTGGAGTCTCTTTGTAAAAAGTGTTTAGTGATTGGATAGCTTTTTATGGATGTTTAATTGTGTAACACTTGCCGGCGAATTAATTTTGCTACGGCAGATCATTAATCAGTGATAATTGACCAGTGTCAATAGAATCAGCTGGGTTGGCAGCCGCCGCCACAGCAGCGTGGTTGTGCACAAGATGCAGGAGCGGTCTCATTTTGCGTTGACGTTGTAGATGAAATTACACTCAACTGTTTTTCGAGCTTTCCACTTTGGCACTCCGGGCAGTTGGGTTTGGCGTCACTTTTTACCAAGAGTTCAAGCTCCGAGTTGCAACTCAGGCAAATAAATTCATATATTGGCATTGGATTTACAGTCTGTCTATTAATACGTTTGAGTTTTGATTTTAAGTTCGCGTTTCGATTACGGGCGACGACTTTTGCCGAAAGAGTTACGTTAGGGTCGGTGATTCATTGTCGCAAACCGATTCTAGCAAAAACTCGAGTGGTTTATCCAATCGATTGCAGTAAATTTTCCAGTTGGATTTTGTGTTGTGGCGACGAAATATATCGTTAAGGCTGATGGGGAGCGAGGTTGGCATTCAATTTAGGAGATCAGCGTGTTGAACCGTGAGATGAGTCGGCGGGTGGATGAAATTGCAGTGAATGAAATTGGGGTTCCAAGTGTAATTTTGATGGAGAATGCGGGGCGTTCGTGCGCCGAGTGTTTATTGAATTGGCAGGCGGTGGACAACCCCCGAGAGCTTTCAGTTTTGATTTTATGCGGGCCGGGGAATAACGGGGGGGATGGATTTGTAATTGCCCGCCATCTCGCTTTGGCCAATTGCAACGTGAGGGTCATGATTTTTCAAGAGATTGAAAAGTACGCAGGGGATTCACGGGTAAATTTGGATGTGTTGCGGCAACTAGGCATTGAAATTGACAGGTTCGACCCGGATTGGAGTGCCGCCGAAACGAGAGAAGAATTTTCGAAGGTGGGTACGCAACCGACAACCTGGATTGTGGATGCACTGTTAGGAACAGGAGCCAGCGGAGCTCTGCGGCCACCAATCGCAAAGGCGATCGTTGCCGCAAATATATTGTCGGTCAATAAGCTGGCGGTTGATTTGCCAACGGGTTTAGACTGCGACTCCGGCGGGGCGTCTGAACCTACGTTTCGAGCGGATGTTACCTGTACGATGGTTGACGAGAAAATTGGTTTCCAAAACGGCGACGCCCGGTTGTTTACCGGCACAGTCGTGGTCGTTGGGATCGGAGTCCCAATGGATTTAGAGTCTTTAAAAACAGATTAATTGAACAAGGGATGATCAATCTGTGTCTGGGTGATCGCTATCGAGATCTTTCCATTTCATGGCCCGCTGGAGCGGTTCAATTCGGAGTACGACTTCGCCGTTTTGGAAAATTCTGACGGTGCCGTTGGTCTGGCTGACAATCACAGCAATCGCTTTCGTGTTTTTGCTGATTGCCGCTCCAGAGAAATGCCTCGAGCCGAGCCCTTTGGTCATCGTAATTTCGACAGGTGAAGTGTCGATGATTCTTGAACTGCCTTCTACCGTGCCATCGGAAGAAATGATAAACATCCCGTCTAACTGGGCAATTTCTTTAATGCCTTCTCGAACCTTACCATCAAAGATGTTTCGTTCTTTTCGTGTATAGCCTTTAACAAGGTCGAATCCTGCGGGGCGGCTTTCGTCGAGAACTTTCCGGTGGTCACCCACGATAAACATGGTGCCCACGGCCTTGCCCTCTCGTCCCTCTCGGCCGATCGCCACGGCAAGGTCGACGACTGCTTTAAGCGTATCCAGGGGTACTTTGGTTTCGAGTTTCCGCAAATCACGAGCGGTTAAACGTCCAAGACGCTCCGTTAATTTTAATACTGAAATCGTATCAATGTGTTCGGTGTCAAAGCCGCTATAGATTGCGACCACCGTGGAGCCCGGTTTTACTTTTTCCGAGGCGACACTCGCCAGGACGGCCTGTGTGAGCTGATTTTGAACGGAAGCTTCTGGCATTTCCAAATGAATTGAATGGATTTCAGCCTCAGTGGCAGCAGCGTGAATCGCGTCATCGTGGGTCGCAATAATTAGGACCTGATTTACCGATTTCCGCTTCAGCCTCGCCCAATCGGTTTGTTTTTCCATCAAAACAAGCAACGCGTCAGCATCCGAAGCCTTCACTAGCTTAACACCAGCATCGACAAACGAGAAAAACGATTTGTGCTTTTTAGGTAACGACATCAAACACTGGCTTTCGGGCAAACCGGACGCGATGGTGGGGCCATGCAGAACTTTTCAAAACATAATTGACTGAACACTATGTTTTATCGGCATTTTAGACGTCAAGCAAGCACACCGCTCCGTGAATTTCTTGTTCAATTCGCGCAGGCAGGCTGGAGAATTGATAAAGTCGACCGGAAAGAAGGTGCTTAGAAATGAGGTGTCGCTAGGGCAAGTTGCTTTGCAGCGGTCTCACGGAGTCTGCCAGTTGTTCTCAACTTTTGGTTGAAACGAATTGTCGGCTGACCTCTTAGGTGTGTCGCTCTCAAAATAGTCGTCGAGAGTGGAATTTGGTTTTCGAGTAGGTGCAATGCGGTCGCTGGTGGTCGCTTTGACGTACCGTTCCCAAGCCACTAGATCTATCCCCAGCGGTTCGCCGGAAATCTTCTCCAACGACTGCATGACTCTTCGCTGAAGAGCGGGGTCCTGGTCGTCCAAAGCGACTGCAACGGCAGTGATTGCTTGTTCACCAGAAAATTCACCAATTGCTCTGGCAGCAGCCAGTCGCACGTCGGTGTTCGAGTCATCCATCAATATTTCTTGTAACCGTGGAAGTGACTCGTCGGCAGGCAATTGTTCGAGGGATCCGATCGCTGCGATTCTGATTTCAGAATTGGAATTTTCAGTCGCTTCTTGAAGTGCTTTCAGCGAAGCTGGACAATCAAGTTGCCCTAGCAGTTTCACCGCATAGATTCGATGTAAAAGAATGGAGTCTCGGCGAACGATTTCAGCCAGAAATTTTGCTGCATTTTGCTGGTCTTGCTGAGTTCCATTGATGGCAAATTCGACCCGCTCACGCATTTCTCGTTTTTTCACAAACAGAGTATCTGCGATCTTCTCTTCCTCAATCCATTTATTTTGAGCCCAAGGAACGTATTGACCGGTTCGCCATAGTATCCCCTCGGCACATCCAGTTAAACTCACGCACATTCCCAGAGACGCGGCAAGAAGCGTGTAGGTAACGACGTAGTTTTTCGTTTGCGAAGCCATTTTGATTGGCATTTGAATATCCCCGAACTGGCGTTATTTCCCTGTTTTCGAGGAGATTAGCAAAGCGACGCGTTGCGTTACAGGTCAGGTCAAGGTGCTAGCTCGACGGTTTTCCGCCATAGCGGCAAACCGCGGATGGGGAACGCAAGCCAAGTCCTGCCCATGCAGGAAAGTGATGAAACAATTGCTTCAAACAGAGTCGTGAAATTTAGACGCTTGTTTGGTCTGCCGATTCGATTCGTTGAAGCTGACTTGTTTCAGGTTCAAATCGCCGGCCTTTCTTGTCTTCATCGTAGTATTTTCCACCACCGGTTCCGTATCCATAACCATATCCATAACCGTTGTAGGAGTATCCTGCGCGATAGGCTCCGTAGGTGTACTGGCTGCCATAGCCGGACTGGGCTCCAACTCCATTAACGACTAATCCGATGCAATGTGCTCCAAGATTCGTTAGCATTTCGGTGGCTCGTTCAGCGCTGACCCGGACGTTCTTTTTAATTCGCAGGCAGAGGACAACGCCGTCAACGCGAGCAGCGATTGGGCTTGGGTCGGTAACCGCCAGTAACGGAGGCGTATCGATAATAACAAAGTCGAATTCTTCTCGCATTTGCTCAAAGAGAACGTCGATTTGTGGTGAAGAACTGAGTTCGGCTGGATTATTGGGACGCGTGCCGCATGGCATGATCGTCAATCCGTTAACCTCAACGCTCTCAATCATTGAATCTCGCCAATCCGACTGGCCACTGAGAACAGTTGCGAATCCAAGTGAGGATTCGATTCCAAAAGTCGCGTGCTGGCGAGGGCGTCTCATGTCTGCGTCGACTAACAAAACGCGTTTTCCAGACTGTGCGATTGAAACGGCGAGGTTGGCCGCGAGCGTGGACTTTCCGTCTCCGGGGGTTGGACTGGTAACCTGAATGATGGCGTGATTCTTACCCTGCGTATTGAAGTAGAGGGCAGTTCTTACAGCACGGAAAGCTTCCGCCACCTGAGATTTTGGACGGTGGTAGGTGCAAACTACAGAATCAATGGATGAGTTTTCAACAAGATAGCGTTTGTTTTGTGCAATGACGGGAACATGACCAATCAGTGGTACGTTCAGTTTCTTCATGACTTCGTCTGGATTGTGGAACGTCTTGTCCGCCAGTTCTACCAGGCAACCAAGTCCGAATCCTGTGAGGCTTCCGAGTAGTCCACCAATTCCGAGGATGACCAAAAGGATGGGCCAGACTTCTTCACCGTAGGTTGCGTTTTGCAGTTTTTGAAAACGAAAACCTTCTTGGCTGGCGTTGCTGTCTCCAGCGTCAATTTCAATCAATTTCTTTTCGGCGATCTTTAGAAAGTCACGAACATCATTCATCTGGGTGTTGATGTTTTCAATTTTTCGTTGGACGGAAGCAATTCTTCCTGCTTCTGTGGTGTTTTCAATGAGCGCCCGCTGATTGATTTCAATTGAGGCTTGCAGGTCAAATATTTGTTGTTCAAGAGATCGAATATGCCGTTGTAGAATTTCTCTTGGCTCGATGTTCGTGCGATTTTCACCGTCTCCGGTGGCGACTAATTTATTGAGTGAGGTTTGCCAAGTTTGGATTTCCTGGGTTAGTCCTTTGAGTTCTTTGTTTCCAGCACCGTAAATCTGCTCAAGGCGGCGGTAATTGGCCTGCAATTCTCTAATCTTGTTTTCGAGTAGGAAAATATCCCGGTTGCTTGCCTCTTCTCTGCGGCCGTCGTCTTTGATTTTATTTTGCTCTTTGAAGATCCAAACCATCTCTTCGATTTCTTTTTCGCCCGACAGCAGAGCCTCCTTAGCCCGCTCTAAATCTTTCCCGAGGAACGCAATTTTATTTTGGTCTGTTTGAAGAATTTTGGTTAGTTCATTCACCTTGACCTGGTGCAGCGTGATATTCCCTTGAGAGACCACGATCGCCTGGTCTTCTTCATGAGCGGCGTCGAGTCGCTTTTGCAGGGCACTGTAATTGTCTTTGAATTCCCGATGGATTGACGTAAGAAGATCGCTAACTTTTGTACTCTCGTTGAGATACTGCTCACCTAGATCGGTTTCATAGGTCGCAATTAAGTTGTTCAGGATGGTCTGTGCGTCGTCGGGTTCCGAACTGTAATAGACTAATTCGTAAAGAACTTGTTCGTCTTTGTTTTGCGTCACGACGAGATTGTCCATGACGTTTGGAATGGTTTCATCGTTGGCTAAATCTGAAAACGACTCCAGTGCTGAAAGGTTGTTTTCAAGTAGACAGCGCTGAACGATATTGTACTGGCCGATCAATTGATCGTGCCGAATTGCCATGTCCGCCGCCATGGGGAACATCGTCCTGCTGTTTTGCGACATGGGTAGGTAGAGCGGGTCCTTGGGCTCTATCTTGATTTTCGCAACGCTTTTATAAATCGTCTCACACTGTGCGTCGTAGATGGCCCCAAGGGCCATTCCGGTAACTAAACCTAGAAATACCAGCCATTTTCGGCGATTGAGAATTCCCCAAAAATCGAACGGTGAGTCTTCTGGAACATCTGGCGATGTGAAAACAAAGGGTACAGGTTGGGCGTTAGATTGAGGGTTCGAGTCCACGAACATATCTCCAGGTGTTGCATCAGGGAGAACTCGCCGTTTCGCGGTCGAGTTCACGATTCGAGTGAACCGAAAATAAACTGGCAAAGGATGGGGAACAGGAGCAACAGGAACGCCACTTGCCCATTCAAAATTAGTATAGACAGCATCTATGCCTAGCTCAACCAATTACATCCTGAGGATGCCCTGTTTTGTCGAAAGTGAATGTTCTCGTGAGGTTGGACGCTGATGCTTTAGTACCGTTTGGTGGGGTTATTTTAAACATTCGTGCACGAGAGCCTGAATTTGTCCTCGTGCCGGTGGCGAGAAATCTTCATTGACACTCTGGGGCAGTGATCAACTGGTATTTGGCTGGAATAGAAAAATTGTCAATTAGAGGAATTAGGGGGTCCGTTAATCGGGAAATATTCCCCTGATTTAGCGGGGATTGGTAGTTGCCACTCGAAAGCCTGCGGCAAGCTTGTTACATTTTGGCTATGTCTAAAACTCCGATGATGCAACAGTATGACGATGCGAAAAAAGCTTGCGGTGACGCACTGCTTTTTTTTCGCATGGGGGACTTTTATGAGCTTTTTCATGACGACGCAAAAGTCGCCGCCAAGATACTCGGACTGACCCTGACCAGTCGCGACAAATCCAATGCGATTCCGATGGCGGGCTTCCCGTATCACCAGCTTGATTCGTATTTAGGAAAACTCATCAAGCAGGGATTTCGCGTCGCAGTTTGTGATCAAGTTGAAGATCCGAAGACGGCGAAGGGACTTGTTAAACGGGAAGTCGCGCAGATTGTATCCCCAGGTACCGTCACCGATCAGGCTTTGCTCGATCCAGCGGTAAGCAATTACCTTGTGGCGGTTCTGCCGGAATTCTCCAAGGGAAAACAAAGCGGCGGTGATAATTGTGAAGGTCAATTTGGTGTCTCTTGGGCTGAGACGTCGACGGGGCGGTTTTATGTAACGGCGGTTGGGCAAAAGCAACTAGTCGATTTGTTGGCTCGGTTGGGCGCGAGTGAAATCTTGGTTCCCGATCGATTCAGTGAATTTGACAAAGAGCTTTTTCCAGACGCGATGATCACTCGTCGCCCCGACTGGAGTTTTGGAATTCAGTCGTCCGAAGAGTTATTGAAAAAACAACTGGGAGTTGCGTCGCTGGATGGATTTGGGATCGCCGAGTTCGGTTCGTTGGCTGTCGGAGCTGCCGGCGGAATTTTGGAATACTTACGTGAGACCCAAAAGGCGTCGCTTGAGCACTTTGATCACATACAGGCGTACCGCCAGTCAAATTTTGTAGAGATTGATTCTGCAACGTGGCGTAGCCTTGAGATTAGCCAGACCATTCGAACTGGGCAACGCGAAGGTTCACTGTTTGGTGTGATTGATCGTTGTAAGACTCCGATGGGGAGTCGCCTACTTGGTGATTGGTTGACAAATCCGTTGACTGAAATGAATGAGATCATTCACCGGCAGGATGCGGTCGGTGAGCTGTGTGACGTCCAAACGCTTCGTAACGATTTGCGAGAGTATCTGAAGGGAGTTTTTGATCTCCAGCGATTGCTTGCAAGGGTTGCTTCCGGCCGGCCTTCTCCGAGAGACCTCAGTTACATTGCGAAAACGTTAGCTGCAGTTCCTCAGTTAAAGTCGAAGTTAACTGGTTGTCAGACGCTGTGGTTGCAGCAGCTTGAGGCGGAGCTTGACGAATGTGTCGATTTGCGAGAAGAGCTCGAGGCCGCGCTTGTGGATCCTTGCCCTGCCCAAATCAAAGACGGAGGATTTATTCAGGAAGGGTTCGATAGTGAACTCGATGAGCTGAGGAAACTCGCTGCTGGAGGGAAGCAGTGGATCGCAAATTACCAACAACGGATTTGCGATGAGACGGGGATCCCAAGTCTGAAGGTCGGATTCAATAAAGTCTTTGGCTACTACCTTGAATGCACGCATTCTCATCGAGATAAAGTTCCTTCCGATTTTATTCGTAAACAAACTCTCAAGAATGCCGAGCGATACATCACTCCGGAATTGAAAGAGTATGAAGAAAAGGTTTTGGCGGCCGATTCAAAAGCGGATGAACTTGAAATCAGGTTGTTTGAGAATCTACGCCAATTGGTGCGTGCTCATACCTCCCGGCTTAAGTCGAATGCTCAGATCATTGCGACCCTCGACGCGATTGGTGGATTAGCTCAATTGGCGGTGGAGCAGAGTTATTGCCGCCCAGAGTTTGTCGAGGACAGTGTGACTAAGATTGTCGAAGGTCGACATCCAGTCCTCGACATCATCGAACCACTTGGAGCGTTTATCCCTAATGATACGGTGATCGATGAAGAACACGGCGTCCTACATCTGATCACGGGTCCAAATATGGCGGGAAAGAGTACCTACATTCGTCAGGTGGCTCTCATCAGTCTGTTGGGTCAGATTGGAAGCTTCGTTCCCGCCAAAGAAGCGAAATTGGGATTGGTTGATAAGATTTTTGCCCGAGTAGGTGCCAGCGATGAATTGTCGCGAGGTCAATCTACATTTATGGTCGAGATGACTGAGACCGCTCGCATTTTAAATACAGCCTCCTCCCGAAGTTTAGTGATTCTGGATGAAATTGGCCGAGGAACTAGTACCTACGACGGTGTCTCCCTCGCGTGGGCGATCGTTGAATATTTACACGATCAAATCGGTTGTCGTTCATTGTTTGCGACGCACTATCACGAGTTGACTGAATTGGAAAAGGATTTCAACGGGGTCAGTAACTTCAACGTGGCAGTCCGCGAATGGGAAGAGAAGATTGTATTTCTGCACAAAATTGTTCCTGGTAGTGCAGACAAAAGTTATGGAATTCACGTTGCTCGATTGGCTGGAGTTCCGAATTGGGTCAATCGCCGAGCGGAGCAAATCCTCGAAAAGTTAGAGTCTAGCGGTGAGGTCGAGCAAAACCGTGAGATGATAACGTCGCAAGGTGGCGGTTCGACTGGCCCGATCCAGATGACTCTCTTTGGCACAACTCATCACCCCTTAGTCGACAAGATTAAATCACTCGATGCGAATGCGTTGACACCAATGAACGCGCTTCAGATCCTGCATGATTGGCAGACGGAACTTGGAGACGAAGCGGAAACTGCTTTGCCGAAACCGAGCGAGTAAGTCCAGGGTAGACGGATTTGTCCGTGAATCTATGCTTGGGTTTTGGAGATTCTTGGGGCGGTTGAACCGGAGGTTTTAGCCGCTTGGAGAGCAATCATGCTCAATGCATTGGACTGTCAATTAGCCAGATACCATCAATTTGGCGAAAAGTAATACGGGCATCACGGTCGCCGATCTTGATTCGACCGATCATCTGATTGTTTTCTTGATTGGCGGAGATGAAGGTGAGTTCCTCAAGCGGGGGCCGGATGGCTAATTTAGAAATCTTATTGTGGAATTCGGGAAGGTCTTGAATTTTTTCACCCATCTTTTCGGTGAATCCCGGCATTCCGATTGATCCGGCACCAGAGGTGGACATAGCACGGTTGACGGCCTTTTGGGTCAACCCGTGGTCGTCGAGGATTTTTAAAAACCGATCGCCGTCGCTTGGGCTTTTGACGGCTAATTGCATCAGATTCATGGCGGCGGCCCCGGCTTCACGGTTCTGTTCTGAGGTGGTTAAGCAAGCCAGTCGCGTGGCGTGATTGTCGGAATTGATAGCCGCAACGAACGTTTCAAAACTTGCCTGAGGGGTACTCCGGTCAAGGCTCTCATAAGAGCCAGCAGCTGAATCGGTTGCGACTTGGTTATTACCCTCAGGGACACAACCGGTGTTGAGTGAGGCCAGTCCCATTAGCGTGGCGAAGAGCAGGATGATCCGAAAAGGCCACAGAGAATTCTTCATGGTTGGCTCTCTTGCGGGGATGGAAGATCTAATTCGACATCGGTGGCTAAGCGTCTTAAAAGTAAAAAACGAGTTGGTCGTAAGCCGGGTCCTGTGGCCAGTTTGCACCGGCGACGATCATTTATCTAGGCGCGACATTGCTGACGCACTCAAGCAGCCTACCCGAAAGTTAAAACGCGGCGGACAACCGCTTCTTTCTGTTTGGCCTTGCTCCGGATGGGGTTTACCAAGCTACTCGAGTCACCCCGAGTACTGGTGGGCTCTTACCCCACCTTTTCACCCTTACCTGATCTTTGGCGAACCAAGTTTCAGGCGGTCTATTTTCTGTTGCACTTTCCCTAATCTCACGATCGGTCGGCGTTACCGACCATCCTGTCCTGTGGAGCCCGGACTTTCCTCTCGCAAACCAGTCGGTTTGCCAGCGATCGTCTGACCAACTCAGTTGCTTAGTGTAACGGTTAGCCGAGCATTTCGCTGGGAATTTTCAAATTTCTGAGTGAATGTAATCTCTCGAATTCGTGCTTAGGCAATCAGCAAAATAGGTCAGCCAGATTTTCGAATCGAAACTCGACCGAATGGAAACTCGACCCCTTGAAAGGGAGATGTACTCGGGACAGGCCAAACGCGTGTGCCTAGTCGAGTGGGTTGAGCGAATCGATAAACTTGT
>JAAEMV010000111.1 GCA_024225195.1 Planctomycetaceae bacterium | reverse complement strand
TCTCTAACTTGGTTAGATTTGCGAGCAGACTGAGATCGCCTAGCTTGGTTCCGGAGAGGTCCAGAGTCTCGATCTCTAAATTGCTGATGGGTCCGAGGGCGGTTGCAAAGTCATCATTGCCGGCGACTGAACAACCCGCAAGGGAGAGTGACTTTAGCTTGGTGAAATTCTCGAGCGGCGACAAATCCTTCAACTCAGAATTAGTCACTTTCAGGGATTTGATGTTGCCCAACTCTTTCATGGGCGACAGGTCCCGAACCTTCGTGTTAACCAGATCCACTTTCACTAGCTCGGGAAAGTCGGAAAAGCAACCAATGTTTTCAACGTCTGTTCCATTGAGTTGAAGGATTCTCATACCTTTATTGTTAGCAATTGGGCTCAGGTCAGCGATTGGGTTTTCTGAAATCTCAAGCCTCGTTAAAGATCTCGATTGGGCGAGCGGTTGTAGCGTATTGACTTTGTTCGGAAGAATCCGAACCAATTCTAATTCCGAGAGTTTGGAGAGTGGTTCAATGTCTGCGATCTCAGCTTCCGGCAGATTGATTTCTTTGATTGCCGACACGTAATCGATCCCGACGACGTTCAGCATGAACCCACCCGGTTTGGCTTTCATTTCGTCTGGGCTGAGAGATTCGTTTTTCTCTCCACGTTCGATATGGTAAACGACACTCCCACCAAGATCTTCGACCCATTTTTTTGTGCTGCGTTGCGAGTTAACTCGCAAAGTAATCACACCCATTGCTACGCAGAGCAAAATCAGAAAAGCAAAAAGCTTCCGTGATGATTTCGGCTTTGGCTTCACCGACTCGTCGCTGGTTGGGTTCTTCTCGGTCATGATAATCCTGGATTCGAATAGGCTTTATTTCGTGTCTTGCAGGGGCTTCACAAGTTGCTCGGGAAGCATCTCGAGTCGCTAAAACGCTAGTTTAATGAGATAGCTGCCGTTTCGTCGATAGGGTCTGCTGGATGTCGCGTGGTGATTCGCATACGCCCTGTGGAAAAAATCTCGGTTGTTCACGCCAGTACCGTACTGAAAAGTAATTTTTCACCCGTTAATTAATTATTTTGCAGGAACTGTCCGAGAAGTCAGCGGTGTGATGATAAATAGTTGACTCGCGTAATCCGAACGACATGTCGCCAATCTCGCAAGCCTACCATTTGACGACCAATCGCCAGCAACGGTGGATGCGTCGATTTCTGAAATCTTCAGGGACGGTCTGTTTGCTGATTTCACGAATCTCAAAAAGATCGCCTAAATACTGGTCGTCAAATTTAAACCTTCGAAAGTTTGTCGAGAAGTAAACAACCCCTCCAAGTCTCATGACTCCATGTACTTTTTCGAGCAACTCGCAATGACGCTCTTGGACATCCCAATCAAGTTCAGTCTGTTTGCTATTCGAGAAGGTAGGCGGATCGACGATGGCGAGATCGAATCGTTTACGTTTGTCCTCAGCGGCGGTTTCGAGGAAATCAATAGAATCTTGTGCGACAAATTGATGCTGAAGCGGGTCGATTCCATTTAGCTGGAAATTCTGCTTTGCCCAATCAAGATAGTTTTTAGAAAGATCGACGGTGGTAGCGCGTGTGGCGCCTCCTTTAACGGCGTATACTGAAAAAGAACCGGTGTAGGCAAACAGATTCAAAAAGTCTTTCCCTGACGACTCCGCTTGTACCATCTTTCTTGTTGTCCGGTGATCGAGAAAGAGTCCGGTGTCGACATAATCGACTAGGTTGACCGCGAATTTCATTCCGCCCTCGTGAACGGTTATCAATTTGCCTGAGGAGGCTATCTTTTCGTACTGCTGAAAAGAATTGGAGCGGCGTCGTTTTTTTAAGTGTGTGTGTGTTAGCGGGATTTCAAGCGTTTCAGAAGCGGTGGTCTTCATGAGTTCCAGCCATGCTCCGTGTCTCGCAAGATCCCGATCGTGGGGGCGGTCGTACTCTGTGATGTGAAGGTGGTCTTCGTAGCGGTCGATAACGAGTGGAATTTCCGGAATGTCTCGTTCGTAAATTCGAAAACACGTGATGTTTCTTTTGGTGGGCCAGCGGCGCAAATGTTTTGCTCTTTTTTTAAGCCGGTTCGCCAGTAACCCGGCCTGTTCCCTGTCTTTTGGATGCAGTCCACCAAACAATGGAAGAACCGTTGAATCGATCGGCTGCGACCGGCTAATCGAGGGGGAAGTTTGTCGGAGTTCGAGTTGCTCTTGGGTTGAAGGCGTAACAGATGAATCAGCACTCGGCGTTTGACTTGATGGAGGAGCAGTGTCGGCCGAGTGATTGTGATTCACGGGCGCTGCGGTTTCCGTTGGAGATGGAATCTGCGGGTTGGCAGGCAATTCCAGTTCAGTGTCGAGGGGCTGAAGCGACGTCGCGGTATCCTCGGGGCTATACCCTCGGGGTGGGCGGGGGCCAAGAAATTGATAGTAAGTGCACTCCAGACGGCCGTTAAATAATTTTCGGCGTCGCGTCGCCGACTTTTGAATAATGGCTTCGAATTTCGGCATGTTCGTAATTAGGAACAATGACCAAGTTGGAAGGCGTTGCATTATGGCGGGAATGCTTCGGTATAATCCAAGCAGGCGTTCCTGGTCCTCAAGTCGCTCACCGTAGGGTGGGTTGGTAATGATACAACCATACTCGCGTTTGCTGGTGAGTTGATCGAAGTCACGGTTTTGGAAATGAACGTAATCGGCGACCCCTGCTTGTTGGCTGTGGTAACGGGCCAGGCTTAAAACTTCCTTGTCTCGGTCAGTCCCGATGATTTGGAATCGTAATGTTTTTTTTTCGAGGTCTTTGGCTTCTTCGACAGCTTGTTCCCATAGCTCATCGGGAATGATTTCCCAGTTTTTCGAAGTGAAAGATCGATTGATTCCCGGTGCAATGTTAAGCCCTTGGAGCGCGGCTTCGATTGCGATGGTTCCGGAACCGCAAAAGGGATCAATCAAAGGGCGTTCGGGGTTCCACACGCTGAGCGAAACCAGAGCGGCTGACAACGTTTCCTTGAGAGGAGCCTCGGCGACTAATTTTCGATAACCTCGCTTGTGAAGGCTAGGCCCTGTGGTGTCAATGGTCAGGGTCGCCACATCATTCAAGAGTGCAATCTCAACCTTGTATTCTGCTCCTGATTCGGGCAGGGAATTGACATCGTGGTAGTGCAGAAGGCTTTCGACGATCGACCGTTTTACACTTCGTTGGACTGCAGGAACACTCGTTAGCTGGGAAAGTCGGGATCGGCCAATAACCGGGAAAGCTGCATCCGCTGGAATGAATTGACTCCAGTCAAACTCTTTAACCGTATCGAATAGCGCATCGAAATCCGGGGCATCAAATTTCTGGACTTCGATAAGGACGCGGTCGGCTGTTCGCAACCAGAGATTAGTGCGGCAGACGGCGGCCCAGTCACCTGCGAAATCGACGCGTCCAGGTTGCGAGATGCTTGGTGTATAGCCCAGTGCAATCAATTCCCGCTTTACAATCGCTTCCAGTCCGAATGCACAGGCGGCGGTAAGTTTTAGCTGGTCTTGCATTCCGCGCTCTTGCATGAGATTCGATTGGTTAATCCCTAGCTTAACTCAATTGAAATAAATAGGAAAACGGGGGTCGGCCCTCATTGGAATCATAAACAGAAAAATAATGAGGTTGTCCGTGCAGGTCTGGGGTCCGTGCCCGTAAATCAAATGAAATAATCTTTAGCGAGAGCATTGATTGGGTAAGTTGTAGTCTCGAGGTGGTGAATCGTTTACATTTAAAGCCGATGCCCATAACCCAATCAAGCGGAGGTGAGTGCGATGCAGCGAATTAGTTGGTTCTTTAGTGTTGCTGTGTTGTTTGCGATTCAGGCAGGCGTTTTGCAGTCAGATGAATTGCAGGAAAAACCGAATATAATCGTGATTATGGCGGACGATTTGGGGAATGGAGATCTAGGTTGCACTGGCGCCGAGGACCTGCAGTCACCCCATATTGATGCTTTATTTAAATCGGGGATGAGGTTTGAGTTTGCGTACGCAAATTGTCCTGTTTGTTCCCCGTCACGTGCATCGTTGATGACCGGACGCTATCCGGAACTGGTTGGTGTTCCCGGGGTGATTCGCACGCACCCCGAAAATAATTGGGGCTACTTAGATCCCGAATCTGTTTTGCTGCCCCGAGTGATGAAAACCGCTGGTTACGATACCGCATTAATTGGTAAATGGCACTTGGGACTTGAAGCTCCCAATCGACCGGTTGACCGTGGATTTGATTTGTTCCATGGTTTTTTAGCTGACATGATGGATGACTACTATCAGCATCGACGTCACAATATTGAATATATGTACCTCAACAATCAAGTGATTGATGTGAAAGGACATGCAACTGATCTTTTCACTGATTGGTCGTGCGATTATTTAAGATCCCGAGTTGGCAAGCCGTCTCCATTTTTTCTTTGCCTAACGTACAACGCGCCGCACACACCGATCCAGCCGCCCAAGGATTGGTATCAAAAGGTCAAACAGCGGGAATCTGAAATGAGCGACAAAAGAGCTAAACTTGTCGCACTTATAGAACACATGGATTCTGGGATTGGGCGGGTAATGACAACATTGCGGGAGACGGGTTTCGACCGTAACACTCTCGTTATTTTTACTTCAGACAATGGTGGTCAGTTAAATGTCGGGGCGAATAACGGCGAGTTGCGGGACGGGAAGCAAAGCATGTACGAGGGGGGCTTGCGGGTTCCCACCTGTTTTGTGTGGCCTGGGAAGATCGATGCGAATTCGAGATCTAAGGAACGCATGATCACGATGGATCTGTTCCCCACAGTGTGTGAGGTTGCGGGGGCCAAGTTTGGGCATCCAATTGATGGGGTCAGTCTGCTGCCACTGCTTAAAAAGGAAACAGAATCAATCGCTAAACGAGATCTCTTTTTTCACCGCCGTGAAGGTGGCCTGAGGTACGGGGGGTTAATTGCGAATGCAATGATTCGAGGTGATTGGAAATTACTTCAGAATAGTCCTTTTGAAGCTCAAGAGCTGTATAACTTATCCGCTGATCCACTCGAAACACGAGATCAGAAAATGGCGAACAAGAACAAATATCAAGAAATGGCAAAAGAGCTACGAGTGCAGGTTCAGCGAGGTGGCAGTGTGCGGTGGCAAAAACCAATCGAGAAACAAAAATGATTTGGGGTGATCTTTGGTTTCAGCGAATTTGTTGGCAAGCGGGTTCCCCTGCCCTGCAAAAGCCTTTCGTCTGCCAGCCTTCTGGTAAATCGAAGCCTATTAAAAAAATGCTCGACACACTCGACGCTATTTAGTTGAGTTAATACTTCTTAAATATGAAAGTAACTCAAAAATCTCGTCTTCGGTGAAACGGTCCATCAGTCCTTTGGGCATGATGCTCACGGATGACTTAATCATGTCGTCAATGTCGTCTTGTGCGATTACCGTTGGTTCTGGAGATTCAGGGTTTGGTAAGATTGAAATGGTCTCTTTATCCTCTGCCACGACAATTCCTGAAATCACGTCGCCGTCGAGAGTGATGACTTTGCGAACGATATACTTTGGGTCAATTTTATGGGAGGGCTCAATGACTTCTCTAAGAACGCCAGCGGCATCACCTTTCCAGCGTGCCCACAGATCGGTTAGATCGGGGCCAACGGCCTTCCCAATCTCGCCAACCTGATGGCATTGAGCACAGGTTGCTTCATTGAAGATTTTCTTGCCAATTTCAAAGCTTCTTCCTCGCAGTCCCATTTCAATTTTGTCATTAAAGTCTTCGACTGTCCAAGCTTTTACCAACGGGCGATTGGATCCAACCGGGTCCTTGGGTTCGATAGGGTTTCGCTGGAATTCGCCAAGGTCGTCGACCACTACCATGACGCCATACATACGCATCCAATGTCCCGGGAAAGTGCAGACGTAGGGGTATTCTCCCGGTTCGCTGGGAGCCCTGAAAGTGATGCGGGACTGTTTCTCTGCCGAAACCATTTCCGTGCCGATCAGAACATCGCTCGATTCAGGGACATATTGTTTTCCGCTTGGGCCGACGGTCGGGCCTTCGGCAGCGGCTTGTAGTGCAACCTTTTGCAAGGAATCCGGCTTGGTGATGACTAAGTTGTGAGCCATTAAGTCTTCGTTTTTTAATATGATCTGAATGTCAGTTCCGGCTTGCACCGCAAACCAAGGAACGTCATATCTCATTTCTTCTTCAACAGTATGAATCAGAATGACCCTAACACTGACGTCGCTGAGACGCTTGCGGTAACGGTCGCTCATTTCTGGTGGCAAAAGACCGAGTGTTTGATCTGCAAGTTGCATGGCTTCGATGAAGGTGTCAGAAGTCCGCTTGGCTGTGGGAGTGTCCTCAGCAAATTTAACGAGGAATGAGGCAAGTTTTTCGGCAACGGAAGCATCTCGATTCTTGCGAGGAATTTTAAGTAACGCTCGCACAGCCGATGCACGGAGATTCGGGTTGTTGACGAGAGGTGCAATTGTCTTGAAGTTATTTGAGAAATCACTGGTAAGGCTGTTCATGGCATTCACGGCAGCAAGTCTTACGCCGATTGGCTGTTGATCGCTTAGCATTGCAGTGATTTTAATATTCAAGGAGTTGCGGATCTTTTGGCTGGGAATCATTGGGATTGATTCCAGAAGTGTTGCCATTTTAAGGGGATTCTTGGATGCAAGTTCGAATGCTTTTTCAGAGGATCCAGTCAGCATTAAACCGGCAAAGCCAGCAATGTTGAGTAGGCGACTGTCGGCTTCCGTTGCTTCAATAAGCGAACCGGTTCTTGACCGAAGAGTTTCGATCTTCTGTTCAAGCAAAAGGCTGACGAACTGTTTAGCGCTTCCCGTTAATTGGCCTTCGGAATCAACGTCAGGGATTAACGCGAGCAATTCGGTCACAGGATCGGTGTCGTTTATATTGGCAATCGCTTGGACTGCATCATCAAGATCACCTTTGGCTATGCCTTCTCTTCCGAGGATCTCCTGATGTACAAGTAAATACTTAGGGTCGTCGTCGCTGCGTTCCACGAGCAGAAGACGGGCATTGCTCAGTCGTTTTAGTTGGTACTTAACAATACGAGGATTTTTGTCGAGAAAAACCTTGGGCGGTTTAATGTCTTGATTCGCTTCGGAATGCGAATGAGTTTGTGCAAGAACGTTAGGCGAGTTAGCACCAATCAAGATGACAATGCAAGACAACAAGAGAGAGGCAAGTTTTTTTTGCATGATGGTCGATTTTTAAAATGTCGAGTTTAAGGCTTCTGTCGGCGTGACGGGCTGAGCAGGGAAAACAAATTCTCAATTATGGTTTGTTGAAAAGTTTTCCTAGAAGGTTTTCAAGAGAATTTTGTGGCCAGCTACAACTGTCCCTGCAAATTTAACTGGAGTTTGCAGGGTTAGGTTAACGTCGGGATGGGCGGGGCGAATGAAAGGTCAATTGGTTCCTTCGATAACTTTCATTGTTTCATCGAGTAGGTATTCGAGCTGTTCGTCAGTTTCTTGCTCCAAAACGTTAAGAACGGACTCGGCCACCTCTTCCGGTGGGTAAAAGCTTGCCGCTCTGACAGCCTCAGCTCTTACCATTGCCGACTTATCTTCAATAGCCGCCTCCAATAAACCGGTTGCATTGTCGACCCTGGGATGCCAGTAAGACAAAACTCGAACTGCCGCAGCTCTGGCGTGGTAATCTTTTGATTTGAGCATTCTTTCAAGTAGTTCTTGGTTCACTACATTGTGCGTTTGATAAACCCAGAGGCCTTCTAGCAACTGGTGCTCTAAATTGGGGTCGGCTGGGTCAGCATTGTTCAGCCATTTCTTTAATTCCGTGATCACCGATTCGGATTCTCTTGCCGCGATTTCTCGCCGAACTCGATAACGCGTTCGATCTTCCGGAAGCTTGAGAAGGTCAAGGAGTTCTGCAATCGGCGCCCCGTCGATTTTAGGCGGCTGGACGAGCGGGCGTCCTTTGTAGGAAATTCTCCAAATTCTACCGTGGCTATGATCACGATTGGGTTCACGAAGATTATGTTGAAGGTGTCCAATTAATGCGTTGTGCCAATCGACAATGTAGAGTGCCCCATCTGGACCAAATTGGATATCGACAGGTCGAAAATTGCCATCCTCACATTGGAGAAGCGGTTCAGTTTCAGTTGCAAAAAATCCAGAACCTTCTTCCGCCATCTTATGGTTCAGGATCGCTCTCTCGCTAATTACGTTATTGAATAAATAATTCCCCTGCATCTCAGGTGGGAAATTTGAACTCGAGACAATTTCACAGCCAGATGTTGGGCGGATGCGTTTTTTAAGTAACTTTGGGGCATCCGCTACTTTTGCCTTCTTGGCAATGTTCATCGTTCTTTTGTAATGGTTCCCCCCTGGGTGTTTGGCGGGATAAGTTGTTTTGCCGGAGATCAACGCCGACCAGTAATGCTGGCCACCGGATGCATCCGCAATAAAGTTTTGACCCCATTTGTCGAACACGTGTCCCCATGGGTTGGCAAAGGCGTAATTCGCATGAACTTCGGTTTCATGAGTTTTCGGGTGATAGCGCCAGATGCCTGCTTCGTTGCACCGAGTCAAACCATAGGGGCTTTCTACTTGAGAGTATTTAAAAGTTCCCTCGCCGAAATACAGTCCTCCACCCGGCCCCCATTCAAAGGCGGCGATACCGTGGTGGGAGTCTGCAGTGCCCATGCCGACAATTTGGCGAACCCGGGTGTCGGCAACATCGTCACCATCCGTATCTTTTAGGAAGAGGATGTCAGGTTGTTGAGCGACAAAGGCTCCTCCCTCGCCTAATTCGAATCCCGTTGGAACGTACAGTCCATCGGCGAACACCTTGCATTCGTCGGCGCGTCCATCTGAATCCTTATCGGTCAGAATCAGTAATTTGTCTTCGAGCTTTGTTTTGGGTTTCCAATGTGGGTAGGACGGCATCGTAGAGACCCACATCCTTCCCTTGCTGTCAAAGTTTAGGGCGACAGGATTCGCAAGTTCGGGGAAATCTTCCTCGGTGGCAAAAACATTGATTTCGAATCCTTCCGCGAGTTTGAATTTCGAAACCTGATCCTCTGCAGAGCTATACTCGAGAGATCCAAGTTTTCCTGCCTTGGCCTGTTTGTCATCAGGTCCGCCCACGTTAGTTTTTGGATTAATAAAAGGCAACGTATTACTATCATCAATTTTATCGGCTGGTTCTGCTCCTTGTGCAACTGCCCATAAATGTTGGTCTCGATTAATCGTCATTTGATCAAGAATCGCTCTTTCTCTCTCCATGACGTCTTCATTGTTGTAGGTGCCATCGGAGCCCGCTTGACCGCGCGTGCCGTAGATGGAAAAACCATTGACTGCTCGATAGCGATGCCACCAGTGAAAGTTTTTATCTTGAATTGCCGCTTTCAGTTGTGGATTTGGCGGTTGCGGATTTAGATTAAGGTCTTTTCCAGGCTCTCCGAAAAGTGCATTGTTAAGTATCGGCGCCAGGGCTAGATAGCCATCGTCGTTGAGTTGCATGCCGTCGAGAGTGAGACGGGTTTCGCTGTTTTCAAAAAGTGATTTTGTAGGTTCGAAAATATTAGCGAAACCAACGCCATTCTTCCTTGCAACTGATTCAATTTTATCCGTGTAGATGCTGAGGTTTTCATTCTGTCGGATCCCGTCGGGTAAATTCACGTCCCCGGTGTTTTCGAAGGCGGTTGGTGACACGAGGACGATCTTGGCTCCGATTCCCGAAGAATTGTACATCTTGGTCTTTGTGTCTTGCACGAGCTGGTCGAGTTCTTCTCCAAACTTGTCTACCCCCGCTTTTCCCTGAAACGCTTCATTGGCACCGAACATCATTAGGATCACGCTGGCGCGGGATCGTGCTAGATGGACATCGGGAGAACCAAAGTTAAGCGACCGCAATCTCAGATCGACAGTGTCGCCTGGAAAGCAAAGATTACGAACTGTCAGTTCTTTGTCGGCGTGAATTTGGTGCAGTGAAGTTTCCCAGTGATTGCGGTGTTGCATGCGTTCACCCAAAGCATTGCCAATCAGGCAGATGTGGTCTCCAAGTTCAAGCTCAAGTGCAGAACCAGTCTCAGGTAGAACTGCTGGAGTCGCTTTTGCTGTCGCGTCGAATTGAAAGTCGTCCGTTTGTGCGGGACAACAGTCAGCGAAAATTCCAAGACAAGAAAAAGCCAGTGCAAACACAATTGATAATTTATTGGCCATGAATGTTTCCCAACCAAGTTTTGGTGAAGACAGAGTGAAGGTTGCTCGGGGCGTTTTATAAGGACACCCGGAGCCATTAATTCTACAGAGGTTTTGCCGCAAGAAAACCGGACGAAGGCATTGTTGTAAAAGCGGCGCTACGAAAATTAAAAGCGGTGTTTCCAGATTTGTTTAACGATGTACTTTGCACGAACGTTCTGTTCAGAGTTGTGTTTGGCTGTTTCTGTACATCTCAGAAGGACTTACGCTTGGCGTTCGGAAAGCGCAG
Source organism: Planctomycetaceae bacterium (assembly GCA_024225195.1). Lineage (GTDB taxonomy): Bacteria > Planctomycetota > Planctomycetia > Pirellulales > Pirellulaceae > Mariniblastus. The sequence goes on along the minus strand of JAAEMV010000111.1, from coordinate 3,908 downwards.
CCAACCAACTATCAGGAAAGACCGCCATTGTTAAGGTAACCTAGCCATTTGGCAAAAAAACGGTTGCGTTGGCTAAGCAGGTGAACGGCAAGTCTAATAGTCGGCCGCTGAGGCTTAGGTTTACTTTCGCTGCTCGGCAATTTGACGCATGACTTCTAGTGGTAATGCGAGTGAGAGAACGGTCACGACTTTTTCTTCAGCATCCCCGTCCTTTTTTTCCTTCTTTTTGGGTGGCGGTCCACCAGCACTAGCACCGGCAATCGATGGTGGTAGGCTGCCTCGTAATTCCACCAGTCGCTTTGAGAGAATACCAATATTACTTGCCAGTTCTTCAGGGGTCATTTTGTCGATCGCTTCATAAGTAAATTCCACTTCGTCTGCGGTCTTACTTTGTAATTCGACCATCTCTTTGGAGGGTTTGGAACCACTGAAAATCCCCGTAATAATTTCAACACCTGTCTCTTTTTCTTCCGTTGGTGCGCTCGGATTATCGGCGGATGCTTTCTTAAACTCGTCACTACCTTTTGGAACTTGAGCGTCTAGATAAATTCGACCACCGTAGATTGCCGCCACTCCGATAACGAGAATTGCGAAGAGAACTCCGAATCGCGTTGTCGATCCGGATCTTGAGTTGGTTCGTCGTGAGGGAGAAGAATTATCAAGACGTGGCTTGTTGGTAGGAGTCAGATTTGAATTTTTCATTTGATAACCAATGGGGCTTAAAAAGTTGGAGCGGTAGGCTGAATACGGAATGAATTGATAGCTTAGAATTCAAAATTCAGAACTCAGATTGGGAGACCGAAATAGTTTAATTAGGGGGAGTTGGAAATCCAATAGGCAGGAGGGACTCACTCCACCGTAATTTTTGTCTGATTTTATCCAATCAGTGAAGATGTAGGGGCGTTTGCAAGCGTGGGCTACAGGAACTGAACTGCCCAGTGTTACTCAAATCACGTTCGCGCGGTTTGCCCATCGAATATCGAGAAGTGCTGAGCCGTTCTAAGCGGTATCTCGGCACGTCTGAATCTTGGCACGTTTGAGTGAACCTTCTTGAGGGCGGGTCGATGCTTGGGAGTTCAGCTGTGCGATTGTTTGTCCAATTCGCTGCCGCGGCGGCGTCTCTTAGATTTTCATCACAGGTTATCAGTTATCACATTGTTTTGATGGTTGTGTTCGTCAGTAAATTCTATCGCAAAGTTGGGTGATTCTAATCGAACGCAACGAAACGTTCATTGGGTTTCGTCAGCGATCGAGGTGCTCACCCTTTGTGGGGGGGGAGTGGTTTCGTGTTTTGTTTTTCGATGCAAATCAATTGCGTTTGGGTACGTGAACTGCTCTTGAAGTTCTTGCGTATCTCAAAGATAGCCAGCAAGATCGCTTAATTATTAAAAAAGCAACTTGACAATCTCGAAACTGCAAATGAGACTGCAAGACTCACCTGTTTGATAAGAGTTAGCCTTCGTGAATTCCCTCCAGATTACAATTCGATCGCTCCTATGCGGATTGCTAATTGCCGGGCAATTTCCTGGATTGCTTCACGTTTCGGATTGTGTTGGAACTTCGGTTGCTTCGCAGTCAAGCAAGGGGAGTTGCGGTTGCTGTGTTAAGAGCAAGGCAATTGAAAGTGCCGACGTTAATCTATCGGCGGTAACCTCTTCCGAACCTAGGCCAAGCCATGACTGCAACGAGTGCTTAATTTGTCGGTCATTGGTTTCTAACAACGCCGAGCAGGCCAGTCTGTACCACTTTGTTGAGTACCAAGCATTGCAAGATCTATCTTGTGAATCGCTGGAATCTGCCTACGTTTCTACACGTATTTCTTTCGCCCGACCTCGGGCGCCACCTCGCGTTTAGAGTATTTTTGCGGACAGAGACTCGCTCGGTGCCAACATTGGCCGCGGTCACAATTGTTTCGCAAACTTCGGTTTTTTGCTTGCGATTGTCTGCAAGCGATGCCGGTCAACCCTCAGGGATGTTTGCATTGTCTTGGGAACCGCGAGAGATCCTTGCCTGAATTGTCTTGGTCCGTTTTGGCCCCGACCTTTCTACGACGCTCCGTGGAGATTGATTGGCCAGCATTTTGCGACCGAAATTTGACGGATTTTCGATGAATCAGGGCATGTGCCCCACCAGAACATGCCGCGTTTTGGAGATGGTGGAATTTATTTTTGTTTTTTAATTTTCGTTTTTGGAGATAGACCATGAGTTTGAATATGAAGAGAAGAAGTCGTCGCGGACAAGGTTTGGTTGAGTACATCATCATTGTTGCTGCAGTTGCATTGATCTCTTTAGTAGCCGTTTCTGTTTTCGGTCACAAAGTAGCAGATCAGTATGCAATTGGTGCAGGTATGCTTCCCGGTGCTCACGCCGAAGACAACCTCGCCATCGTTACGGGTGAGTATGCTGGTTTTACTGAGAACGCGACCAACGATGGACTTATTGCAACGGGTGGAGTTACTTGGGCTGATATCACTGGAAATACGACCTCCGGTGAAATGGACAACAATCCTGTAACAAATGCAGATGCTACTACCGGTGCTCCTGACAACAGTGCTGATTCCTTCGTCGGTGAATAAGTTGAAAATCAGCCTGTTAAGCTGCGTAAGCTATGCTTGATTAAGGCTGGACAAACTGAAGCCAAACCGTTTTTAAAGGCGGTTTGGCTTTTTATCGCTTGATTCATTTACAAATCACCACTGACGTAAAATAAGCCGCGATTGGAACTTGAATATGTCAAACCGCCGACAACCTTCATCCTCTAGTGCATTACCAAAATTGCTGCTGTCGACTTTAATTGTCGCTGGCCTTGGTTTGGTTTTGTATGGAGTGGCCAATTCAATGGGGTGGTTGCCATCTGGAACTGGCAAAGTAACGGGCAAGCCCTCTCGCAAGGGACTTGTTGCTGTTCCGCGGACGCTGATGTCGCTCAAAGCGTTTGAAAAGGTCCGCCGAGAAGATGTTTACGATCGGGAATTAGCGGATGAAAGTTATTTTTGGCTTCCCAAAGAGACGGTTGAGAATAATCCGGAATGGGTTACCAGCATGGATCAAATTATCAATCGGGTCATGGCGCGTGACAAAGGAAAAGACTTTGTCTTTAAAAAATCGGATTTTCTCCCCAAAGGAAGTTCTACTGGAATCGTTGCAGGTGTCCCCGAGGGAAAGCAAGGATTTTTTCTTGATGTCGAAAAGATCCCGGGACTTAGGTTTTTAAAGCAAGGCGATCGTTTCGATTTGATCGCATCGTTTCCCAAGGCGTCGGAGGAATCGACCACGGAATACGGGTTGTTGATGGGCGGGATTAAGGTCAGAGGCAATAAGCCCATCCCAGTGGATGGCATTCGATTATTAGTCAAAGGTGGCACGATGGTGGCGTTAACCACCGATCGCTCAATGACAACTCAGGGGGGACTTGAGTTAAGCAACGCCACCGGTTCTGGCAGAGGTTCCAAAGACCAACGCGACGAAAGGGTTGCGATTGCCATCGATCCAGAAGAAGCAATTCCCTTGACGCAAGCACTTGGCGATGAATTGAAAATACATATGGTCGCGCAAAGCGGACAGGCATCCGAGGTAGAGGCGAAGGTAGCGGAAGTTAACCTTGATGATTTGGTTTCGTTTCCGGCCAATTCAGTTGAAATCAAAGCATTTACAAAAATCAAGGCCAGCGATTTGGCGGAACCTCTAAGCAACGAACTTAGGCGTTACTATTTCAAGCCCGGGCTTGCGGATGACAACTGGATCCCGAACGCAAACGACCTAATTGGAAAGACCGTTTCTCATGATATTGAACCGGGCTACATTTTTAACCCGGCGGACTTCTTACCTGACGGGAGCCTCGTAGAACAGGTAGCGGCGTTTCAGACAATCACCCCCGATATGCTCGTTGGGCGAGACAGTAAGTTTAT